>JAZNCB010000106.1:0-22639 GCA_046156285.1 Eubacteriales bacterium | reverse complement strand
GAGAGCTCGTCATCAAGATGAATGAGCTTTCCGCAGTCCTTGCATTTGAGGTGAAAATGCTCCGAGCAACCGCCATGCTCCATATACTGATAGGTAACGTGACGGTTCTTGGCATCTGCGATGCGGTGCAGGACACCGTTGTCGACAAGCCCCGAGATAATTCTGTAAACGGTGCTTTTTCCCTTTCCGTCGGGCAGAATTCTATCGCAAATTTCCTCTACGGTATACGCGCTTCTTCCCGCATTTTTGAAAAAATTCAGGACCGCGCCCTTTTTTTCGGTTTTATAGGTCAAAAAAATCCCTCCCCACGCACAAAATGAGAGTAATTCTCAATTCTTATATATAATACTATATATTTATGAAAAAGTCAATAGGAAATTTACGCTTAGATATTATGAAAAAGCATTGACAAATACCCCGTGGGGGTATATAATTAAAGTATAAAGAGGCTTTCGGAGGAAAAAATATGTCAGAAAAAGCTATGTGTCACGACTTCAAGAAAAGAAGCGACGAGGAAATGAAGAGCCTCGTTAACAGACTTAAAAGAATAGAGGGCCAGGTAAGAGGCGTTGTCAAAATGGTTGAGAGCGACAGCTATTGCGTTGAAATTCTAACGCAGGTTGCCGCGATAAAATCCGCTTTATCCTCGTTTTCCGAGCAGCTCCTTAAAAATCATATAAAGGAATGCGTGGTAGAGGATATAAAGGACGGGCGAGTTGACGTTGTAGACGAGCTTTGCTCGCTCCTTGGGAGGCTGATGAAGCAATGAAAAAATATATAGTCAGCGGAATGAGCTGCGCCGCCTGCTCTGCGCGTGTCGAGGGAGCGGTTTCTTCGGTCCCCGGGGTTAGCTCGTGTAGTGTTAATCTGCTCGCAGGAACTATGAGTGTCGAGGGCGGTGACGAAAGCGATATCATTCTCGCGGTGAAAAATGCGGGTTGCTCCGCTATTTCGAGAGAAGAATATGAAAAAATGGACACAGAGGCGGACGTAAAAGCGAAAAAAAGGATATATTACCGCTTGATTTTCTCGCTTGCCTTGCTGCTGCCACTTATGTATATTTCAATGGGATACGTAATGTGGGGCTTTCCTCTTCCAAGCATTCTTGCAAAAAATCACGTCGCGGTTGCCCTAACAGAGCTTTTTATATCCGGCGCTATTCTCATAATTAACAACCGCTTTTTCGTAAGCGGTACGCGTGCGGTTATTCACAGGTCTCCGAATATGGACACCTTAATCGCTCTTGGCTCAGGCGTTTCTTTCGTTTACAGTACCGTCATCGTTATAAAAGAGCTTGCTCTTAGCGGAGTGTTTTCGCATAAATTTCTGCACGGCTTATATTTTGAGTCGGCGGCGATGATAATTGCTCTTATAACGGTAGGCAAGCTGCTTGAAGAAAGAGCAAAGGGAAAAACAACTAACGCAATTCGGGCTCTTATGGAGCTTACACCGAAGCAAACAACGGTGCTAAGAGATGAAAAGGAGATAGTAATTCCTACCTCAGAGGTTAAAACCGGAGATATTGTCGTAGTCAGACCGGGCGAGAGCATATCGGTTGACGGCACTGTGATTTTTGGCGATACAACGGTAGATGAGGCAAGCCTTACGGGCGAGAGTATACCGAGAGAAAAGTCACACGGGTCGGCAGTATATGCTGCAACAACTAATATTTCGGGCTACATTCGTATAGAAGCAACGGGAGTTAGTGAAGACACGGTAATGGCAAATATCGTCAGCCTCGTAAGAGATGCCGCGGCATCAAAAGCTCCTATTGCGAAGCTTGCTGACAAGGTGTCGGCGGTATTCGTTCCTTTTGTGCTGGCGGTTTCGATAATTACGGGAATTGTTTGGTATTTTGTAAACAATAGTTTGGGTTTTGCGCTCGCAAGAGCTATATCGGTATTGGTTATCAGCTGTCCTTGCGCGCTTGGACTTGCAACACCCGTTGCCATTATGGTTGCGAGCGGAGTTTCTGCCCGCAACGGAGTACTGTTTAAGAGTGCGGCTTCTATCGAGGCAATGGGAAGAGCGAGGACGGTAGTATTCGATAAAACCGGCACGTTAACGAGCGGAAAGCCCTCGGTTACCGACGTTGTTTCCCTTTCTATTGGGCGTGAGGAGCTTGTTTCTATTGCAGCATCTATCGAGCAGTACAGTGAGCACCCGCTTGCGAGGGCGGTTGTCGAATATGCGGAAAAAGAGGGTCTTCCAATTCTTGAATGCGAAAGCTTCGAGACTAAATCCGGCAGCGGTGTTTTCGGTATAACGGCAGGCGTCGGTTATTATATCGGCAGCTTCAAATATATATCGTCAAAGATTAAACCCATAGCAGAGATAGTCGACGTGTACGGTAAACTTTCCGACGAGGGAAAAACTCCTATCTTCATCGCAAGCGAAAGCTCAATTATCGGTGCTATCGGAATTGCAGACACAATACGTGACGATGCGAGGCTTGCAATAGACGAGCTTGGCAAAATGGGAATTTCTACTGCAATGATTACGGGCGACAACAAACGAACGGCAGACTTTGTTGCAAGAGCACTCGGTATTGACCGAGTTATTGCAGAGGCAATGCCGGGAGAAAAGGAAGCGGCTATCCGCTCACTTTCGAAGAGGCGGTAACCGTTATGGTTGGCGACGGAATAAATGATGCGCCCGCCCTTACACGTGCTGACGTCGGAGTTGCGGTGGGACGAGGAGTCGACATTGCTATTGACTCGGCTGACGTCGTTTTGGTCGGATCGTCGGTGTTCTCGGTAGTAACCGCTATAAATATCGGACGGGCGGCTCTTAAAAACATTCGTGAAAATCTTTTCTTTGCATTCGTATATAATACGGTTCTTATACCGCTTGCCGCAGGAGCTTTCATTGGTCTTTTCGGTTGGTCGCTTCCTCCTATGCTCGCGGCGCTTGCTATGAGCCTTTCAAGCTTTTCAGTAGTTTCAAATTCAATAAGGCTGAATTTCAAAAAATATGATAAAACAAATAATTACACCGTGAAGGGAGATAAAGAAATGGTAAAAACAATTTTGGTAGAGGGAATGATGTGTCCGCATTGCGAGGCACGCGTAAGAGAGATTTTGCTTGGAATTTCGGGTGTTCTTTCGGCAGAGGTAAGTCACAAATCCGGCAGCGCAAAGGTTACGCTTTCAGGCGAGGTTTCGGACAGTGTTCTTCGCGAGAAGATTACGGGCGCAGGATATAACGTGAAGGAAATAATATAAGTGTAGTAAGTTTTGCAAAGAGGGTAGCTCAGCTTTTGAGCTACCCTCTTATATTGTTCAGGGGATAGGGGGCTTTGGAGCGAAAAAGGCGTACATATGTGCGTCGGGAGGGCAAAGGGGAGACAGAAAATGTCGATGGTTTAATGGAGCAATACGCAGAAATTCAACCTAATAACACTTGTTTTAGCCCGTTTATTGATTTCGGGCTCTGTTATTATCCTTTTCGTCATTTTCGCTTGTGCCCGAATGCACAAGACCTGTTGTTTTTCAAAAAGAACAAAAACATATTAAAATCCGCTTGACTTAACGCGTAATATAATATATAATGTATACAATTCAAATTGTATACAAGCATACATTTGGCGAAAGGAAGAGACAAGTATGATTTTTAAGAACCCAAATTCGAACCTTATTGAGCAGTCGCAGTACAAGTACTCGCTCCAAGACGTTGACGAGCCCAACCTCTACCGCGACATTTTTCCTTATGATGAAATTCCTAAGGTTGCATTCAACCATAGACACGTTCCTCTTGATATGCCTGAGGAAATATGGATTACCGACACTACCTTCCGTGACGGTCAGCAGTCGAGAGCGCCGTATACGGTAAAGCAGATAGTAGACCTTTACAAAATGCTTAATCGCCTTGGCGGACCAAAGGGAATTATCCGTCAGTCCGAATTTTTCGTCTATACTAAAAAGGATAGAGAAGCACTTCTCAAATGTATGGACCTTGGCTATAAGTTCCCCGAAATTACGACCTGGATAAGAGCAAAAAAGGAAGACTTTAATCTCGTTGCCGATATAGGCATTAAGGAAACGGGTATTCTGGTATCATGCTCCGACTACCATATATTTAAGAAGCTCGGTCTTTCAAGACGCGAGGCTCTCGACCATTATCTCGGAGTTGTAAAAAATGCGTTCAGCGCAGGCATACGTCCAAGATGCCACCTTGAAGATATAACGAGAGCGGATTTCTACGGTTTCGTAGTTCCTTTCGTACACGAGCTCAACGAGCTTTCAAAGGAGGCGAGAATACCGGTAAAAATCCGTATGTGCGACACAATGGGCTACGGAGTTTCTTACCCCGGCGTTGCACTTCCGCGAAGCGTTCCGGGTATAGTTTACGGTCTTCACCACTATGCAAACGTATCGTCCGATATGCTTGAATGGCACGGACACAACGATTTCTATAAGGGCGTTGCAAACGCAGTTTCCGCATGGCTCTACGGAGCTTCGGGTATTAACTGCTCGCTTCTCGGTATCGGTGAAAGAACCGGAAACGTTCCGCTCGAAGCTATGGTTATGGAATATGCTTCGCTCCGCGGCAGCCTTGACGGAATGGACACAACGGTTATAAGCGAAATTGCAGATTACTTCAAGACGGAAATGGGATACACCATTCCCCCGATGACACCCTTTGTCGGTGACAATTTCAACGTAACGCGCGCAGGCATTCACGCAGACGGTCTTATGAAGGATGCTGAAATATATAACATATTCGACACCGAGAAAATTCTTAACCGTCCCGCAGAGGTAGCGATTTCGAACACCTCGGGACTTGCAGGAATTGCTTATTGGATCAACAAGCACTTTAACCTTAAAGGCGATAACGCAGTTACAAAGCAGGACGACGTAGTAGTAAAAACGAAGGCGGAAATCGACAGAGAGTATGCTGATGGCAGAACAACCCTTATGGGTGACGATGAGCTTTTCGCAATAGTAAGATCGGTTTCAAATAATCTTTGAGTGAGGATCTGAAAAATGATAGTTGATAACAAATCACCGTCGCTTGAACAAATGGTCTTCTCGAAAATAGAAGAGGAAATATTGACGGGTGAGCTTCCAAGAGGTACAGCGCTTGGCGAGGTAGCGCTTGCCAAGAGACTTGGCGTCAGCCGTACACCGCTCAGGAGTGCTTTACACAGACTTTCCGAGGAAGGACTTGTAGAAATCAGAGCGAACAAGGGTGCGACCGTAATAGGAATCAACACCTCTGACCTTATCGATATCTATAATATAAGAGAAAGACTTGAAGGTCTCGCCTCATCACTTGCGGCAAAGCGCATTTCGGAAAGCGAAATAAAGGAGCTTGAAGAGGCGGTAGACCTTGCCGAGTTTTACGTAAACAAAAACGATACAGAGCATATAAAGGAGCTTGATACCGTGTTTCACAGTATAATATACAAGGCATCGGGTTCAAGATTTCTTTCGATGACACTCTCAGAGCTTCATAAAAAGATAAAGGCGTACAGAAAGCGCTCGCTCGACGTACCGGGCAGACTTTTTAATACGGTAGCCGAGCACAAGGAAATTCTTGAAGCAATTAAAAACGGTGAAGCAGAGCGCGCAGATGAGCTCACCTCGCTTCACATACAAAGAGCGCTTGACAATATGCTCACAGTGTATAAATAAAACGGAGAAAAGAAAATGGCATACACAATAGCACAGAAAATTATAAAAAACCACCTTGTTTCAGGCGAGGTGGTTAAAGGCAGTGAAATCGGACTTCGAATTGACCAAACCCTGACACAGGATGCGACAGGCACTATGGCGTATCTTCAATTCGAGGCTATGGGCTGTGAGAGAGTAAAAACCGAGCTTTCGGTAGCGTACATAGACCACAACACTCTTCAAGCAGGCTTTGAAAACGCCGACGACCACAGATATATTCAGACAGTAACGAAAAAACACGGAATTCGTTTCTCACGTCCCGGAAACGGTATTTGTCACCAGGTTCACCTTGAAAGATTTGGTGTGCCGGGCAAAACTCTCATCGGCTCGGATAGCCATACCCCGACGGCAGGCGGTATAGGAATGCTTGGTATGGGAGCAGGAGGTCTTGACGTTGCGGTAGCAATGGGAGGCGGTACGTATTATATAACAATGCCGAAAATCATTCATATAAACCTTGTCGGCAAGCTTCCCGATTACGTAGGCGCAAAGGATATAATCCTTGAAGTTTTGCGTATGCTCGGAGTAAAGGGCGGTGTCGGAGCTATCGTTGAATACGGTGGAGAGGGAATAAAGAACCTTTCCGTGCCCCAGCGTGCAACCATCACGAACATGGGTGCTGAGCTTGGCGCTACGACCTCTATTTTCCCGTCAGACGAGGTAACCCGTGCGTTCCTTTTGGCAGAGGGCAGAGAGGACGTTTACACTCCTATCGACGCAGACGAGGGCGCGACCTACGATGCTGAATACACGATAGACCTCGATAAGCTCGTACCCCTTGCGGCTTGTCCTCATAGCCCTGATAACGTCAAGCCCGTGTCAAATCTTTCGGGTATGAAAATCAATCAGGTATGTATCGGCTCTTGCACCAACTCCTCAATGCTTGATATGCTTACCGTTGCCGCAATGCTGAAAGGAAAAACCGTTCATCCGGACGTCAGCCTTTCAATTTCTCCCGGCTCAAAGCAGGTTTATACCATGCTCGCAGAGTGCGGTGCGCTTGCAGACCTTATTTCAGCAGGTGCAAGAATTCTTGAATGTGCTTGCGGTCCTTGTATCGGAATGGGATTTTCTCCAAAGTCCGCAGGTGTGAGCCTTCGTACGTTCAACAGAAACTTCCTTGCGAGAAGCGGTACTGCTGATGCCGAGGTGTATCTCGTTTCCCCCGAAACCGCGGCGGCTTCCGCTATTGCAGGTGTCTTTACAGACCCCACAACCCTTGGCAAAGCGCCCGATATTAAAATTCCCGACGTATTCGTCGTAAACGATAACCTTATTGAAATGCCCGCTACACCCGAAGAAGCTCCCGCAGTCGAGGTAGAGCGCGGACCTAATATCAAACCTATTCCGCAGGGCAAGGCTCCCGATGAAAATCTTGAAACGAGCCTTATTCTTAAAGTTGGCGACAATATAACAACCGACCACATAATGCCTGCCGGAACAAAGGTTCTCCCCTACCGTTCAAACGTTCCGAAGCTCTCCGAATTCTGCTTTACCGTATGCGACAAGGATTTTCCTGAGCGCGCAAAGGCTATGGGCGGCGGAGTGATCCTCGGCGGAGCAAACTACGGTCAGGGCTCGTCACGTGGGCACGCGGCTCTCGTTCCGCTTTATCTTGGAATAAAGGCGGTAATTGCAAAGAGCTTTGCAAGAATTCATATAGCAAACCTTATAAACTTCGGCATCGTACCGATGACACTTGCAAACGAAGCTGATTACGACAAGCTCGGTGAGGGCGACGCGCTTTATATCGAGGGCTTCAAGGAAGCTATCAAAAATAGCGACAAGGCAATTCTCGTAAACCGCAAAAACGGCGCACGGGTAGAGCTTAAACTCGATTTTACACCACGTCAGCGTGAAATCTTGCTCGCAGGCGGAACACTTAATTACACAAAATCAAAGGCATAAAAGGAAGATACGAAAATGGAAAACTACGAAATAAATCTTGACGAGGCTTGTGCCAAATTCAGAAAAATTCTTGAAAAGCAGCTTCTTCGCGTTGAGGATATGAAGTCTCAGGGTGATTTCACCGATTACAGCGCGCTTAAAACAATTAAAATAGGTATCTGCGGCGGTGACGGAATAGGACCGATTATCTCGAATGAGGCGAGACGTGTGCTCGAGTTTATGCTTTCCGACCTCGTAGAATCGGGTAAAGTTGAGTTTACAACCATCGACGGCTTGACCATCGAAAACAGAATAGCGGTAGGCAAGGCTATTCCCGACGACGTTATGGCAGAGCTTAAAGCCTGCGACGTTATTTTGAAGGGACCCACAACAACTCCTCAAAAGGGCGACGGAATGCCTAATATCGAGTCGGCAAACGTTGCTATGAGAAAGGCGCCCGACCTTTTTGCAAACATTCGTCCCGTAAAAGTTCCCGAGGAGGGAATTAACTGGACTATATTCCGTGAGAATACAGAGGGCGGTTATGCGGTTGGCTCTTCGGGCTTTAACGTTACCGATGACCTTGCAGTTGACTTTACCATTACCACAAAGCAGGGAAGCGACAGAATTGCCCGCCTTGCTTATGACTATGCAAGAAAGAACGGTCTTGACAGAGTTTCTCTCGTTACCAAGGCAAACGTTATCAAGACCACAGACGGTAACTTCCTTGAAGACTGCCACAAGGTCGCAGACCTCTACCCTGAAATCACAACTGACGAGTGGTATGCCGACATTATGACGGCAAAGCTCGTTGACAAAAAGCGCCGTCGTGACTTCAAGGTGCTTCTTCTTCCTAACCTCTACGGTGATATTATTTCCGACGAGGCGGCGGAGTTCCAGGGCGGTGTGGGTACTGCCGGCTGTGCTAATATCGGTAAGAAATACGCAATGTTCGAGGCTATTCACGGCTCAGCTCCGAGAATGGTACGCGAGGGCAGAGCAAAGTACGCAGACCCCTGCTCAATGCTTCGCGCGGTTGTAATGCTTCTTTCTCATATCGGATATCAGGACCGTGCAGACAAGCTTGAACGCGCGCTTGATATATGCTCCTTTGAAGAAAAGAAGCTCACTATTACGGGAAGAGCAGACGGAGCAACCTGCGAGGACTTCGGCAATTACGTAATGGAAACACTTGCAAAATTATAAAAGACAGACAAGAGGGCGGCTAAAATGCAAAATTTGAGCCGCCCTCTTTGCAACCTAATACCGAATACTTTCGGTTCATTTACTAAAAAGTGCGCTTTTTTCGTTTCTTTTCGGACATTTTTGCTTTCACCAAAATGCGCCAGCCCCCAATTTTTTATTATTTTAGTATTGACATTCTAAAATATATGTGTTAAAATAAATCATAAATAATTTAAGGATAGAGGCGCACCTCGTTAAGAGTACCGTACTAAAAAGGCTGCCAAGGCCGTACGGGAAAGGAATGGGTGCCGAAGAGAGCGCGTGGCAAACGCTTTTCTGGCAGTTCAGATAATATCTGCTCTGTTGTCGTGTAATGCGGAGAGCTATCAATTCAAACGTATTTTTTATGCTTGAGGTGGCTTTTTGTGTGGCTATCTCTTTTATTTTTAATAACGAAATTTTTCGAGGTATGAACAATGAAAAACACAATTTTTATCGGCGCAGCAACGGCTATCGTAACTCCTCTTACAAAGGACGGAATTGATTACAAGGAGTTTGCACGTCTTATCGAATGGCAGATAGCTGAGGGAATAGATGCTATCGTTGCGGTTGGAACTACGGGCGAGGGCTCAACCTTGACCGACGAGGAGCACAAGGAGGCTATCGACTTCTGCATAAAGCAGGTTGCAGGCAGAGTTCCCGTAATTGCAGGAACCGGCTCAAACGACACCGCCTATGCAATAGAGCTTACAAAGTATGCGTGTGAAGCAGGCGCAGATGCAATGCTTCTCGTTACACCCTACTACAACAAGGCAACGCAGAACGGTATGATAGCTTCGTTTACTGCAATAGCAGACGCTTCTACAAAGCCCTGCATACTTTACAACGTTCCGAGCCGTACAGGCTGTAATCTTACACCCGCGAGCGTAGCAAAGCTTGCTGAGCATCCCAATATCGTTGCAATTAAGGAAGCTTCGGGCAACATCTCCCAGGTTGCTGAAATTGCCGCTCTTGCAGGCGATAAGATAGATATTTATTCAGGAAACGACGACCAGATTATTCCCATTATGTCGCTTGGCGGTATAGGAGTTATCTCGGTTCTCTCTAACATTATGCCGAAGGCTACGAGCGAAATGTGCAAGATGTTCCTTGACGGACGTGTTGCCGAGGCAAGAAAGCTTCAGCTTGACCTTCTTCCCCTTGTAAATGCGCTCTTCTGTGAGGTTAACCCCATACCTGCAAAGGCGGCGGTCAGCGCAATGGGATACGGCGAGAATTATCTCCGTTTGCCCCTTACTCCTATGGAAGAGGGCAACAAGGCAAAGCTCCTTTCGCTTATGAAGGAACAAAATCTTATTTAATCAAGGTACTGATATGAACATTTTACTTAATGGAATTTGCGGTCATATGGGCAGAGAGGTTCTGGCGCTTGCCGAGGCAGGATACCGCGGAGCAAACGTGCTTGTCGGTGTTGACCCGAATGCAAACGGAAGCGAAACAGCGGTCAGCGTTAAGAGCTTCAAGGAAATAGTTTCGATAGCGGATATAGACTGTATCGTTGACTTTTCTCATCACTCCTGCGCACCCGAGCTTCTTGATTTCGCAGTGAAAAATAAAATTCCGACGGTTGTGGCAACTACCGGTCACACCGACGAGGAAATAAAGAAAATAAAGGATGCCGCAAAATATATTCCCGTCTTTTTCTCGGCTAATATGTCGCTTGGCGTAGCTCTTCTCGTTGAGCTTGCGAAGAATGCGGCGGCGGCAATGCCCGATGCTGAAATAGAGATAATTGAAAAGCACCACGACAGAAAGCTTGATGCACCGAGCGGAACGGCTCTTATGATAGCAAATGCTATTTGCGACGTCCGTCGTGACGCCTACGTTAACCTTGGAAGACAGGGACAGGGCAAAAGAACCTTTGAGGAAATCGGTGTTCACGCTATCCGTATGGGAAATATAGTCGGTGAGCACGAGGTTATAATCGGAACGCAAAACCAGACTATCACCTTGAAGCACGAGGCTCATAGCAGAGCTTTGTTTGCTGAGGGAGCTCTCGCAGCGGCGGAGTTTATTATAGGCCGTGATGCTGCGCTTTACGATATGAAGAGCATTGTTGAGGGTGCGTCCCAGAAAAAAGAAGCCGCCCTTGCATCAAACTAAGCAAAAGGAAAATAATATGAAAATAGCAATTTACGGATACGGAAATCTTGGTCGCGGAGTTGAGTGCGCTATAAAATATCATAGCGATGCCGAGCTTTTGGCAGTGTTCACAAGACGAGCCCCCGAGAGTGTTAAGACGGTTACGGGAGTTCCCGTATATTCTGCCGACAGTGTTCTTGATTTTGTGGGCAAAATCGACGTCTTAATTCTTTGCGGAGGAAGCGCTACCGACCTTCCCGAGATGACACCTGCACTTGCAGAGCATTTCAACGTTGTTGATAGCTTTGATACTCACGCAAAAATTCCCGAGCATTTTGAAAAGGTCGATAGCATTGCGCGGAAAAACGGACACACTGCCCTTATTTCTTGTGGCTGGGACCCGGGCCTTTTCTCGATAGCAAGACTTTACGCATCGGCGGCTTTGCCGTGCGGTGAGAGCTATACGTTCTGGGGAAGAGGAATAAGCCAGGGACACTCCGATGCAATAAGAAGAATTGACGGAGTGCTTGACGCGCGTCAGTACACCGTTCCCATCGACGAGGCGCTGACACTTGTGCGTTCAGGTGAAAATCCGAGCCTTACAACCGCTGAGAAGCACCGTCGCGAGTGCTACGTTGTTTTGAAGGACGGCAGAGATGCGGCAAGAGTTGAAAGAGAAATCAAAACTATGCCCAATTACTTTGCCGACTATGAAACGAGCGTTAATTTTATCTCGCTTGAAGAGCTTCGCAAAAATCATAGCGGTATGCCTCACGGCGGCTCTGTAATAAGAAACGGAAACACGGGCTTTAACGGTGAAAACGTTAATACTATCGAATTTAGCTTGAAGCTTGATTCAAACCCCGAGTTTACCGCAAGCGTCCTTGTTGCTTATGCAAGGGCGGTTATGAAGCTTAACGAGAGAGGGGACGTGGGCTGTAAAACGGTTTTTGACATCGCGCCCCGTGACCTTTCACCTCTTTCGAATGACGAGCTTCGCCATACGATGCTTTAATATATAATCGATTGGAAAACAGTATGTTAATGACAAAGGAAAAATTTATATGTGAAAATCTTTCACGCAACGAGAGCGGAGAGCTTTGCCTTGCAAATATTTCTCTTTCCTCACTTGCAGAAAAGTACGGAACTCCGTTTTACGCATACGACGAGAACAGAGTGAGAGAAAGATGCCGTACCTACCTTTCGGCAGTGAGGGAGGCTTTTTCGGGCAATGCAAAGGTTATGTACGCATCAAAGGCGGCATCCTTTAAGCGCCTTTACGAGATAATGCGTGAAGAGGGAATGGGAATTGACGTTGTCTCGGTCGGCGAGATATATACCGCGAGTGCTGCGGGCTTCCCCCTTGAATTTGCATATTTTCACTCTAACAACAAAACCGATGCCGATATAAGATTTGCTATCGAAAAGGGTGTCGGATATTTCGTCGTAGATAACGTCGAGGAGCTTTATGCAATAGAGCGTATTGCAGGTGCGAGAGGTGTCACGAAAAAGGTTCTTTTGAGAATTACTCCCGGAATTGACCCACACACCTATTCTGCCGTAGCAACGGGAAAGGTGGACTCGAAATTCGGCTCCGCAATAGAAACCGGACAAGCCGAAGAAATCACACGGGTGGCACTTTCGCTCCCCCACGTGTCGCTTCGCGGCTTCCATTGCCACGTAGGCTCGCAGGTGTTTGATTCCGACGTTTATATTCGCACGGCAGAGGTTATGCTGAATTTTGTAAAGAGTATAAACGACAGGCTCGGATATCTTGCCGATGAGCTTGATATTGGCGGCGGCCTCGGTGTCAGATATATCGAGGAGCACCCCGAAATAGACATAGCGGAAAATATCAAAAAGGTTGGAGCTTATATGAACGAGCTTGCAGACAAGCTTGGAATAAGACTTCCTGAGATTTCCTTTGAGCCCGGCAGAAGCATCGTTGCCGATGCGGCAGTTACGGTTTATACCGTAGGCACGGTAAAGAGAATTCCCGGCTACAAATCCTACGTTTCGGTAGACGGTGGAATGACAGACAACCCGAGATATGCTCTTTACGGCTCGCCTTACACTATGCTTATGGTATCCGACAAGGGATACGACGATACCGAGCTCTGCTCTGTTGTCGGCCGTTGCTGTGAGAGCGGTGATATACTTCAAGAAAACGTAAAAATACCTCGCTGTGTTGCACGCGGCGACCTGCTTGCGTGTCTTACAACGGGTGCTTACAACTACTCGATGGCATCAAACTACAACAGAATACCTCGCCCACCCGTTATTATGCTGCGTGACGGAGAGTCCTATCTTGCGGTAAAGCGCGAGAGCCCAGAGGATATTGTTTCTCTTGACGTCTAAGTTGCAAAAGTGAATAAAAAGCGAAAAAAAAGTAAAAAATTCTAAAAAACAAAAGGAGACTCCCAAAATGGATCTTAAAGGCACAAAAACCGAGCAAAATCTTATGACTGCTTTTGCAGGCGAATCTCAGGCAAGAAATAAGTATACTTACTTCGCATCGGTTGCGAAGAAGGAGGGATATGAGCAGATTTCTGCTATATTCCAGAAGACAGCAGACAACGAAAAGGAACACGCAAAGCTTTGGTTCAAGGCTCTTGGCGGACTTAGCAATACCGCAGGCAACCTTCTTGCAGCGGCAGAGGGAGAAAACTACGAGTGGACAGATATGTATGCAACGTTCGCTAAGGAAGCGGAGGAAGAGGGCTTTACAGCTCTTGCAAAGCAGTTCAGAGACGTTGCCGCTATCGAGAAAACCCACGAGGAAAGATATCGCAAGCTTCTCTCTAACGTAGAGATGCAGAAGGTATTTGAAAAGGCTGAAATGACTATGTGGGAGTGCCGCAACTGCGGACATCTCGTAATGGGCAAGAAAGCTCCCGAGGTTTGCCCCGTATGCGCTCATCCCCAGAGCTATTTTGAAGTAAGAGCTGAAAATTATTAATTTCAATAAAGCAAAACTAACTAAACCTGCCGAGGCTTAAGCCGCGGCAGGTTTTTTTGTATAATTTTACTTTTTTTATTGACACAAAAGCCGTTTTGTGCTAAAATATATCTGCCACATAATTTTACAATTCTTTGACCAAGGGTGTACTATGCCATTTTTTAGTACTTCCGACCTTTACTATACCTTGGTTAAAGAAAATTGTGTGGCAGCAATACGGAGTACAAAATTTGGAGGTGCGTCCGTTTTGCGGACGCACTTTTGTATTTTTAGGAGAAAGAATGAATGAAAAAACTTTTATTTCTGACAACCGTTATATTTATGTTGCTTTTTGCATTGACTGCTTGCGGTGGCAAAGACGACGGAAAAATTAATCCCTCTGACAAATGCAAACATTCGTATTCAAGCTCTGTAACGAAAGCAGCGACTTGCGAAAATGATGGTGTTAAGACCTATACTTGCAAGAAATGCCAAGGTACATATACCAAGGCAATAAAAGCTCGCGGTCACGATATAGAGCACCACGAAGCAAAAGCACCTAACTGCGGACAGGTTGGCTGGAACGCTTACAACACCTGCTCTCGCTGTGATTATACCACCTACGTCGAGCTGCCTGCAACAAGAAAGCATATGTATTCAAGCCCTGTAACGAAAGCAGCGACTTGCGAAAATGACGGTGTTAAGACCTATACTTGCACGAAATGCCAAGGTACAGATACCGTGGCAATAAAAGCCCTCGGTCACGATATAGAGCACCACGGAGCAAAAGCACCTAACTGCGGACAGGTTGGCTGGAACGCTTACAACACCTGCTCTCGCTGTGATTATACCACCTACGTCGAGCTGCCTGCAACAGGAAAGCATATGCATTCAAGCCCTGTAACGAAAGCAGCGACTTGCGAAAATGATGGTGCTATGACCTATACTTGCACGAAATGCCAAGGTACATATACCGAGGTAATAAAAGCTCTCGGACACGATATAGAGCACCACGAAGCAAAAGCACCTAACTGCGTACAGGTTGGCTGGAACGCTTACAACACCTGCTCTCGCTGTGATTATACCACCTACGTCAAGCTGTCTGCAACAGGAAATCATAGCATATCAAACGGTGCTTGTACCGTTTGTAATATTTCTGAAAGCACACCGGGTCTTAAATATCGGCTTAACGAGGGCGGAACCACGTATACCGTAACCGGTATTGGCACGTGCAATGAAACCGACATAGTTATTGGAATATATAATAATAAAACCGTCACAAGCATTGGCCCATATGCGTTCTATAATTGCGACAGCCTTGCAAGCATAACGATACCCGACAGTGTCACCAGCATCGGCGAAGATGCGTTCTATAATTGCACAAGCCTTACAAGCATAACAATACCGGACAGCGTCACAAGCATCGGCAAAAATGTGTTCTATAATTGCAGAAGCCTTACAAGCATAACGATACCGGACAGCGTCACAAGCATCGGCAAAAATGTGTTCTATAATTGTAGAAGCCTTACAAGCATAACAATCCCCGACGGTGTCACAAGCATCGGAGACAGAGCGTTCTCTAATTGCAGAAGCCTTACAAGTATAACAATCCCCGACAGTGTCACAAGCATCGGCGAATATGCGTTCTATGCTTGCGAAAGCCTTACAAGTATAACGATACCCGACGGTGTCACAAGCATCGGCGAATATGCGTTCGCATATTGCGACAGACTTACAAGTATAACAATCCCCGACAGTGTCACAAGCATCGGTGAATATGCGTTCGCATATTGCGACAGTCTTAAAAGCATAACAATCCCCGACAGTGTCACAAGCATCGGCGAATATGCGTTCGAATATTGCGGCAGCCTTACAAGCATAACAATTCCCGACGGTGTCACCAGCATCGGAGACAGAGCGTTCTGTGATTGCTACAGCCTTACAAGCGTAACTATCGGCAACGGTGTCACCAGCATCGGCTATGATGCGTTCTATAATTGCAGAAGCCTTACAAGTATAACAATCCCCGTCAGTGTCACAAGCATCGGCGAATATGCGTTCCGTGGTTGTGACAGCCTTACAAGCGTAACTATTGGCAACGGTCTCACAAGCATCGGCTCATCTGCGTTCTATTATTGCTACAGCCTTAGAAGAGTAACTATCGGCAACGGTGTCACAAGCATCGGCGAATATGCGTTCGCATATTGCAGAAGCCTTGCAAGCATAACGATACCCGACAGTGTCACAAGCATCGGCTCATCTGCGTTCTCATTTTGCTACAGCCTTGCAAGCATAAAGTATTGCGGTACAAAAGAAGAGTGGAACGCTATTTCAAAAGGTGCCTACTGGAATTCCCAAACCGGCGGCTACACTATAACCTACAATTATACAGGCGAGTAAAACGAGAGCAAGGGCAGAGAAATCTGCCCTTGTAAAATTTTGAAGGATATCTCCTTGAAAAAATCTCGCAGTTATGCTAAAATGTAGGTAAAGTGAGGTAATTATATGCTTTCGTTTAAGGTTGTCACAGAGGAAAACAAGGGAAAAATTAAAGAGGAGCTTTCGGTCGCACTTTCAGCAAGTGAGCGCGAGGAGATGTTTGAAATAATTGACGGTCTTATCCTTGACGACGAGGATATCGAATACGGTGTTGCACTTGCGGACAGATGCGTTCTTTTGCGGATTTTCGATTTCGGAAGATATTTTTTCGTATATCCGATAGAAATTTCCGACGATGCCGAGCCAAGCGCGGCAATAGAAAAAATCAACGAGTACGCAAGGCTTGAAGAGATTGAGCTTGTCTTTATTGACGTGCCGGCTTATGCCCTTTCTTCGTTCGCAGGCTTTCGTCATATGGACGTAGATGCGGATACAAGCGACTGTGAGACCTACCGTGTAAAAATTAAAACCGAATGTGATTTTCTCACTGAAATACCGACGTTTGACGGGGAGCGTGTTAAATTAAATGCACTCACCGAAGCCGATATTCCCGATTATGCAAGGCTCTCAAAGGACGAAAATGTAAACAAATATTGGGGTTACAGATATTCCGACGACGTTGAGAATCCGAATGACGAATATTTCCTTGAAAACGCAAGGCGCGAGTTCACGTCGCATACCGCGATTTCAATGGCGATAAGGGCGGAGGGCTCTTTTGTCGGCGAGGCAATTCTATATTCCTTTGACGGCAAGGGTAGATGCGACGTTGCCGTCAGGATTTTACCCGAGTATCAAAGACGTGGGCTTGCCACCGAGGCGCTCAATGCAGTTTTTGAAATAGCAAAAGGCATAGGACTTATAAGGCTTCGCGCGCAAATCAAATCCGAAAACACGCCGTCAGTATCGCTTTTTTCTAAAATAGCCGATTTTGTTTGTGAAAAAGACGGAATTTCGGAATTTGAAATTTTGCTCTGAAAGCCCTTCCCGTCCCAATTAGTAAAAAAATTATTAATTTATAAAAAAGTATTGCATTTTCCAAAAAAATATGTTAAAATACTACTATAAAATTATAAGGGCTCTTATGCTCTCAGTATACTTACGGAGGAAAACAAATGTTCGAATATATACTTCTCGGAGTTTTGCTCGTTGCCGCAGTGTTTCTTGTAGCTTCGGTTACTATGCAGAAGACAAGCGACGAGGGACTTTCAGGAACGATAGCAGGAGGTTCGGAAACCTATTACGGCAAGGACAGAGCAAGACAGTCGGGCAGACTTCTTAGCAAGTGGACCTTGATAGTTACGGTTGTGTTCATTCTTGCGGTTCTCGTGGTTTACGTTATCCAGCCTGATTATTCCAGCACAATGGGTGACCCTAACGGTTGGCAGGATTTCGTTGACTATCCCATCTTCGACTAATTATACGACAGTAGCATTGGGGGCGTACCTCCATGCGCCCAAGCGGTGCAAGGAGTTACCCCTTTTTGTTTTTTACTCTGAAAGTCGGTAATAATAAGATGGAAAAAGCTTTAAGGAAAAAAGATGAAAAAACAAAGAAATAAAAAAACGTTTGATAAATACACAAAACGAAATACCCACAAGCGCAAATCCAAAGAGAAAATGAGGGAGGCGCTTCTTCGTGCGGTCGAAGAGGTCGGTGTCGGTCACAACTCGCTCAAAATCAGAAGCTCGCAGGACAGTGGAAGACGCGGGAGAATAAGCGATAAATACAGAAAGGACGAAATCCTGCTTCGAGGAGTTTTTTCTTCCTCAAAAAGCGGATTTGGCTTCGTTACACCGCTTGCAGACGAGTATGAAAGGGATATTTTTATTCCCGAAAATCATACCGGCGGAGCAATAGACGGAGACCTCGTAGAAATTGTCTTTCACAAGTACACGAGCCGCTTCGGTGAAGAGAAAACCGAGGGACGTGTTCGAAAAATCGTTGAATTCGGCAGAAAAACCATAGTAGGCACGGTGACGTCCGAGCGGGTTAGCTACAGAAACAGAAAAAGCTTTAAGACAAGCTACGTTTTAATACCCGACGACAGTAAAATTTCGCTTCGCCCTACGATAACCGAGCTCGCCGATGCGCGCGAGGGTGACAAGGTTTTAGCCAAAATCAACCGTGGAGGATACTATCCCGTAGAGTGCGAGGTTATTAAAAATTACGGAGATACCTACTCAAAGACCGCAAACTACGAGGCTATTCTCGAAGAATGTGAAATCGAGGCAGAGTTTTCGCGTGACGTGCTTGCTGAGGCGGAATTTTTTGCTTCATTGCCGATAGATCTGACAAGCAGAGTTGACCGCACGCACGAGACAATATTCACAATAGACGGAGAGGGTGCAAAGGACCTTGACGATGCCGTATCTTTAAGGCGGCTTGCGGGCGGAGGATACCGACTTGGCGTTCATATTGCCGACGTCTCCCACTACGTGAGAGAAAGAACTCATCTTGACCGTGCCGCTATGGCACGAGGCACGAGCGTATATTTTACCGACAAGGTAGTGCCTATGCTTCCTAAGGCGCTCTCAAACGGAGCGTGCTCCTTGAATGCGGGTGAGGAAAAATATGCTTTAAGCGCAATAATTAACCTATCCGAAAACGGAGAAATTCTTTCAACAAAAATCGAGCCGACTGTTATTATGAGCCGTGTGCGAGGAGTGTACAGCGAGGTTAACAAAATCTTTCTTGGCACGGCAGATGAAAATATAAATAAAAAGTACAAGACGGTTATTCCAACTCTTATGAAAATGAGAGAGCTCTACCTTATCTTGAAGGAAAAAAGCGAGAAGCGCGGAGCTCTTGAACTTGAAACGAGCGAGGCGGAAATTCTCCTTGACGAAAACGGTGAGCCGTGCGATATTATAAAGCGAGAGAGAGGAGACGCAGAGAAGCTTATAGAGCAGTTTATGCTCACGGCAAACGAGGCGGTAGCAACGCTTCTTACCGAAAAAGGCATACCCTGTGTTTATCGAATTCACGATAACCCACCGCCCGAGAAGCTTTCTGAGTTTCTTACCTTTGCGCATAATCTCGGGTTTGACACCACGTACGTTTCGCGCGAAAAGGCGACGCCTGCCGATTTTTCAAATCTTCTTAGAAAAGCGGAGGAGCGCGGTATAAAGACGCCTGTGTCGTACAGTATGCTTCGCGCAATGTCAAAGGCAAAGTATTCCGCAGAGAAGAGCGCGCATTTCGGTCTTGGAATATCAACCTACTGCCATTTTACCTCTCCGATAAGACGGCTTTCCGACCTTGCCACCCACAGAATAATACACAAGGTTTTATTTGAGGATAAGCGCAAGGAGCAGTATTCCTCTTATGCCAAAAGAGCGGCTGCGGCGGCAACCGAAGCAGAGCTCCGCGCACTTGCGGCGGAGAGAAAAATCGAGAATTTGTATAAGGTTCTCTATATGGAAAGGTTTATAGGAGAAGAGTTCGATGCTATAATAAGCTCGGTAACCTCCTTTGGATTTTTTGCAGAGCTTGAAAACACCTGCGAGGGACTTGTACCTATCGGAGAGTTGCCGTATATGTTTATGTTTGACGAGAAAAATCTCACACTCCGTTCAAGAGACGTTGTATTGGGCCTTGGCGACAGAGTACGCGTGAGGGTTGAGGAATGTGACGTCATCAGAGGCAAAATAAAATTTTCACTCGTAGATACGATATAAGTAAAGGAAATAATATGGAAAAAGCGCTATTATACCTGGCACTTCAATTTTCTGCTTTTTTTGCGTTGTTTTTAGCTTCGGGATTTTTTAGCGGAGCTTTGGGAGAGGCTTTATATTATCTTGCTTTTTTAGTGCCGTTTTTTGTCACCTTGGCATTGGTAAGGCAGGGCCGCGCACCGTACGCACCGCTCAAAATAAAGGCAACGCGCGAGACGGTTTTTCTGACTGTGCCGCTTGTCGCTCCGACAGCCTTGATAATATTTTTCGTTTCGTGGCTCTCTGACTTGGTTTTTAAGACCGACACGGTAAACGTCAGCGGGAATATAGCGGTTGTTATAGCTACAAATGCTTTAATCCCGGCAATTTTGGAGGAAGCCTTTTTCAGATATCTTCCTCTCGCAATTTTGAAGCCTTATTCAAAAAAGGCGGCAATTTTCATCTCGGCAACCATTTTTGCGCTCGTGCACTTAAATTGGCACCAGATAGTATACGCATTCATCGCGGGTGTTATATTTGCCGCGGCAGACCTTATTTTTGACAGCATAATCCCGTCGGTAATTTTGCATTTTGTAAACAATTTGATTTCGGTGATTTGGCTTAGATACTCAGGTCTTGCATTCACCGTATCCTATATAGCGGTACTGGCCGCAGCGGCTCTTGTGTCTCTATTTTTTATATACAGAAAACGCGAGAGATACAAGCAGCTTATAAAACGGGGAGGTCGTCGTGCAAACAGATGAATTTTATATGCAAGAGGCAATAAAGCTTGCAAGACTTGCAGAAGCAGAGGACGAGGTGCCGGTTGGCGCGCTTATCGTGAGAGACGGAGAAATCATCGCAAGAGCTTATAACACTCGCGAGAAGAGTAAGTGCGCAACTCATCACGCAGAGATTTTGGCAATAGAGGAGGCGTGTCGGGTGCTTGGCGGCTGGCGGCTTCCGAGAGCTACTCTTTACGTAACTATGGAGCCCTGCGTTATGTGTGCCGGTGCAATAATCAATTCAAGAATAGAGAGAGTAGTGTTTGGAACGCACGACGTAAGATTCGGCGCTTTCGGCTCGCTTCTTGACCTTGCGAAAGTGCCGCTTAATCATACACCCGAAATTGTAGCGGGAGTTATGGAAAACGAAACGAGAGAAATTTTAACTCAATACTTCAAAAGAAAGCGTATAGAGGCTAAAAAAGTCGATTTAGATTGACAACTTGGCTTATATATGGTAAAATACATATTATGAAAAAAGAGTATTTAGAATGCGGAAAGGTGTGCTCAGCACACGGAGTACGTGGAGCAGTTAAGGTAGAGTCCTGGTGCGACTCGCCAAGCGTGCTTGCAAAGCAAAAGCGTATCTTCCTTGCCGAAAAGGACGGCTCGTATAGGGAGGTGCAGGTTCTTTCGGCATCGGTTGGCGCAGGATTTGTTATAATGACGCTTGCGGATATAAAAACGCGAGAGGAAGCTCAGGCGCAAAAAAACAGAATTTTATATCTTCACCGCGACGATATACCCGTCAAAAAGGGACAGGCTCTTATTGCCGATATGATAGGTCTTTCGGTCATAGATATTGACACGGGTAGGGTGTACGGCACGCTTTCCGAGGTAAACGACGGCGTTCAGGGTAAGCTTTATACGATAAAAACCGACAGTGGCGACGTAATCTTCCCCGGTATACCTCAGTTTGTAAAGGAGATAGATACCGAGCGCGGCGTATTTATACGTCCTATCCCCGGTTTCTTTTCAGAAGAATGAGATTTGACATAATGACACTCTTTCCCGAAATGGTCAGAACGGTTCTTGGTGAGAGCATAATCGGAAGAGCCGACAAGGCGGGAATTATTGAGGTCTACGCGCACAACATACGCGATTTTTCAAAGGACAAGCACAGAAAAACCGACGATACTCCATTCGGAGGCGGTGTTGGAATGGTTATGACCTGTCAGCCGATTTACGACTGTTATTTGAACGTGCTTTGTGAAATTCCAAAGGAAAACAAAAAAAGAGTTATCTATATGTCCCCAAAGGGCAGAATGTTCTCGCACGACGTTGCAAAGGAGCTTTCCGAGTACGACAACCTTATATTCCTTTGCGGTCATTACGAGGGTGTTGACCAGAGAATAATAGACGAAATCGTGGACGAGGAGATTTCGATAGGCGATTACGTGGTTACGGGCGGAGAAATTCCTGCCTGCATCGTCGTAGATGCCGTTTCTCGCTTGAAGGACGGAGTTTTGTCGTCGAGCGAGTGCTACGAGGGTGAATCTCTCGCATCGGGAATTTTAGAATATCCCCAATACACGAAGCCACGTGTCTTTTTAGATAGAGAGGTCCCCGAGGTTCTTTTGTCGGGAGACCACAAAAAAATAGAGCGTTTCAGGCTTGAAGAGGCGGTAAAGGTAACGCGGGAGCGTCGTCCCGACCTTCTGCTTTTGCACCCCGAGTTTGAAGAGGCTCTGAAACCAAAAGAGAAGAAAAAGAGAAGAAAATGACCGACGTGTCAGGAAAGGAGAAAATATGCAATCAAGATTTTCGGAGCTTAACGAAAAAATATTTTCCGCTCACGAGATAAGCGGAATAGGCACGATAAGAACGAAAAACCTGCTTCACGGCAAGGCTGCAAAATTCCTGAATTTTATCGGAAGAACCCTTTCGTACACCTCAACACGTTCATACGGTGCGTTTCTTTTATCCTTCGGTATA
>JAZNCB010000105.1:0-3221 GCA_046156285.1 Eubacteriales bacterium | reverse complement strand
AAGACAAAGATTTCCGAATATATTGCTATTGTTAAAGCGAATAAGCCATTACAGCGTCTTATGATTGCAGGTGGTGGATGTAAATTGGCATTCTCAATTGCAGGTAATATGAGCGTATTGGCGATGCTCTATGGTGGTATGATGGGTAATTATGGTGGATTGTTCTTACCTATGATGATTGTAGGATATGTGTGTTCTGTTCCGTTTTTTGTATTATAACTGCTCATTAATAATTCTGCTGTTGGAGCACCTGCTCTGTCTGCAAGGTCGGCATCACCCGAGGCATCAACGTAGCTTTTTGCCGCAATGCCGTATCTGCCCGACTTGCCCTCTACGATAGCGGCGGTAATTTTCGAATTTTCGGTTACCGCTGAAACAAGGCTTACTCCGTAGAGTATTTTAACTCCCACGGAAAGAAGAAGCTTTTCCGCTGAAATCGCAAAGAGCGCAGGGTTATATTCAACCATATATCGCTCATCGTTTTCGGTATGCGTACCCTCTCCGCGAAGCCAGTTTTTGACACCTCGTCTACAGTTGCACTCTATCTCGACCGAGAGTTTGAGAAGCTCCTCGGCAATGCCGTAGGAAACCTGTCTGCCCATACCGTCGCAGATAGGAAGATATATCGTGACAAGTCCCGAAGTACCAAGTCCGCCAAGATAATAGCTTTTCTCAACGAGCATAGTTTTTTTGCCTGCACGAGCCGCAGAAAGCGCCGCCGCAATACCTGCAAAGCCTCCGCCGACTACAAGAACGTCGCATTCGTGCAAAATTTTGGTTTCAAGCTTTTCCGATACGGTTTTCATAAGCCCTCCAAGTAAGTTTCATTGGAAATATTATACTATAAAATAAGGGCTGTGTCAATGGCAAACACTGACAAAGCCCTTTGCAATTTCTCTATTTTATTTGTGGACGAATACTCGCTCGCCGCCGTTTTTGCGCGACTTTTCTGCGGCAATTCCGATAAGGTGGGATTCAACAGATTCCGATACCGTTGTAGTTGCCTCACTCTCGCCGGAAAGAACATCATAAAGACGCTCAATAAGTGCAGCATCTCCGCCTCCGTGACCCCTCTGCCCCTTGGCAAGAAGCGATTTTGTATTTATAACCTCAACCTCTTCTCCGAAAGGCATAACCTCGATAGTTTTCGTGCGCTCGTCCATTACAAGCTCGCCTCTATCGCAGTAGAAAATATATCTTCTGCCCATTTCCCAGGCAAACATCATTTTAAGCGAAGCGAAAACTCCGTTTTTGAAGCGCATCTCGACCATCTGGTGATCGACGAGGTCGGTCTTGCACTTGAAAACGCATCTTCCCTGCGGGCTTGTTTTAATTCCCTCGTAAAGCGATTCTTCTGTGTGCGGTACTTTTATAGACACCTTGAAGAACGGCCATCTGAAGCTCGGCTCACCCTCCTTATGCCACGCGTCAACGTATACTCTCTTTGCGCTGTACGGGCAGGTGTTGATATATTTACAGTCAATGCATCTGTCCGCCGAGCCCTCGGGTGCATTTTCCTTTTTGAAAAAAGTGAGCTCGCCAAGCGAGGACACGCTCTCGCACTCGCTTTTCGCATAGCTTTGTATAAGGTCGAGGTCGTGACTGCATTTTGCCAAAATAGCAGGATATCCGAGCTCAAGAGATGCGCCAACTCCCTTTACGTAAGCCTGAGGCCAATGCCAGTAGGCAACTCTTTCGGTGGCATCGATAGCATAGAGATTTCCAAGTCTGCCCGAGTCGAGAATTTCCTTGCATTTAAGATATCCCTTGCCGTAACGGAGCTCGTGGCAAACCACGATTTTTCTACCCGTTTTCTTCTGTGCCTCGATGAGCGAAAGAAGCTCCTCGCGGTCGTCGCTTATCGGCTTTTCAAGGAGCAGATCATAGCCAAGCTCCATTCCGCGCATAGCCTGCCAAATGTGCTCTCTGTCGGGCGAGCAAATAGCAAGCACGTCTGCTCTCTTTTCTCTGAAAAACTCGCCAACGTCGGTAAAGTCGACTGTGCCCGAAATTTCGAAAAGCTCGTGCATTTTTGCAATCTGCTCTCCCAGAGGGTCGCAAAGCGATGCTATTTTATATTTTTCGGGGGCTGCAAGCATATTTTCGGTATAGCAAATCCCGCGGTTTCCGCAACCTAAAATAGCGACGGTGAACTGTTTTCCCATATTAAACTCCTTAAAATGTTTTATTATCTTTATTGTATCAAAAAAACGAACGCATGAAAACACGTTCGTTCTTTAATTTGTTTCAAAAATTAACCTCTTGGCAATTTGCCGAACACCTTTTTATATGCTCTGTAAAAGGACGGCACGGAGGAAAAGCCACTCTCAAAGGCAACCTCGGCAACGTTTTTTTCGGTCCTTGCGTCAAAGAGCTTTTTTGCGTAATTGACACGCGCGACGTTGATATATTCGGTGAGATTTGTACGCATATAACGGTGAAAAAGCTTTGAAAAATATTGCGGAGTATATCCAAAATGCGCCGATATAGAGGCGAGGGATATGTTTTCTGTAAAATGCTCGCTTATGTAACGCAAAATAGCGCAAATGTCAGCTGTTTTATCGCTTTTTTTCTTTGCAACCGTTCCGTTCTCGCTCGTAATTACCGCGAGCACAAGCTCGAAAGCACCCCTGAAAAGAACTCCCTTAGCAACGTCTATGCTTTTGTAATAGGTGAATATCTTATCAAGAAGCTCGAAATCGTTAAATCTGAACTTGACCGGCGGAACACCGCCTATCTCGGAAAAAGCAGTATCAAGATCCACGCTGCTACCAACGAATGAATACACCTCGGTATCGAGAAGAAGCTCGGAATAGGAGTGGAGCGAGAAGCTATCAACAAAACAGCCCTCTCCCGCCCCGACTGTAAATTCCTCACCGTTTACCACAGCGAGCATGCGTCCGCGCTTTACCATAACCATCTCATAGGCAGAGTGAAAATGAAGCGCAACGAACGGTCCTGTTCGGTGATTTGCATAATGATAGTTTTGTGCGTCAGACCTTGACTCATAGCAATATTTCATTATCTCACCACCTTTTTTTAATTATTATATCATAAATAGTTTTTTTACAAGGGCAAAGGACTTCTGTTTTGCCTTGTTTTTTCGTCTTCAGTATCTTATCCAGCCTGCGCTACCCATAAGAAAATCTATAAAAAGAACAGAAAGCAAGGCAACACCCAAAACGCCTGCAACAATAGCAATTATTTTTCTCTCCTTTTTA
>JAZNCB010000104.1:0-9472 GCA_046156285.1 Eubacteriales bacterium | reverse complement strand
ATTAAGACCGAGAGGTGTCGCCACGGCAAAGAAGAGGAGCAGTAGAGGAGTGTTGTCAATATTCAGTCCGAATATGAGGTTTGCAAGCGTTTTCAAGCCGAATAAGGTTGCAATAATTACCAAGGGGAGAACGACAAGTCGAAGTGCCGTTGCGAAATAAACCTTTTTGTCCTTGAACATATCGGTGAATTTATACTTAGCAACCGTAACACCTGCAAGAAGCATTGCCATAGGGCCCATGCAGGATTTGAGTGTGTCCACGGTTTTTGTGAAGAACGCAGGGAAAAACTCATCGTAGGCCGTAGAACCAACAGGCACGTCTTTAACTATAAGTCCCGTGATAATTCCAACCGTCATACCGAGAAGAAGACCTACGAGAGGCGCGTTGATAAGCTTTTTCAGAACATCGCTCTTCTTTTCCGACTTCGTCGGTACAAGGCAGCTAATGCCCCAGGTGTAAATTGCAATGCTTAAAGGAAGCGTAATTATTTTATAATATGAAAGAATAGTCTCGCCGAAAAGAGCAAGCACGAGTGGGTCGCCAACGTAACCCGAGTTTGCAAAGGTGAGAGCGTATTGGTAAACACCTCTGTCATAGCACTTTTTTCTTATAAAAAGGCGGGAGAGCGGTATTGCAATCGTAACTGCTACCGTAAGAGAGGCTATACCTACTGCAAGGTTTTGAATATGCGTTGTGATAATGTTAACGGTGAAAAACCTCGACATAGTCGCAAAGCTTAATGCAGGAGCAAAGACCCAGGTAACGAGCTTTGCCATAGTCTTTGCCGACTCGTCTGCGAGAATCTTTTTTCTTCTGAGAACGAAGCCTATGAGCATAAAAGAAAACATGCTTAGCATAGGTGTGAGTGTGTAGAGAAAGGATTTTAACATTTATAGACCTCTTAGATCAGAGCTTTTTTGAAAAGCCCGTCTTGTTTATTGCATAGTAAAGTGCAGTACCTGAAATTCCAGCGCAAACGAGCTCGCCGATAAACACGGTGAGCATAAAGTAGAAGTAACCGCCCGAAATTCCGTAAGCATAAAGCAAAACGAAAGGAATGATTATCGCGTTTGCGAGAATTGTCGGTATTGTGGTAATCCAAATAAAGCGCTTTGGAAGACGTCTTAGCGCTCTTGCACCGACAGCACCGATAAATGTAGCTACCGCACCGAAAATTATATCCCACACAACAGCGCCGGACAATAGATTTGCAAAGAGGCAACCGATAGTAAGACCGATAATAGCCTCAGGCATAAATATCGGCAAAATACAGAGCGCCTCTGAAAATCTGAACTGAATAACACCGCTCGACAGTCCGAGTACGGTTGCAAGGTAGGTTAGAGCGACGTAAAGAGCGGCAACGAGTGCGCCCCTTGTCAAATAGAGCGTTGAAGTTTTCTTCATTTTGTTTTCTCCGTAGTTTTGTTTTTTTTGCCGTATAAATACGGGGTGAGGATGGTCACGAACTCACCGAGAAATATTTTATCACAATTAGAAGAAAAAAGCAATAGAAAAAGCTAAATGTATCAAAATTCCATATTTAATACTATTTGCTAATGTCAAAAGAAAAGAAATAAAGTATAATATATATAGTGAGGTGATGGTATGGAGTTTTTGGTGGTAAGCAAATCAAAGCTTAAAATAATGATGAGCTCCGACGATATGAAAAAATACGGTATCGACGGTGAAAATATAGATTACGATAATCCTAAAATCAGGCGCTCGTTCTGGAAAATACTTGACGAAGCAAAAGAAAGCTGCGGATTTGAAGCGGCAGGAGATAAGGTGCTCATACAGTATTACCCCTCGAAAGACGGCAGCGAAATCTTCGTCACAAAGCTCGGACTTATATCAAAAAATGCCGAGCGCACAATATCCAAATCAAATATGGTGACAATGCTCGGCACAAAGATAGCAATATATAAGATAGAAAGCTTTCATTCTCTTGCTATGGCGGTTAAAATAATCAACGGCTGGGAGAGGGAGAGCGACCCACGGATTTACCTTGACGACAGAGGAATATATTATCTCGTAGTAGATGAAAAAGCGTGTCTTACAAGGGCCTCGGAGCTTTCAAGACTGCTTGAATTTGGCAGTGAAGTGCCGACAACTCTTTTTAGCTACATAGAAGAACATTCAAGGAAAATAGAATTCAAAGAAATATAAAAAAGCGGGGTTCTTTTCATAGAACCCCGC
Source organism: Eubacteriales bacterium (assembly GCA_046156285.1). Taxonomy (GTDB): domain Bacteria; phylum Bacillota; class Clostridia; order Oscillospirales; family CAG-272; genus UBA1740. Next base: position 7,275 of record JAZNCB010000104.1, on the reverse strand, counting down.
CTGACTTTTAATATCAGATATTTTCTATATCCATCATCATATCAACACGTGTCTTGTGGCGACCGCCCTCAAACTCGTTTTCGAGGAACATATCGATGATATCCTCCGCAAGACAAGAGCCGATAACTCTTGCGCCCATACAAAGAACGTTTGCATCGTTGTGACGACGTGTCATCTTTGCCGAGAACGTATCCGAGCAAAGCGCTGCTCTGATACCGCGGTATTTGTTAGCGCACATAGACATTCCAATACCGGTGCCGCAAATCAAAATTCCAAATGAGGTGAGAGGCTCGCCCTGTACCGCTTTGCATACCTTTTCTGCAAAAATAGGGTAGTGGCAGGAGGCATCGGAATCAGTACCGCAGTCAACAACCTCATATCCCTTGTCTGCAATATGCTTTTTCATCTCTTCTTTGAGAAAGTATCCCGCGCTGTCTGCACCTATATAAATCTTTCTTTTTGCCATTTTATATATCCTTCTTTTCAATATTTTCTTTTTCAAGTCGCTCGCGCTCTGCCTGCGGAAGTCGCAGATAGATGGGAGAAAGCTCGGTGTCTTTAACAAAGTCACCTGCCTTGTATTTTCTGTATGCAACGCGTCCAACCGAATAAGCGTTTTCGGGGATTAAAAGCGCAGGTGTCTCTTTCGTGTTTATGCCAAGCTTTGAAAGTCCAAGCTTTGTCGGAGTGTAGCCATCGCCGGAAACGTATATATCCTCGTCCGAATATCCGTCGAGCATCTTTGCAAGAGTTGAAATCGGAATAGCCATATCCTCGGTAATTCTTTCTGCCTTGCCGTCTTTTGAACGGAAGATTGCGGTATATACCTGCGAGCGCCTTGCGTCCATTGCAGGTACTAAAATCGCATCAATAGGGGAGAGGTTTTCCGCAAGTGCTTCAAGAGTTGAAACAGCGACGCAGGGAGTATTTTTCGAAAACGCAAGGCCCTTAACGAGTGAAACCCCAATTCGTACACCGGTAAAAGAGCCCGGGCCTACCGAAACTGCAAAAAGCTCAATATCGGAGAAAGAGAGTTTAAGCGAAGCAAGAAGCTCCTCAGCCATTGGCAAAAGAAGCTCGCTTTGAGTAAGACCGTTGTCAATATTAAATAAACCGAGCAACCGCTCGTCATCAAGCACCGCAACAGAAGCAATCTTTGCCGTACTGTCAAAAGCTAATATTTTCATATCCCTCGTTTTTTGTAACCTCTATAATTCTTTTATCAGCGCTGTCGGGTGAGCGCGAAATCGTAACGAAAATGACCGAGCTCGGCAGATAATCGACGATATTCTCGGACCACTCAGCAATAGAATATCCCGCTCTTTCAATATAATCGTCAAAGCCTATGGAGTAAAGGTCATCCTCGCTTCCAATACGATACATATCAAAGTGGAATACGTCAGCGCGGCCTCTGTACTCGTTAACTATCGTGTAGGTCGGACTTTTTACAGAGCTTATGTCAAAGTAAGAAGCAAAGCCTCTTGTGAAAGCAGTTTTGCCAACACCCATCTCTCCACGCAGAGCGATAAATGCGGAGGAGTAGCCTGCCGTGTCAAGTTTTTCTGCTAAAAGTCTGCCAACGTCCTCGGTTTCGCCGGGACTGTTTGTTGTAAATATCATTGCCTTTTTTGTAAACCTTTATTTACTTAATTTCAGAAAGATAGCCGTCCTTATCCCCGGGGAGCAAAAAGCTTAGAATTTCCTTGTATTTTGCCTTGTTAAGTATAAGCTCCTCTTTTTTTGCGGATTTATTCAAAACGGCGCGGATAAGAGTGTTTTTCGGTGTGTTTTCAGGGTCAGTGAGTTCAAGTGCAAAAACCTTATAACCGAAAGCACGAAGCCTTGCAAGACGAATTGCGTCGGTAATAGCTTCGCAAAGCTTGTTTTTCAAGTGTGGGTAATCTGTGACGAACGAAAGCTCGCTCGCTTTGATTTTATCGTTCAAGTATCTATGACAGCAGGGAGTTGACAAAATTACTCCTGCGCGCAAAGCTATAGCAGTATCTATAACTATATCGGTCGCAATATCGCACGCGTGGAGCGAAATTACCATATCGGGTGTGACGTCCTTGGGAGTGTTTCTGATATCGTCATAGACAAAGGTCATACCGTCGTAGGCAAGCTCCCTTGCAAGAGAAGAACACCAGTCGATAACGTCACGTTTGAGATCTATTCCGAGAAGAGAAACCTCTCGTTGCTTTTTCTTCGTAAGATAATAATATACCGCAAAGCTTAGATAGCTTTTTCCGCAGCATAGGTCGTAAATTATAAGCTTTTTGTCCTTTGGCAGCTTATCGTAAATATCCTCAATATGTTCAAGAAAACGGTTTATCTGACGGAATTTGCCCTGCTTTTTATCGTGGACACGGCCCGTCTTGTCCGAAATTCCAAGAGTTATGAGAAAATCCTCGTCACCCGAGAGAATATAGTTTTTCCTTTTGTCAAGCTCTTCAATGGCGCTCACAAAATTCGGCTTTTCTCCCGAAAGCTTGCGGAGTAGGGCATCAGCACCGAGCAAAACCTCTTTTCCACTCTTCGAAATTTTATATTCAGCATCTCCAAGTGTCGTAATCAGGTTAGCTTGTCTGTATTTTTCGATAATCTCGGAAAGGGCGGAGAAAATTTCCTCTTCCTTTATATTCCTTTGAGATACCGTGTTTCCCGGCATTGAAAATTCGAGCGCTAAAATTCTGTCTTTTCTGTGGGAGCAGAGTCTTGCTGAAACCTTGCTAATATCGCCCTCCGTTTTCTGTGAAAACACGAGCTTTTTCAAGGCTTCTTTTTTGAAAGCAAGAAGCGCAAGACTTAAAAAATCACTCTTCTGCTTCGTCATTCTTTTTCACTTCAACGTCTTTTTTCTTGAATGAGAGCTTTCTCTCGGTTCTTTCCGAAATTCTTTTGAGGTTTTCTCTGTGGCAGTACACGATTACGATAGCAATGAGTATTGTCGAGAGAGCCGCAAGACCGGGAAGAGATTTTTCGAGATTAAAACGGAATGAGAAATATGCGTGCAAAACGACGGGGAAGAATATCGCCGCAATAACCGAGCCGAGTGAAACGTACTTCGATATTGCAACTATGATAATAAACATAGTAATAAGAATTGCAAAGGGCACAGGGCAGAGTATAGCCGCAGAAACCGCGGTAGTGAGAACACCCTTACCGCCCTTGAATTTGTAGTATACGGGAGCTATATGGCCCATAACGGTGAAAAGCGCCGCAACGTAGCACATTCCGACACCGGTACTGACACCGGCAGCATAGTTAAAGCCGAAGAATACGGCGGAAATGAGTATCGAAACCGTGGTCTTAGCAAGGTCGCCGAGAAGCGTCATAAGAGCAGCGCCTTTACCAAAGGTACGAAGCATATTAGTAAGACCCGCGTTTCCGCTTCCGTGCGTGCGAATGTCGTCACGGTATATAACTCTCGATATTACGATAGAGGAGTTGATGCTACCGAGAAGATAGGCGCTAACTATTATAGCCAAGGTGAAAAGGACGTACCAGAGTTGAATATTACCCGAACCTGTGTCACCAAGATATTTAATAAGACCGCCGTCATTTAAGCTCATAATAAAATCTCACTTTCGTAAAGCTTTATAAAATGTATGAGGTTATTATACAACAAATCGAGGAAAAAGTCAAGAAATATATTGAAAATGCGCGCGCGATATGGTAAAATATTTATAAAATGCATAGGAGCAGGACAGATGAAAAGAGCGTTAGCTGAGTTTTTTGAGAACGAAAAAATCGAATATTACGCCGCCTTGGACTACCGTTTTGTTCGGGTTTTGCGCGAGGATATGATAGATAGACTTGGCTTTACTCCAAGAAGTGTTATCGTCTTCCTTGTTCCCTATTACAGCGGTGAGGCAACCAATATATCGGTATATGCAATGTCAAGGGATTACCACCTATACGTAAAAGAGCTTGAAGCTCGCCTTGCAAAAGCTTTGGAAAAAGGTGACAAAAAATGTCACTTTAAGTGCTTTTCAGACCACTCTCCGATAGACGAGCGCGATACCGCGGCAAGACTTGGGCTTGGCATTATCGGCAAAAACCGTCTGTTGATTAACGAAAGATACGGTAGCTACGTCTTTATCGCAGAAATCATCACCGATATTCCGCCAAAAGAGCTTTCGCAAAGCGAAATCGGTGAGGCTGTCAAATGTTCGGAGTGCGGTGCTTGTATTTTCGCTTGCCCTACAAAATCGCTTTCAGGCGGCGGAGAGTGTCTCTCGCAAATTACGCAGAAAAAGGGGGAGCTTTCCGAAGAGGAAAAAGTCCTGATTTTTCGCACGGGTATGGCTTGGGGCTGTGATGCGTGTCAAAAAAGCTGCCCCCATAACCTAAATCCGCGCATAAGTCCGATACCGTTCTTCCTCGAAAAAACCGTGTACGGAATTTCGCTATCCTCGTTAGAGAAAATGACGAAAGAGGAGTTTTCCGAGAGAGCATTTTCCTGGCGCGGCAAAAAGACGGTAGAACGAAATCTCAAAATATTAGAAAAAGAGGATTACGCGAAGTAATCCTCTGTAAAATATATATCCCTTTTGTCGATTTTGAATTCCTTTTTGTTAAGATAATCGAGGGAGGTCGGCTCACCCTTAAAGTTGAAGCGAAGCTTGTAGGAGTAGAGAGCCTGGTACTTGTAGCCGTGCTCGCGATCAAGCTTATTCTTGCCGTATTTTCCGTCGCCAACCAGCGGGTGACCTATCGATGCCATATGAGCGCGTATCTGATGCGTTCTTCCGGTGAGCAATTCAACCTCGATAAGCGCCGTATCGTTTTTCTTTGCGATAACCGAGTATTTTGTGATAATGCTCTTTGCATCTCGCGGCGGATTTTTTGTGTAAACTCTGACGGTTTTTGTCTTTTCGTCCTTTAATAAATAGCCCGTGAGGGTGTCCTTACTCTTTTCGGGAATACCGTGTATTGCGGCGAGGTAAAACTTGTCGATTTCACGGTTTTTTATTTTTTCGTTCATAACGCGAAGTGCCTCAGCGCACTTCGCGGCAATAACTATTCCACCTGTGTTTCTGTCAATTCTGTTGCAGAGTGCGGGAGTAAAGCTCTGCTCGTCCCCGGGATTATACTCGCCCTTTTGGTAAAGGTATGCTATAATATGCGTGATAAGGGTATTCGTTTTCGTGTGCTCGTCCTCGTGGACCGAAACTCCGGGGCGCTTGTTGAGAAGCATTATGTTTTCGTCCTCGTAAATAATATCGAGGCTTGGCTTAATGCTTTCGTATTCTGCGCTCCTATCGTCGCGGGCTTCAAAGAAGCTCTCGGCAAGGAAGCACTGAATGGTGTCACCCTCGCAAAGAACGGTGCTTGCCTCGGCTCTTTTTCTGTTGACCTTAATCTTTTTGAGCCTTATTGATTTGTAGAGTAGACTCATGGGCAAATCGAGAGTTTTAGTAATGAATTTATCAAGCCTTTGCCCTGCGTCGTTTTTGTTGATTTTCAGCTCTCGCATAATCCCTCGCACGCATTTTGATATCACTATTATAAATCATTTTAAGAAAAAATTCAAGTATCGTGTGCTCTTTTACTAAAACAAGTTCTTTTTTCTATTGATTTTTTAGGAAAAAAGGTATATAATGATACTTGGAAATACATATTGAAAGGATTATACTATGAAAAACCCTGAACTTGTTATTTTGGCTGCGGGAATGGGCAGCAGATACGGCGGACTTAAACAGATTGATAAAATTGACGATGAAGGACATATCATCATTGATTATTCTATCTACGATGCAATGCTCGCCGGCTTCCGCGACGTAACGTTTATCATTAAAAAAGAAATTGAAAACGACTTCCGTGAGGTAATGGATAAGCACCTTGTCGGCAAGGATATCAACGTAAAATACGTTTATCAGGAGCTTGATAAGCTTCCCGAGGGCTTCTCAATACCGGAGGGCAGACGTAAGCCTTGGGGAACTGCTCACGCGCTTCTTTGCTGCCTTGGTACTGTTGACGCACCCTTTGCGGTAATTAATGCTGACGACTACTACGGCAGAGACGCATTCGTAAAGATTTATAACTTCCTCAAAAACTTGAAGGACGACGGTGAGTGCCATTACGCAATGGTTGGCTACCGTATAAAGAATACCGTAACCGAGCAGGGAACTGTATCCCGCGGTGTTTGCTCATCTGACGAGAACGGAATGCTCACCTCAATAGTCGAGCGCACGAAGATAGGCACAAAGGACGGAGCAATATACTATACCGAAAACGACGTTGACTATCCGCTCGACCCCGAAACTCTCGTATCTATGAACCTTTGGGGACTTACACCCGAGTATCTTATCGAGTGCAAAAACCGTTTCCCGAAATTCCTTTCTGAAAATCTTCCGAAGAATCCCGAAAAGTGCGAATATCTTCTTCCTACACTCGTATCCGACCTCATCACAGAGGGCAAGGCAGACGTCAAGGTTCTTGACAGCGCTGACAAGTGGTACGGCGTAACCTACAAGGAAGATAAAGCGGCAGTAGTAGAGGCGTTCCGTGGCTTCAAGGCTACGGGTAAATATCCCACAAACTTTTAATTAAAAATTAAAGGGGCGGTTCAAGTTTTGCCGACTTGAGCTGCCCTCTTTTTTGATTATTCTTTTATAAGCTCCTCAACTGCCGCCGCAATAATTTTAGCGGTTTCGAGAACACCGAACGTGGATGAATTTATCGCCATATCGTAGTTGTCGTATTTGCCCCACTTATTACCGGTGTAGAAGTTGTAATAAGAGGCTCTGCGCTTGTCGGTTTTGTTGATAACGTCGATAATCTGTGAGGATTTTAACTCAGGGTGGCGCTCCGCAACTCTCTCTTTGCGGTGGTCGAGGTCACCGTACACGAAAATTCTGAAAAGTGACGGCTCGTCACGAAGCACGTAGTCGGCGCATCTTCCGATAATAACGCAGCTGCCCTTAGCTGCATAATCCTTAATAGCCTCGGATTGAAGCAAGAAAAGCTTATCGTTTATCGGCATCTTGTATCCGAAGTGCATAGTAGTACCGAGAACGTTTGAGCCCATAGCAAGCGTGTAAAGCAAGCTGTTTGAGGCGGTTTCCTCATTTTTTTTGATAACCTCTTCGTTTATCTCACCGGTAGATGCGGCATCCTTGATAAGCTCTTTGTCAATAAGGGGAATATTCAAAATCCTTGAAACGTGTTCGCCGATTTCACGTCCGCCGCTACCGAATTGACGGGCAATGGTAATGATAATTTTCTTTGCCATAATATTTCTCCTTTCAGTATTACTAAGTATATTATATC
>JAZNCB010000103.1:0-4729 GCA_046156285.1 Eubacteriales bacterium | reverse complement strand
GGATACGGAAAAGTACGGATATCGGCTCATAGCTGTTGCTACCGCTCGGGAAAGAACTTCATAATTGACAGTGTCACGCATAGTAACCGCCAGCTTGAAGCTGCTGTAAAAGCTCATATCTGCACCGTACAACAATGGGTTCGGTTTGAATTTCATAAAATATCTCCGTGTGAATTTTTGAAGATTTACGGAATTTGCCGTAGCAAAAGAAATCCGACGACAAAAGTTCATTCGCCTATGCCGTCGGATAAAATTTTATTGGTATAAAATCGGTTTCAAAGGACCGCAGTAAGTACCAAATGGTCTTGATACACAAGCCTCAAACTCAATTTATTATTCCCACTCTATCGTTCCGATAGGCTTCGGTGTCAAATCGAGAAGAACTCTGTTGATACCCTCAACCTCGTGGGTAATTCTGTCGGTTATATGGTGAAGAAGTGCGTAGGGGATTTCCTCGATGGTTGCCGACATTGCGTCCTTGGTATTTACGGCACGGATTATTGCAGGCCAGCTCTCGTAGCGCTTGTCGTTGCGGACACCAACGCTCTTGAAATCGGGAACTGCAATGAAGTACTGCCAAACCTTTTCTGCAAGACCTGACTTATCAAACTCCTCGCGCAAGATAGCGTCTGCCTCACGAAGAGCGTGAAGTCTGTCACGGGTAATTGCGCCAAGGCAACGAACACCAAGACCGGGGCCGGGGAACGGCTGACGGTATACCATAGCGTGAGGAAGACCGAGCGCCTCACCAACTACTCTTACCTCGTCCTTGTAAAGAAGCTTTACGGGCTCAACGAGCTCGAACTGCATATCCTCGGGAAGACCGCCAACGTTGTGGTGCGCCTTTACGCCGTGGCTTTCAAGAATGTCGGGATAAATCGTTCCTTGCGCAAGGAATGAAATTCCGCTGAGCTTTCTTGCTTCCTCGTCAAACACCTTGATAAATTCTCCGCCGATAATCTTTCTCTTCTTCTCGGGCTCACAAACGCCTGCAAGAAGGTCAAGAAATCTGTCGGTTGCATCTACGTAAATAAGGTTAGCGTCAAGCTCCTTGCCGAAAACCTCAATTACCTGCTCAGACTCGCCCTTACGCATAAGTCCGTGGTTAACGTGAACGCAGACGAGCTGACGTCCGATAGCCTTTATAAGAAGAGCGGCAACAACCGAGCTGTCAACGCCTCCCGAAAGTGCCAAAAGCACCTTTTTATCACCGACCTGCTCTCTTATGAGTGCAACCTGCTCGTCAATGAACTTGTCTGCAAGCTCTTTTGTAGTTATACGAGCCATAGTTTCGGGTCTAACATTGGAATCCATATTGTTAATTCCTCCTGAATTTTTCAAACTTTTTCGTTTACAGACAATATTATACAACATAACTTAAAAGATTACAATAGAAATTTTTCACAAAATCTATTTTTTTTAATACACTGTTTAATATCTCACACGAAATAACTCCCGAAAGGAAAAAGCTATGCTTGTCATAAAACCGTATATCAGAGAAAATGCCCTGCTCTATGCAAACCGATACGCCTTTTCCCAAAATCCCGTATTTGGAAATTTTGCGGGGATTGGAGGAAACTGCACGAATTTCGTCTCGCAATGCATCTATGCGGGCTCATGCAAAATGAATTACAAAAAAACGTTTGGCTGGTATTATATTTCGCTCGACGAGCGCGCTCCCGCGTGGACGGGTGTTGACTATTTTTACAACTTCATCACGACAAATCAGGACGTTGGTCCGTTTGGAAAGGAAGCGACGGCTGACGAGGTTGAGGTAGGCGACGTAATTCAGCTCGGAAAAGAGGGGGAGGGTTATTACCACACCCTAATAATCGTCGGCTTTGACGGTGACGATCCTCTCATTGCCGCACAGACGAACAACGCGCTCGGAAGAGCGCTTTCGACCTACGAATACGACTTTTTGCGCTATATAAAAATACTCGGCGTCCGCCTTGATACCCCAACAAACGACGACTGCTTTGAGAGTGTTTACAACGGCATTTCCATAATCAAAAACGCAGACGTTGCGCCCACCGTGTAAAAGAGATTTCTCTTTTTTGTTTCAAAAAGCCTAAAGCGTATTGACAAAAAAATTGCCTCGTGATAAAATAAGGTTGCTATAAAAATAAAGTAGTGTTGAAAATGAAAAGAATTACTAAATTTGTTTCACCCCTTTTGCTGATTTTGGCGGCAATGATATGGGGATTTGCCTTTTCCGCTCAGGAAAAAGCGGGAGGTGTCAAGCCGTTTACGCTCGGTGCAACAAGAAGCTTGTTTGCAACCGTATTTCTTGTTTTTGTCGTTATTTTGCTCGATAAGCTTTCGGGCTCAGAAAGGCGGCTTTTCGGCGGCAAAAGGATAATAGACCTCACCCGTGTCGAGATTATCGGCGGAAGTATATGCGGCGCTATATTAGCTCTTGCGAGCTTTTTTCAGCAGCTCGGCATAAATTCCGGAGCTGATGCGGGCAAAAGCGCGTTTATCACTGCGCTCTACGTTGTGCTCGTTCCGATTTACGCGCTCGCTTTGAAGAAAAGAGCACCGATAAACGTATGGATAAGTATGCCTGTTGCGGTTGTGGGCTTTTACCTGCTCTGCATTACAAAAAGCTTCACTATCGAGACGCCTGATTTTCTCGTGCTTGTCTGCGCTCTTATTTTTCCTATTCATATTCTTACAATAGATAAATTTTCGCCAAGCTCAAACGGTGTTCGAATGTCGCTTGTGCAGTTTGCGGTTGCAACGGTTGTCAACCTTGTTTTAGCTCTCATTTTCGAAGCGCCGATAGAATTCTCTGAAATAGGACGCTCGATTTTGCCGCTATTGTTTCTCGGTATCGGGTCAAGCGGTATTGCCTACACGCTTCAAATTATCGGTCAAAGAGGTACGAACCCCGCCGCTTCGTCGCTTATTTTGTCGCTCGAATCGGTTTTTGGAGTTATCGGCTCTGCAATTTTTCTCTCGGAGAGACTATCCTTGCGGGAATATCTCGGCTGTGCCGTCGTTTTCGTGGCGGTTATTATATCTCAAATCAGCCTTGAAAATTTGAAAATCAATAAAAAAGATAAAAATGATAAAAAGGAAGGAATAACAAAATGGAAAAACAGTTAAAGGTAGGCTTTGCAAGAGCAGACATTACTCCTATGAGAGATATCGAGCTTGCAGGTTATTTCATACATAGAAAGACGGGCGGTGTGCTCGATAATCTTACCGCCAACGCAGTTGCGGTATCGCACGGAGACACCAAGGTGCTTCTTATCTCTCTTGACCTTTTGCAGATAAGAACCTACGTATGCAATATGTACCGTGATGCCGTCGCAGAGGCAACCGGACTTCCCCGCTCGGCAATATACATTCACTGCCAGCACACTCACACAGCTCCCTACGTTGACCCCGAGGGAGAGGGCATTCTTCCTCCCGAGGACGAAGAGGGTGTAAACCTTATCCTCGAGTACCAGACCTTTGTAAAAAGACGTCTCGTTGACGTTGCAAAATCAGCGCTTGAAGACCTCAAAGATGCAAAGATGGGCTACGGCGTCGGCAAGGCGTCAGGCATTGCATTTATCCGCCGTTTCCGTATGAAAGACGGAAGTGTTAAGACCAACCCCGGTGTTAACAACCCCGATATCGTAGCTCCCGTTGGTGAGCTTGACGAGAGAGTCAGCGTTGTAAGATTTGACCGCGAGGGCGATACAAGTGTTGTTCTCGTTAACTATGCAAACCACCCTGACGTCGTTGGCGGAAACCTTATCTCTGCTGACTGGCCCGGTTTCCTTTGCAGAGCGGTTGAAAAGGCTATTGATAACGTTAACTGCGTATTCTTCAACGGAGCGCAGGGCGACGTAAACCACGTAAACGTTCACCCGACAAAGGGCTACCTCAACGATCTCTTTATGGACTTTGACGACGTAGCGCGCGGCTACGGCCACGCTCGTCACATGGGACGCGTTGTTGCAGGTGCGGTTATGCAGATATTCGACAAGGTTGAATACGTAGACGTCGACTCGATTAAGTTCACCGAGAAAACCGTAAACGTTCCCTCAAATATGCCCACAAAGGAAGAGGCAATAGAGGCTCACAAGATAAACGATCTTCATATGGCAGGCAAGGATGACGAAATTCCATTTGAGGGAATGATGCTCACAACCGTCGTTGCGGAAGCAGGAAGAATGGTACGCCTTGAAAACGGCCCCGCTACCTTCCCTCTCTCGTTCACCGCGCTTTCAATCGGTGACGTTGCATTCTTCGGTATCCCCGGCGAGCCCTTTAACAAAATCGGTACTTCCATTAAGGATGCCGAGGGCTACAAGCTCATTATCCCGACCTGTCTTACTAACGGCTCCGAGGGCTACTTCCCCGTAAAAGACGCATACGACGAGGGCGGCTACGAGGCGAGAAGCTCCGCATACAAAGCAGGTATCGCAGAGCTTATCATCGACGAGGGCAAGGCAATTCTCGAAAAGCTCGCAAAGCAGTAATAAGCTGACCTGAAAATAGAAAAAAGAGCGAAGAAGCCGTGTTTTTTACGGTATCTCCGCTCTTTTTGGGTTGTGCCTAAATAAAGCAGCGGGCTCGCTTCATTTAGAGCAGAAATCGTCGGCTGATAATCAAGCGAAGCGAAAAAGGCAAATATATTTGTCATTAAGCGAGCGAAGATTGCTCTACTGAGCGTTGCGATAAAATCGCAACGAGCACAAAGTGCCGCCGCAAAAGCGGCGTTGCTCGTGAA
>JAZNCB010000102.1:0-3306 GCA_046156285.1 Eubacteriales bacterium | reverse complement strand
GTATATCGGGCAGCTCGGTGTTTTTGATCCTTGCGCTGATCATACTTGGAGTAGCGATCTTCATCGGCATAAAATCGTCCAAAGACGGTAAGAAAAAATAATATTCATCACCTCGCTCAGTCCGGGCGGGGTGATTATTATATGAGTATAGTCGCGAAATTTCTCTCGAACTATTGTTTTTACCTTTCTTGTGTGCTATAATTAAAGCGAAAAATACAAAAACGGGAGGTAGAACCGATCTCTGCTGAGGGATGGGCAAGAATGGCGTTTTGAAATAAAAGTCTTGACACTTCAAGGCGAGTGTGATATAATTAAATTACATTAATATATAAGGAGATAATCCGATGTTACTTTCCGCAAATATGATCCGACTTCACGATACCTACGGTATCAAAAATATGTTCGACATCCTCGCAAAGGCGGGATTCGAGGGCATCGATTTCAACAACGACGTAGCAGAATACTGCACCACCGAGCACGATGCGGAGTTTTACCGCGAGCTTGGCGAGTATGCAAAGTCGCGCGGAATTGCGATCTGCCAGGCGCACGCGCCCTTCCCATCGAGCTACAAGGACGACGAGGAAAAGTCCGCAAAGCGTTTTGAGGAGATCGTTCAGGGCATCAAAAACGCCGCTTATCTCGGCGCGCCGATGATCGTCGTTCATCCCTGCACCCATCTCGACTACTCCCTCGAGGGCAATCCCGAGATCCTTTTTGACTACAACCTCAATTTCTATAAAAAGCTCATCCCCGTCGCTCGCGAGTGCGGCATCAAGATTGCGAGCGAGAATATCGGCATGCCGGTTATCGTAAGGCTTGAAGCTCTTATGGGCTCTGCCGGCGCTATGGTGCACACGGCGGTCAAGGTAATTTACGAGACCTTGAACGAGCTTGACACGGCGGACATAAAGCTTGACGGAATAAACAAGCTTCTTGACTACCCCGAATACTCCGACACGAAGAAGCTTCGCAACCTTCTCGGAGTGCTTGAAGAAAAGGATAAGCTCCTTGACGTAATCTCCTCTCACACGACAAACGACGAGGGGATAAACGTATATATCGGTACAGAAAACGACTCGGATGCAATGAGCAACACGACCTTGATTTTCAAAAACGTCAACGTCGGCGGAAAACGGGTTGCGGTAGGAGTTATCGGTCCGAAGCGAATGAACTACTCAAAGGTTATCGGAATGATAAACCAGCTCGCCTCGGGAATTGACAGAATATTCAGCGAAGAAGAAAGAATGCTGACAGACGGCAAGAAAGGTATCTTTTAAGTAATGGAAGAAATTAAGACCGAAGAAGTGGCGGCAGAAGCCCCCGAAACGAAGAAGGAAAAGAAGTCAAAAAAGGATGCGGAGCGCGCAGAGCTTCTCGAAAAAATTGACACGCTTACGGCATCTCTTGCCGAAAAGGACGACAAATATCTCAGAATGGCGGCGGAATACGATAATTTCAGACGTCGCTCACGTGAGGAAAAGGACGCTACCTACGAGGTGGCTATGGCGGACACCGTGTCGGATTTTCTCGCCATAATAGACAACCTCGAAAGAGCGGCATTTTATGACGATGCCGAAAAGGTCAAAGAGGGCCTCGTTATGATAGCGAAGTCGGTTGAAGCGACGTTTTCAAAGCTCGGCATTGAAGAGGTCGGCAAGCCCGGCGACAAATTCGACCCCAATTTACACAACGCGGTAATGCATATTGACGACGAAAGCTTTGGCGAAAACGAAATCGTCGAGGTATTCCAAAAGGGCTACAAAAAGGGCTCGCGGATAATTCGTTTCGCAATGGTTAAAACCGCAAACTAAATTAGCTTATTAAAAAAACACCTATATAAACGGAGGAAATTAAAATGGGAAAAATTATTGGTATTGATTTAGGTACGACAAACTCCTGCGTAGCAGTATTTGAGGGCGGCGAGCCTATTGTTATCACAAACCCCGAGGGAGCAAGAACAACCCCCTCAGTAGTAGCGTTCACAAAGGACGGTGAGCGCCTTGTAGGTCAGGTAGCAAAGCGTCAGGCAGTTACCAACCCCGACAAGACTATCAGCTCTATCAAAAGAGATATGGGCTCTGACACAAAGGTTTCCATCGACGGAAAGAACTACACTCCTCAGGAAATCTCGGCTATGATTCTTCAAAAGCTCAAAGCTGATGCAGAAGCATACCTTGGCACAACCGTAACCGACGCGGTTATCACAGTTCCCGCATACTTCACCGACGCGCAGCGCCAGGCAACAAAGGACGCAGGTAAAATCGCAGGTCTTGAAGTAAAGAGAATTATCAACGAGCCTACCGCAGCAGCGCTTGCATACGGTATGGACAAGGAAGACTCCCAGAAAATTATGGTATTCGACCTTGGCGGCGGAACGTTTGACGTATCTCTTCTCGATATATCCGACGGAGTATTTGAGGTTCTCGCAACAGCAGGTAACAACCGTCTTGGCGGTGACGACTTTGACGAGCGCATCGTAAACTGGATGGCTGATACCTTTGCAAAGGAAAACGGCGGCATCGACCTCAGACGTGACAAAATGGCTCTTCAAAGACTCAGAGACGCGGCTGAAAAGGCAAAAATCGAGCTTTCGGGCGTTATGTCATCTAACATTTCTCTTCCCTTCATCACAGCTGATGCAACAGGTCCTAAGCACTTCGAGGCAACTCTTACAAGAGCAAAGTTCGACGAGCTTACACGCGACCTCGTTGAAGCAACTATCGTTCCTACAAGAAAGGCTCTCTCCGATGCAGGAGTTTCAGCCTCCGAGGTATCCAAGGTTCTTCTTGTCGGCGGTTCTACGAGAATTCCCGCAGTTCAGGAAGCTGTTAAGAAGTTTATGGGCAAAGACCCCTTCAAGGGCATCAACCCCGACGAGTGCGTAGCTATCGGTGCTGCAATTCAGGGCGGTGTTCTTGGCGGCGACGTTAAGGACGTTCTTCTTCTCGACGTTACTCCTCTTTCACTCGGTATTGAAACGCTCGGCGGTGTATTCAACAAAATCATCGAGCGCAACACTACGATTCCCGTAAAGAAGAGCCAGGTATATTCCACCGCGGCAGACGGACAGACCTCCGTTGAAATTCACGTTCTCCAGGGTGAGCGCGAAATGGCGGCAGGAAATGCAACTCTCGGCAGATTTATTCTCGACGGTATTCCCGCAGCTCCCCGCGGAGTTCCTCAGATCGAGGTTACCTTTGATATCGACGCAAACGGTATCGTAAACGTAACCGCATGCGATAAGGGCACGGGCAAGGAGCAGCACATCACAATTACCTCTTCAACCAATATGTCTAAGGAAGACAT
>JAZNCB010000101.1:0-9647 GCA_046156285.1 Eubacteriales bacterium | reverse complement strand
CGCCGTGGCAATGTGCGTAAACGACATTATTTGCTGCGGAGCAAAGCCTCTCTTCTTCCTTGACTATATCGCATGCGGAAAGAATATCCCCGAGAAAATCGCTTCTATCGTAAGCGGTGTTGCAGAGGGCTGTGTTCAGTCAGGTGCCGCGCTTATCGGCGGTGAGACCGCGGAGCACCCCGGCATGATGCCGACAGAGGATTACGACCTTGCAGGCTTTGCCGTTGGTATCGTTGATAAGAAGAAAATCCTTGACAACACGAGAATGGCAGAGGGTGACGTTGTTATCGCTCTTGCATCAAGCGGTGTTCACTCAAACGGCTTCTCACTTGTAAGAAAGGTATTTGATATAGACAACAATCCCGCAAGTCTCTATACTCCCTGCGAAGCGCTTGGCGGAGCTTCTATTGCAGAAACTCTTCTCACTCCTACAAAAATCTACGTAAAGAGTGTTCTTGCACTTCTTGATGCGGTAGACGTTAAGGGTATCTCGCATATCACCGGCGGTGGTTTCTACGAGAACATTCCGCGTTCAATCCCCAAGGGACTTTCAGCGAAGATTACGAAGTCAAGCGTAAAGGTTCTTCCCATCTTCGAGCTTATTGCTAAGACCGGCGACATTCCCGAAAGAGATATGTACAACACCTACAACATGGGTGTCGGTATGAGCATCGTAGTTCCGAAGTCCGAGGTTGACAAGGCTATCGAGATTCTCACGGCAAACGGAGAGGATGCATACGTTATCGGCGAGATAATCAAGGGTGACGAAGGCGTGGTGTTCGCTTAATGAGTAAAAAGAATATTGCGGTACTTGTATCGGGCGGAGGAACTAATCTTCAAGCTCTGATAGATGCCGAAAAGACGGGGATGTTCGGAGATAGCAAAATATCTCTCGTTATCGCATCAAAGGCTGATGCCTACGCGCTTGAAAGAGCGAAAAACAATAACATTGCGGCAAAGGCACTCGTCCGCAAGGAATACGAAAGCATAGCCGCTTATACGAGAGCGCTCACAGATGCGCTTCTCGATGCAAAAATCGACCTCGTCGTTCTCGCGGGATTTCTTACCATCATCGACGAGCAAATGTACGAGGCATTCCCGAACAGAATTATAAACGTTCACCCTGCGCTTATTCCGTCATTCTGCGGAAAGGGCTTTTACGGGCTTCACGTGCACGAGGCGGCTCTTGAAAAAGGAGTTAAGGTTTCCGGCGCTACCGTACATATAGTAACCCCCGAGTGTGATGCAGGTCCTATTATTCTTCAAAAGGCGGTTTCGGTAAAAGAGGGTGACACCCCCGAGACGCTCCAAAAGAGAATAATGGAAGAGGCGGAATGGGTAATTTTACCGGAAGCGGTAAAGCTTTTCTGCGAAGATAAAATCACTGTAAAAAACAACATTGTACATATCGGCAACTGACCGAGAAAGAGGAGGCAAAATGAAAATTTCATCTATTGAAAACGAGCTTAATTCACTCGCCTACCACGGCAGAGGAATAATAATAGGAAAAAGCGTTGACGGTAAAAAGGCTATCACGGCATACTTCATTATGGGAAGAAGCGTGAACAGCCGTAACCGCGTATTCGTCGCTGAGGGTGAGAATATGAGAACAAAGGCATTCGACGAATCCAAAATGGTTGACCCCCACCTTATTATCTACTATCCCGTAAGAGTTCTCGGCAACAAAACGATAGTTACAAACGGCGACCAGACCGACACGATTTACGAGCTTATGGATAAGCAGATGACCTTTGAGCAGGCTCTTCGCACAAGAGAGTTTGAGGACGATAAGCCTAACTTTACCCCCAGAATTTCGGGTATCATTCGCCGTGAGGCAGACGGAATGAACTTTGCGCTTTCTATCCTTAAAAGCGCCGAGGGCGATGACTCCTCATGCGAGAGATTTACATACGCTTACTCAACTCCCAAGGCGGGAATTGCAAAGTTTATCCACACCTACAATTCCGAGGGAGATCCGCTTCCTTCATTCGAGGGCGAGCCTAAGACGCTCACTCTTCCCGACGTGAATATAGATGAGCTCACAAGCCTTATCTGGAAAAACCTCAACGAAGACAATAAAGTATCTCTTTTCGTAAGATATATCGACATTGCAAGTGGCGAAACCGAAACGAGAATAGTAAATAAAAACAACTGATAGGAGAGAGAAAAATGAAAGAGTTTGAACTTAAATACGGCTGCAACCCCAACCAGAAGCCTGCGAAAATTTATATGGCAGACGGAAGCGAGCTTCCGATTGAAATTCTCTCGGGCAGACCCGGATACATAAACTTCCTTGACGCATTCAACTCATGGCAGCTCGTAAAGGAGCTCAAAGAAGCGACAGGACTTGCTTCGGCAACCTCCTTTAAGCACGTAAGCCCTACCTCCGCGGCAGTTGGCGTTAAGCTTTCCGACAAGCTTAAGCGGGCCTCTTTTGTTGACGATATCGAGGGGCTTGACGATTCTCCTCTCGCTTGCGCTTACGCACGTGCAAGAGGTACTGACCGTATGTCCTCATTCGGTGATTGGATTGCACTTTCCGACGTTTGTGACAAGACCACAGCGCTTCTTATTAAAAGAGAAATCTCCGACGGTGTTATCGCTCCCGGCTATACCGACGAGGCTCTTGAAATTCTCAAAACCAAGAGAAACGGCAACTATAATATAGTTAAAATAGATGCAAACTACGTTCCTGAGGTAGTTGAGAGAAAGCAGGTATTCGGTGTAACGTTTGAGCAGGGAAGAAACAACTTCGAAATCAACGAGGAGCTTCTTTCAAATATCGTAACAGAGAATAAGTGCTTCCCAAGCGAAGCAAAGCGCGACCTTATAATCGCTCTTATCACACTTAAATATACACAGTCAAACTCCGTATGCTATGCATACGAGGGACAGGCTATCGGTGTTGGTGCAGGTCAGCAGTCAAGAATTCACTGTACTCGCCTTGCAGGTACAAAGGCTGACACATGGCATCTCCGCCAGTACGATAAGGTTCTTAACCTCCCTTTCCTTAAAACAATCTCCCGTCCCGACAGAGACAACGTTATCGACGGATATATCAACAAAAACGAAGAGGACGTATGCGCTGAGGGTAACTGGCAGAAGTACTTTACAGAGCGCCCCGAGCCCCTTACAAACGAGGAAGCACGCGCATATCTTGATAGCATAAACGGTGTATCTCTCGGCTCAGATGCTTTCTTCCCGTTTGGAGACAATATCGAGAGAGCAAAGCGTAGCGGTGTTTCTTATATAGCTGAGCCCGGGGGCTCTATCCGTGACGACGTCGTAATCGACACCTGCAACAAGTATGGCATTACAATGGCATTCACAGGAATGCGCCTTTTCCACCACTAATTGAGTGAGGAAAACGCAATGAAAATAATGGTTGTAGGCGGTGGCGGAAGAGAACACGCCATCATAAAAAAGCTTAAAGAAAACAAAGAGATTACCGAAATCTTTGCACTCCCCGGTAACGGCGGTATGGCGGCTGACGCAACGCTCGTTAATATCGGTGCAAAGGATATAGACGGTATAGTAAAATTCGCATCTGAAAACAAAATCGATTATGCGGTTGTAGCACCTGACGATCCTCTCGTGCTCGGCTGCGTTGATGCGCTCGAAGCGATAGGAGTTCCTTGCTTCGGTCCTCGTGCAAATGCCGCAATAATCGAGGGTAGTAAGGTGTTTTCGAAAAACCTTATGAAAAAATACGGTATTCCGACGGCAGAGTACGAGGTATTTGATAATGCCGAGCTCGCTCTCGAATACGTAAAGACCTGCCCCATTCCCACAGTTATCAAGGCGGACGGTCTCGCTCTCGGTAAGGGCGTTATTATCGCAACCGATAGAGATACGGCGACCGATGCCGTTAAGTCGATAATGCAGGAGGGCAAATTCGGCGCAAGCGGAAACAAAATCGTCGTTGAGGAATTTTTGACAGGCCCTGAGGTCTCCGTCCTTGCTTTCACAGACGGTAAGTGCGTTAAGCCTATGGTTTCCTCAATGGACCACAAGAGAGCTCTCGATAACGACGAGGGACTTAACACCGGCGGTATGGGAACTATCGCTCCCAACCCCTACTACACGAAAGATATTGCCGACGAATGTATGAAGACTATTTTTCTTCCTACCATCGAGGCTATGAACAAAGAGGGAAGAACCTTTAAGGGTTGCCTCTATTTCGGTCTTATGTTAACCCCAAAAGGACCAAAGGTTATCGAGTATAACTGCCGCTTTGGAGATCCCGAAACTCAGGTAGTGCTTCCTCTTCTTGAAAGCGACCTTTACACCGTAATGCGCGCTACGACCGACGGAACTCTTTCCGAGTGTGAGGTTAAATTCGCAAACGAAAATGCGTGCTGCGTAATTATGGCTTCAAAGGGTTATCCCGAAAAGTACGAGAGCGGCGCACAAATCACCATTGACAAAGAGGTCTTTGACAGCGTTTTCGTAGCGGGTGCAAAGCTCGACGGCGAAAAGCTTCTTACAGCAGGCGGACGCGTGCTTGGAGTTACCGCGGTTGAGAAAACTCTCGGTGAAGCAATAAGCTCCGCGTACGAAAAGGTCAAAAAAGTTAACTTCTCGACAGCGTACTACCGCAAGGATATCGGCGCTCGCGCAATGAAGGCAAATTGAAAGGAACGACAAATGGTATATCGCATATATGTAGAAAAAAAGGCTGGCCTTGATAACGAGGCAAAGGCACTTAAATCCGAAATTTCAACTTTTCTTGGCATAAAGAGTGTTGAGCGCGTAAGAATTCTCAACAGATACGACGCAGAGAATATAACGAAAGAGCTCTTCGATTATGCAATAGGCACGGTTTTCTCCGAGCCTCAGCTCGACAACGTTTTCGAAGAGGTCGAAAACGACGGAGCAAAGATTTTCGCAACCGAGTATCTCCCCGGTCAGTTTGACCAGCGCGCAGATTCTGCGGCTCAGTGTATCCAGCTTATATCGCAGGGGGACAAGCCGAGCGTTGCAAGCGCAAAGGTTTATATGCTCTACGGCAAGATTACCGACGAGGAGCTTGCAAGAATTAAAAAGCACGTTATCAACCCCGTCGAAGCAAGAGAAGCGACTCTCAAAAAGAAGGATACTATCAAAATAGATTATTCAATTCCGACGACGGTAAAAACTCTCGACGGATTTATTGAGCTTGACGAGGCAGGCCTTGCAAAGCTCATTGACGATATGGGACTTGCAATGGACCTTGACGATATCAAATTCTGTCAAGCCTACTTCAAGACCGAGAAGAGAAACCCGACCGTAACCGAGGTGAAGATGATAGACACCTATTGGTCGGACCACTGCCGTCATACAACCTTCCTCACAACCGTTGACAGCGTTACGTTTGAGGACGAGCTTCTTGAAAAGGCATATAAGGATTACATTTCGGCAAGAGAGTTTATCGGCAGAAAGAAGCCCCAGAACCTTATGGATATCGGCACAATTGCCGCGAAGTGTCTCAAAAAGCTTGGCAAGCTTGATAAGCTTGACGAGTCCGAGGAAATCAACGCTTGTACCGTAAAGGTTGACGTTGAAATCGACGGAGTAGTTGAGCCTTGGCTTCTTCTTTTCAAGAATGAAACACATAACCACCCGACAGAAATAGAGCCCTTTGGAGGTGCGGCAACCTGTATCGGCGGCGCTATCCGCGATCCCCTCTCGGGACGTGCATACGTATACGGTGCGATGCGCCTTACCGGTGCGGCAAACCCCTTGAAGCCTATCGAAGAAACCCTCGAAGGCAAGCTTCCTCAAAGAAAGATAGTAACCACCGCGGCGGCAGGATACTCCTCATACGGAAACCAAATAGGTCTTGCAACCGGTATCGTTGACGAAATCTATCACGACGGCTATGCGGCAAAGCATATGGAGGTTGGTGCGGTAATCGCAGCAGCTCCTGCTGAAAACGTAAGACGTGAGGTTCCCGCTCCCGGTGACCTCGTAGTGCTTCTCGGTGGAAGAACCGGCAGAGACGGATGCGGCGGCGCAACCGGCTCATCAAAATCACATAACCTTAAATCGCTTGAAAGCTGCGGTGCAGAGGTTCAAAAGGGTAATGCTCCCGAGGAAAGAAAGATTCAGCGCCTTTTCAGAAACCCTGAGGTTTCGAGAATGATAAAGCGTTGCAACGACTTTGGCGCAGGCGGTGTTTCCGTTGCTATCGGTGAGCTTGCAGACGGTCTTGATATCGACCTCAACGCAGTTCCGAAAAAGTACGACGGTCTTGACGGCACAGAGCTTGCAATAAGTGAGTCGCAGGAGCGTATGGCTTGCGTTATCGAGGCAGAAAACAAGGATAAATTCTTGGCTCTTGCAAACGAGGAAAACCTCGAAGCAACTGTTGTTGCCGTAGTAAAAGAGGAAGCAAGACTCAGAATGAGCTGGAACGGCAAAACGATAGTTGATATCAGCCGTGAATTCCTTAACTCAAACGGAGCTGAAAAGCATATAGACGTATCTCTTCCTAAAATAAAGGATTATAAGAAAGAAATTCCCGCTTCCTTTGCAAGCGGTATGACGAGCGTTGCAACCGACCTCAATATCTGCTCAAAGCGCGGACTTTCCGAGCGCTTCGACAGCACTATCGGCGCAGGCACAGTTCTTATGCCCTTTGGCGGTAAGTATCAGAGAACACCCATTCAGGCAATGGTACAGAAGATTTCGGTTGAGAAAAAGCATACCGACCTCGCTTCGTTTATGTCTTGGGGCTATAACCCTGAGATTTCGGAGAAGAGTCCCTACCACGGTGCATACCTTGCGGTAGTTGAGTCGGCATCTAAGCTTGTTGCAACCGGCGCAAAATTCGAGGACGTATATCTTACGTTCCAGGAGTACTTTGAAAAGCCGGCAAAGGACGGCAAAAGATGGGGTAAGCCTCTCTCCGCTCTTCTCGGCGCATTTAAGGCTCAGATGAATCTCGGTATTGCCGCTATCGGCGGTAAGGACTCAATGAGCGGAACGTTTGAGAAGATCGACGTACCCCCGACACTCATTTCCTTTGCAGTAACAACCGATAAGATAGCAAACGTTGTTTCACCCGAATTCAAAAAGGCAGGCTCAAAGGTAGTTATAGTAAAGCCTGACTACGATAGCGACGCACTTCCCGAAACCGCATCTCTTCTCAAGCTTTATGACACCGTAACCTCTCTTATGCGTGAGGGTAAGGTGCTCTCCGCATACACCACTACGATAGGCGGTGTAGCTGAGGCGATTATGAAGATGAGTATGGGTAACGGCTTTGGCTTTGCGTTTGACGACAGCCTTTCTCTTGAAGATATCTTCGCATATAACTACGGTGCATTCGTGCTCGAGCTTTCCGACGATACGGTTATCGGCAAAACTCTTGGTTACGTAACCGAAAAGGCTGAATTCACCTACGGCGGCAAGACTATCTCGGCAGACGAAATCAATTCTCTTTACGAGGATAAGCTTGAGGGTGTATATTCCTGCAATATCAAAACTCGCGAGGACGTTCCTACAACGGTTTCCTACGAGGCAAAGACGAGAAAAGCTCCCGCAATCAAGTGCGCGAAGCCTACCGTTCTTATCCCCGTATTCCCCGGCACAAACTGCGAATACGATTCTGCTAAGGCAGTAAGAGATGCAGGTGCAAACCCCGAAATATTCGTAATCAACAACCTTACGGCTGACGGTGTAAAGAAGTCAGCGGATATCTTTGCAAATAAGATAGCAACCTCACAGGCAATCTTCGTTCCCGGCGGCTTCTCAGGCGGTGACGAGCCCGACGGCTCAGGTAAATTCATTACCGCGTTCTTCCGTGGAGCAAAGGTAAAGGCGGCAGTAACAGACCTTCTTGATAATCGCGACGGTCTTATGTGCGGTATCTGTAACGGCTTCCAGGCTCTTATCAAGCTCGGACTTCTTCCTTTCGGTAAGATTATCGATACAGATGAAAACTGTCCGACACTTACGTTTAACAATATCGCTCGCCACCAGTCGAAGATAGTAAGAACACGTATTGCATCGAATATGTCACCCTGGCTCGCTGATACAAACGTCGGTGACGTATATTGCGTTCCGATTTCTCACGGCGAAGGAAAATTCCTTGCAAGCGACGAGGTTATAGCAAAGCTTATCGAGGGCGGTCAGGTTGCTACTCAATACGTTGACCTTGACGCCAACGCAACCTATAATATCGACTACAACCCCAACGGCTCTTCTCTCGCTATCGAGGGTATCACCTCGCCTGACGGACGTGTATTCGGTAAGATGGGTCACTCCGAGCGTGTTGGCGACGGTCTTTACAAGAACGTTTACGGCGACTACGACATTAAGATGTTCAAGTCGATGGTTAAGTATTTTAAGTAATATAAGGAAAAAGCTATGTTTGAAAACGTAAAAGCCCTACTCGACAAAAGCGAAGAGATGGGCACACCTGCAATGCAGCTTGTAATACACCACGGTGGTAAAGAGGTTTTCAACGAATGTCGTGGAGTGTCGGATGAAAACGGCACTCCCTTCACCGAAAAAAGCCTTTTGAATATCTATTCCTGCTCTAAATTCATTACGGTGGTTTCCGCCTTGAAGCTCTATGAAGAAGGGAAGCTTTCGCTTGAAGACGACCTTGCTGATTACATACCCTCCTTTGGCGATATGACCGTCAAAAAGAACGGTGGAATTTTTAAGGCTGAAAACAAGATTAAAATCAAGCACCTTTTCACAATGACCTCGGGACTTGACTACAAAATAAGAAAGTCACCGATAATGATGGAGGCGATAGCTAACGGCGGCGGTTGCGAAACCGTCAAAATTATGGACGCAATTGCTAAAAAACCGCTTGATTTCGAGCCCGGCGAGGCATGGCAGTACAGCCTTTCTCACGACGTTTTGGCGGCGGTAGTTGAAATTATCGTCGGCAAAAGATTTGGAGCGTACGTTGAGGATTTGATTTTCAAGCCGTTTGGAATGGCAGATTCAACCTTCCTTCTCCCCAAGGAAAAGCTTTCCTCGGTGTGCGAGCAGTACGTCTACGACCATCAGGCAAAGGTCTATAAGAACGTAGGCCGTGAAATTGACGGTTACAAGCTTGGTCCGCTTTACGAAAGTGGCGGAGCAGGATGTATTTCTAACGCAAACGACTATATCAAGTTCCTTGACGCAGTCAAAGCGAGAAAAATCATATCCGATGAAACGATAGCTCTTATGACTAAAAACCACCTCACAGAAGAACAAAGCAAGACCTATTGGGGCGCTGCCTCATACGGTTACGGACTTGGTGTGAGAGTTCCGAACGGTGACGGAAACAGAACCGACTACGGTTGGGGAGGCGCTGCGGGAGCGTTTGCCGCAATAGACGAGGTAAACGACATAACGCTTTACTACTCACAACACGTTTTGTCAAGTCCTTTTGCTCCTACGAGAAAGGATTTCATAGAAGCCGCAAAGCTTGACCTCGGCTTCGAAGCTTTCACCGCAGATATGTGGCTTAATAACGGAGAATATTTAGCATAAAAATAAAGACTTACGAGAGGCAATATGTGATATAATCCCCTTAGAGTAGACACTTGAAAAAACAAAAAGTTTTCAAGACTACTTTAAGGGGGTTATTTTTATGCCAAGAAGATCACGAAAGAACAAGAAATACAGTACCGGATTGAAATTACAAGCTGTTCGAGATT
>JAZNCB010000100.1:0-4025 GCA_046156285.1 Eubacteriales bacterium | reverse complement strand
CACCCGCAATATATCCGTGAGTCTTGCAGACAGAATACGTGGGAGAGAGTGTGTAGTAGGGAAGCTTATAGTTTTCAGCGATCTTCTTAACGAGATTTGCGGCAGACTGCCAGCTGGGAAGCTTCTCGCCGAGGAATGCGTGGAATACAGTACCAGAGGTGTAGAGAGTCTGGGGCTCGTCCTGAACATCAAGAGCCTCGCAGATATCGGAGGTGTAGCCGACAGGGAGGTGAGAGGAGTTTGTGTAGTAGGGAACACTGTTGTCCTCACAAGCCGTGATGATGTTGGGGAATCTCTTGAGGTCGTGCTTTGCGAGTCTGTAGGAGGTGGACTCAGCGGGAGTAGCCTCAAGGTTGTAAAGGTCGCCGTACTTCTCCTGATAGTCGGAGAGTCTGTTTCTCATAAAGTTGAGAACGTCCTTGGTGAATTCCTGAGTTTCCTTGTGTGTGAGGTCTGCCTTGAGCCACTTAGCGTTAAGACCAACCTCGTTCATACCAACGAGACCGATGGTAGAGAAGTGGTTCTCAAACGTGCCGAGGTAGCGCTTGGTGTAGGGGTAGAGACCTTCCTCAAGGAGTCTTGTAATAACGGTTCTCTTAACCTTGAGCGAGCGAGCCGAAACGTCCATAAGGTGGTCAAGGCGCTTGTAGAAGTCTTCCTTGTTTTCTGCAAGGTATGCAATTCTCGGCATATTGATAGTAACAACGCCGACAGAACCGGTGCTCTCACCGCTTCCGAAGAAGCCGCCTGACTTTTTACGAAGCTCGCGGAGGTCAAGACGAAGTCTGCAACACATACTACGTACGTCGCTCGGAGCCATATCGCTGTTAATGTAGTTCGAGAAGTAAGGTGTACCGTACTTTGCGGTCATCTCGAAAAGAAGCTTGTTGTTCTCTGTCTCGGACCAGTCAAAGTCGCTTGTAATTGAGTAGGTGGGAATAGGATACTGGAATCCGCGGCCGTTTGCGTCACCCTCAATCATCGTCTCGATGAACGCCTTGTTGACCATATCCATTTCCTTCTTGCAGTCCTTATACTTGAAGGGCATTTCCTTACCGCCAACGATTGCGTTGAGCTCAGCGAGGTCGTTAGGAACAGTCCAGTCAAGTGTAATGTTAGAGAAGGGAGCCTGAGTGCCCCAACGGGACGGAGTATTAACACCGTATACGAAAGACTCAATGCACTTCTTAACTGCATCGTAAGAAAGGTTGTCCGCCTTTACAAAGGGAGCGAGGTATGTATCAAACGAGGAGAACGCCTGAGCGCCTGCCCACTCGTTTTGCATGATACCAAGGAAGTTAACCATCTGGTTGCAAAGAGTTGCAAGGTGCTTTGCGGGAGCGGAGGTAATCTTACCTGTAACGCCGCCAAGTCCCTCTTGGATAAGCTGCTTCAATGACCAACCTGCGCAGTAGCCTGTAAGCATTGAAAGGTCGTGAATATGAATATCTGCATTTCTGTGTGCGTTTGCAATCTCGTCGTCATAAATCTCGGAGAGCCAGTAGTTAGCTGTGATAGCGCCCGAGTTGTTGAGAATAAGACCGCCGACGGAGTAAGTAACCGTTGAGTTTTCCTTAACGCGCCAGTCGGTAACCTTAACGTAGCTATCAACTATATCCTTATAGTCGAGAATTGTAGTTTTGATATTACGAAGCTTTTCGTGCTGACGTCTGTAAAGAATGTACGCCTTAGCAACGTCCTCGTAGCCTGCCTGGATAAGAACCGCCTCAACGCTGTCCTGAATATCCTCAACGGCAATGTGATGCTCCTTTATTTTGGGTTCGAAATGAGCTGTTACTTTGAGAGCGAGGAAGTCGATTATATCCTGGTTATAATCCCTTTCCTGAGCGTCAAATGCAAGGCTTATGGCATTTGAAATCTTTTTGAGGTCGAAGTCGGTAATCTTACCGTCTCTTTTAATGACTGTGTACATAAGCATTCTCCTATTTTGTATCAATATATAGTGTAATCCATTAAAAAATGATGTACATATAGTATATTACATTTCGCTCTATTTGTCAATAGAAAAACACCAAATATTGACTAATTTTTTATTTTTGCACAATATATAGTATTTTTAACCGCGAATTTGTGCATTTGGAACATATGTTTTCAGCAGTTTCAACAATTTTTCTGTTTCGTTTTTGTCGAAGCCGTCAAAACCGCTCG
Organism: Eubacteriales bacterium; assembly: GCA_046156285.1. GTDB lineage: Bacteria > Bacillota > Clostridia > Oscillospirales > CAG-272 > UBA1740. The sequence goes on along the minus strand of JAZNCB010000100.1, from coordinate 1,856 downwards.
AAATGAGGTCTCCCGAGTCCACAAATCCTTGTAGAAAATATTTCACGTCGGCATAAATCCACTCACCGATTTTGATAATATCCTCCTCGGTGTGAAGCCCCTTGACAAGTGTTGTCCGGAACTCAAAATCTACCGCTCCGGATTTAAGGAAATCTACGCTTTCCTCAATTTTCGAAATGTCAATATCTTTGAGCCCTGCCGTTTTTGCGTATCTCTCCTTTGAGCTTTTTATATCCATCGCAACGTAGTCAACAAGAGAGAGGGAGACAGCCTTGCGCAAAACGTCGGGGCGGTAGCCGTTTGTATCAAGCTTAACCAAAAATCCCATCTCTTTAATATTATTAAGGAAGGAAATTAAGTCGGGCATAAGAGTAGGCTCTCCACCGCTGACACATACGCCCTCTAAAATCCCGCGCCTCTTTTGTAAAAATGCAAAAAACTCCTCCGTGGGAATCGTATCGGTTTTCGACACCCTCTCGCCAAGAGCCAGTGATGCGTTGTGGCAGAAAGGACACTTAAAATTGCACCCGCCGACGAAAACGGTACAAGCCATTTTGCCGGGAAAATCGAGCAACGTCAGCTTTTGAAGTCCCTTAATAAGCATAAAAAAGTCCTCGTTGTTTCTTTGTCGTTATAATAATTTTAACACATAAACCGAGATAATGCAAGTAGAAAAAAAGAGCAAAATTTTGTGTATTTTATACCCCTCGCGGCAATAATAATTTTGTCGAAAAATTAACCCGGGGGTGTTTATGCGAATAAACAAGGTTGAAATATCGGGGGTTGATACCTCCAAATTAAAAACGCTTACCGAGGAGCGCAAAAGAGAGCTTTTAAGGCTTTCAAAGGCGGGTGACACGGCGGCGCGCGACGAGCTTATTCTTGGAAATCTACGGCTCGTTTTAAGTATAATACAAAGGTTTAATCCAAAGGGCGACAGTGCAAACGATTTGTTTCAGGTAGGGTGTATCGGTCTTATAAAATCAATAGATAATTTCAACCTCGATTTTGACGTAAAGTTCTCAACCTATGCAGTCTCTATGATAATAGGAGAGCTTCGCAGGTATCAAAGAGATAATAATTCAATGCGGATTTCGCGCTCTATTCGCGACCTCGCATACAGAGCTCTTCAAGTAAAGGAGGAGATTTCGCGAAAGGAGCAAAGAGAGGGCACGATAAAGGAAATTGCCGAAAAACTCGGCGAGAGCGAGAGGGCGGTCGGCGAAGCTATGGAGGCTATCGTCGAGCCGGTGTCACTTTACGACTCGGTTTACAGTGACGGTGACGATGCGGTATTCGTTATCGACAAAATAGCCGACGAGCGAGACTCACTTGACGATTGGGTAGAAAGCATCAGCTTAAAGGAAGCGATGAAAAGATTAAACGAGCGCGAGCTCGGAATTATAGAAAGACGCTTTTACAAGGGAAAAACGCAGATGGAAATTGCCGACGAGATAGGAATTTCGCAAGCGCAGGTGTCAAGGCTTGAAAAGGGAGCGATAGACAAGCTCCGCAAACTAATGCAATAGCCGCCTGCGCATTTTGGGATAACCGAAAAAGAGCAGGGGTGTATGTGGTTGAGCGTTTCATTAGCTCACACTCCGGATTTTCTAAATCACGGTATATTTAAGGTTGGAGTTCTACGGAACTCCTCCTTTTTTTGCTCTTTTTCTATTGCCGTTTCCTCCCTCGGCGTACCCTCGTACGCCTCTCGGTCGTACTCTTCACGAGCAACGCCGCTTTTGCGGCGGCACTTTGTGCTCGTTGCGATTTTATCGCAACGCTCAGTAGAGCAATCTTCGCTCGCTTAATGACAAATATATTTGCCTTTTTCGCTTCGCTTGATTATCAGCCGA
>JAZNCB010000099.1:0-2418 GCA_046156285.1 Eubacteriales bacterium | reverse complement strand
TATCGGTATCTTCGGCGTGGCGGCAGGACTTGAAGGATATATGTTCAAAAAGATAAATGTATTCCAGAGAATTTTGTCTTGTGCGGGCGGTCTGCTTCTTATAATCCCCGGACTTGTTACCGATACCGTTGGTATCGCTCTCGTCGGTGGCGTTATAGCTTGGCAGCTTATCGAGAAAGCGGCTACGAAAAGAAAAATAGAAGGCTCTATAAACTAATTGACAAATTTAAAGGACAGAGAACAAGGTTCTCTGTCCTTTTTTTATTCAAGAATGTTCGAGCTGATGTAATCCACTCCCCAAGAGGCAAGCTTTTCTGCCTCGTCCTTATCGTCAACTGTCCAACAGTTTACCTTGAGACCTGCCTTGTGGAAAAGTTCGATGTTTTCCTTTGTAAGCTGTGTATATTTTGAATCAACGTCAAAGCGGTCGGCTATAACGCTTTCGATTATCTCATCGGTAAGCACCGAGAAAAGAAATTGTACAGGGTGATTGGGGAGAATTTGTCTTATTCTTTTGAGATTTTCATATTTGAATGAAATAAAGGTTACGTTGTCGAGGTAGTCGAGCTTTTTTATAATATTTATATATGCCTCGGTATCCTCGAGACTAAATTCCGGCTTTATTTCAAGCACACAGTGTTTCTCATACTTTTTGCAAATGCTAATATAATTTTCAAGTGTTGCAACTCTGAGGTCGGGGCGGTTTTTCGTGCCGTCCTTGTCGTAGAGAATAACACTTTGAAGCTCATCGAGAGTGCTGTCTGCGACGGTAATATCCTCGCCTGCAATACGCAAAAGATTTCCGTCGTGATTTGTCACGAATTTTCCGTCGGCGGTCTTGTGAATGTCGGTTTCAATAGCATAGTAGGAGCGGTTAGCCGCTGCTATAAATGAGGCTGACGTGTTTTCTGCCTCAATGCCCGAAAGACCTCTGTGTGCAACCATAAGTACATTGCCTTTGTTGAATTTTACGCTGTTCATTTGTTTCTCCTTTTTTAAAGCTGTTGGATTTTTAAATTATATTTAGGGAAGGGAATTCTTTTTTATATTTGTTTGCATTTTCATTCTCGCACACGAGGTAATCGACGTCACCGAGTGTGCATTGCTTGTATGCCGATTGGGTACCGAATTTTTCACTGTCGCAAAGAAAGACCTTTTTTGCGGCATTTTTTATCATCGCTTCGCGGACGACCACCTCGTCTCGGTCACAGTCGGAAATGACACCGCTTGACGAAAGTGATTTGGTCGAGAAAAATACAAAATCGGCGTAAATACTCTCAAATATTTTTGTGGCATCGCTACCAAGCAGACAGGTGCGGTTATCAGTACCGAGTATCCCGCCTGAGCAGATAGTCTTTATCTTTGTGTTTGAGAGAAGGCTTACTATCTCAATATTGTTTGTGACGACGGTGAGCGATTTTTTATCAAGTATCTCGTTTGCGAGGTAGTAGGCTGACGAGGATTGATCAAGGAAAAGGACGTTGTCGTCAGATATAAGTGACGCCGCTTTTTTTGCGATAGACTTCTTTGCCGCCATATTGTAGTATGCCCTATTGTTGAAGGCTATGGCATTTGAAAAGTTAGTGACAAGCTCAGCACCGCCGTGAGTGCGTCGGATCAAGCCTCGCCCCTCGAGTGCCGACAGGTCGCGCCTGATGCTTGATTCGCTCGCAAAAAGGGCGACTGACAGCTCAGCTACCGTTGTAAATCCATCGTTTAGCTTTAAATAATTTACTATTTCTTTTTGCCTTTCGTTTTTTAACATATTCTTCCTCAATTGTGATTGAATTTTGCTCGATTTCCGCTCAAAAAGTGCGATTTGTCAAATATTTGACCGAATTATGCTCAATTATTGACTTTTTCTGACAGGAATATTATAATTTATTTATCAAATTAAGTCAATACTTTTGAGGAGATTTTTATGGATATTAACGAGATTTTGCGAGGCGTCGACTGCACTTGTGCTAAGGGGCGTCACGAATGCGACATTGAGCACGTTTACATTGAAAAAGGAGCAATTTCAAGGCTTGCGGAGCTTTGTGTGGCGTACAGAAGTATTCTTGTTGTTGCCGACGAGAATACCTATGGAGCGGCAGGAGAGGCAGTTGAAGCGGCGCTTCTCGGAAAAATTGCAAAAAGAGTGATTTTCAGCGGCAAGACCATACTTATTCCCGACGAGGTTGCCATTGAGCGAGTTAAGGAAGCTCTTTTAGGCATAGACCTTATTGTGGGTATCGGCTCGGGTGTTATTCAAGACCTCTCGAAATACGTTTCACACTTCGAGAGAATTCCTTATATGGTGGTGGCAACAGCCCCCTCAATGGACGGCTACGCCTCAACGGGTGCGGCTATGATTCTCGGTGGAATGAAGGAGACTGTTCCCGCAGGGCTGCCCCGTGCTATCGTGGCTGATACAGA
>JAZNCB010000098.1:0-4568 GCA_046156285.1 Eubacteriales bacterium | reverse complement strand
AGGACACCGAGGTGTTCGGTCAGGAGGACGTAACTCTCCAACGCATTATGCTCTATGGCAGAAGCGATAATCTTACCAAAGCACTACGTCAGGTGTCGGCTCTCTTTATGAACGTTGGCGGGCCACTCGACGTGCTTTTCTCAGACGCTCTTGACCGCAAGGTGTCACCTGCAAAGCTCCTTTCACTTGATGACGGCGGACTTGTCGGAGAGATAGACGGTCATATCGTCACGGCCGGTACACTCGACTTTATGACAAAAAATAAGATAACCGTTCCCGCAGAGGACGGTGGCAACGATGCTCCGTCTGCTTCCACGAAGATTATGTATGCTTCGGAGGACGGTGAGGTTTATGCAAAATTCTATATCCGTTACTCATTCTCCGAGGAGTTTTCAATGCTTTTGCCGACGCTTGACGATGCAGGCATAAAATCCCTCGTCTATACAAGAGACCCCAATATAACCAACGAGCTTATTTCGGCACTTACCGCAGGTGCGGACAAAATCCGTGTTTTGAAAAAATACGATAAAATATCTCCCGACGCGGTTCTTTATAGAGAAATAGGCGCAGGAATAGTAATATCGGGTGATAAAAACGATGCTATCAATATGATTTTGCTTTCAAAAAGGTATGCGGAATTTCAGCTCCGCTTCTCCAAAATCGAGCCTATTGCAATGCTCGTTGGAGCAGGATTTGGTGTCGTGCTCTCTATTGGCGGTATGACACTCGTACCCTCGTTTGCGCTTGCGCTTTGGCAGTCTATCTGGTGCGCCGCGCTTCACTTTGTCAGCAGAAAAAGCTTTCGTATCAAGAAATAAAAGGTAAAAGAAATGTCAGAAAATAAAAACATTTCGTCGGTACTCAAATCGGTTGAAAGACCGGGCAGATATATCGGCGGAGAATATAACAGCGTAATGAAAAATAAAGACGAGGTAAAATGCAGATTTGCATTCTGCTTTCCCGACACCTACGAGATAGGAATGTCCAACCTCGGTGTTAGAATTCTTTACGACGTTCTTAATAAGGATAAGGATATCTGGTGCGAGCGCGTTTATGCGCCGTGGATGGATATGAGAGAAAAGATGGAGAAGTACTCAATTCCGCTTTCTTCAATGGAGAGCGGAGACGAGCTTTCCGCCTTCGACCTTATCGGATTTTCGCTTCAATATGAGCTTTGCTATACCACAGCACTTGCAATGCTTAGGCTTGGCAAAATTCCGCTCTATTCACGAGATAGAGATGAGAATACCCCTATCGTAATCGCAGGCGGACCTTGCGTTTATAATGCAGAGCCGGTCGCAGACTTTTTTGATATAGTCAACGTTGGCGAGGGAGAGGAAATGCTCCTTGAAATCAGCCGCCTCTATATAGAAATGAAAGAGGGCGGCACTTACACCCGAGAGGGATTTTTGCGCCGCGCCTCGCATATTGAGGGAGTTTACGTCCCCTCACTTTATGAGGTTTCCTATAACGAGGATGGAACTATAAAGGAATATAAGCCACTTTACGATGACGTTCCGCGTCAGGTCAAAAAGCGCATTGTCGAGGATCTTGATAAGGTTTCATATCCCGAAAAGCTCGTAATGCCTTACGTTGAAACCGTTCACGACAGAATTGTTCTTGAAGTGTATCGCGGTTGTATACGCGGTTGCCGCTTCTGTCAGGCAGGAATGGTTTACCGCCCAATACGTGAAAAATCACCCGAAACTCTCTGCAAGGCGGCAAAATGCCTCTATGAGAATACGGGCTATGACGAAATTTCTCTTATTTCGCTTTCTATCAGCGATTATTCTCGCTTGCCCGAGCTTACCGACGGCTTGCTTTCCTGGACCGACGATGCGAAGGTCAGCCTTTCGCTTCCGTCTTTGAGACTTGATAGCTTCTCCGAGGAGCTTATGCAGAAAATATCCTCGGTCAGAACGGGTGGACTTACATTTGCGCCCGAGGCAGGAACGCAAAGGCTTCGTGACGTAATCAATAAAAACGTCACCGAGGAAGATCTTGTAAATGCGGTTAAAATCGCATTCAAGGGCGGAAAAAGCAGTGTTAAGCTCTACTTTATGAACGGACTTCCTACCGAAACCTATGAGGATATCGAGGGAATTGCCGCACTTGGTAAAACGGTTGTCGATACGTATTTTTCGATACCGAAGCCCGAGCGCCCGAGAGGACTTGGCGTAACTATCAGTGTCGCTTGCTTTATTCCGAAGCCCTTTACCCCATTCCAGTGGGAAAAGCAGGATAGCCTCGAAGCTCTCGCAGATAAGCAGGAGCACCTCAAAAAATCAATTACCGATAAACGCATAAGATATAATTACCACGATGCAAAGGGCTCTCGAATTGAGGCAGTCCTTGCAAGAGGCGATAGACGTCTTTCAAGAGCACTTGCTCTCCTTGTAGAAGAGGGAGCAATGCTTGATGCGTGGGATGAATATTTTGATTACGACCGTTGGATAGACGCATTTACACGTGCCGGAATAGACCCCGATTTCTATACCACGCGCGGATTTGGTCTTGACGAGGTCTTGCCGTGGGACGTTATCGACTGCGGAGTAACCAAAAAATATCTTTTGTCCGAAAGAAAAAAAGCATACGAGGAGAAAACTACTCCGTCGTGTGCCGAGCACTGTAACGGTTGCGGTGCAAATAAGCTCGGAGGTAAGAATAAATGGTGCAAGTAAATCAAGCCCCCATTAACCTGCGAGTAAAATTCAAAAAGGTCGGCAGACTTCAATATATCTCGCACCTTGACCTTGTGAGAACGATGAATAAAATCGTAGTAAGAGCAAAGCTGCCGCTTTGGTATACGGAGGGCTTCAACCCGAAGCCGAAGCTGGTTTTTGCAGCTCCCCTTTCGATAGGTACGGAGAGCCTTACCGAGTACGTCGATATACGTCTTTCCGAATATATCGAGCCAGAGCTTGCAATCACAGCACTAAACCAAAATATGACCGACGAAATGCAAGCCCTTGACGCCTATTATCCTACGGCAAAGCTCACCGAGCTTAAATGGCTTTCATACACGGTTAATATAAAAACCGCGGGCGTCTGCGAGCTTCTTGCGAAAAAATGCGAGCAAGCCCTTTCGTCCGACGTAGTTGAGGTTATCAAAAAAGCGAAAAGCGGAGATATGGTAACCGTCAATATAAGACCGCTTATTAAAAGTGCCACCGCTACGGTAGACGGAGATATTCTCCGCATATCCGCTACTCTCTCGGCAGACCAGTCCTGCTTTTTGAATCCCGAGCTCGTCGTAAAAGCGCTCAAAAAGTATTGCGAAGTCTTGCAAGACCCCGATTTAACAAGAGAATACTACACCATTATGCGCGAGTGCGCGTATACCGGCGATATGCAAAAGTTCAGATAATACTGTCAAGACTTATTCCCGAAAGCCGCCTTAGATGTCCAAGTGAATCTATAAGGCGGCTTTTTGCTGTTGTCAGAGCATTTTTGTCGTCTGCCGTTGCCGCACCGATAATATCGGCAAAGCTTTCCTCAACGCGCGTCAGGTCCTCGTGGCTTACGGTAACGCTTATAAACCTTTCCGCTCTCTTGAATTTTCGGAATAGACCTTCAAAGCTTTCAAGAGAGTCAATTGCGTTCTCGGTGTCAATGCTCTCCGCCTCCTTTATAAAGCCTTCGGTCACCGTTTTTATATAAAAGGAGTTGGCAAAAATCATCGACGCGAGTATAATAAGAACAGCAACCGAAATTCTACTTGCCCTCACACGTCTCTTCCTTTCTTATTATATATATGGAATTTTCATCGTCTACCGTCATAAGAAAAACATCTTCGCGTGGAATTTTGCGCTCACTCAGTTCATCGTATATCCGCTTTTTGTTATAACCGAGAAAAGAGAGCGCCCCCTCGTCAATAACCCCGTCGACAATAAGCGTGTGAGCAAAGCTCCTTTGTCCCTCACGTTCAAACACCGAGAGCTTTCCGTTTTGTTCGAGAATAGCATACTCAATTCTCTTAACGTCGTAAAAGCCCTGCGCTCTCATTTCCGAGAGAAGCTCGTTTATCGAAATTCTGTTTTTCAAAAGTGCGCTTTGAATTAGTCTTCCTTTATATATTAAATAGGTAGGCTCGCCCTCAACGTACTTTTTTAGCTTCTCGTGACGGTTCTTTAACGATGAAATTATAATTTCAAGGCATACTATTGAAATAACCGGTATCACCGCATTCATAAGAGGAATGTCCGGGTCTGCAATAGGGAGAGCTGCCACCTCGGATAACACGAGAGTAGAAACAAGCTCGCTGATTTCGAGCTCCCCGATTTGCCGTTTTCCCATGATTTTAATTGAAATCGATAGGAAAAGATAGATGAAAAGAGTTCTTATAAAAATCGAAGCCAATATTCCACCCCCCAGTAATAATTATTATAAAAATTTTTGAAAAAATTCAATATTTTTTTGAAATAGGTATTGACAAGATAAAAAAAGGGTGATATAATATACAAGCTGACCGCAATTTTTAGGGCAGCATTGGTCATTGAAAATTGAACAACAATGAATTTCTAAAACACTGAAAAGTGTGTAAGGAATCTCGTTGATACACTTTGAAA
>JAZNCB010000097.1:0-12145 GCA_046156285.1 Eubacteriales bacterium | reverse complement strand
TTACGGCTAAATTCCGACGGGTGCGCCCGTTACGGCGCAAGAGTTTTTTCGAACTCATAGAGGAGTATTCTGCGAGGAGTGCTCGAATTACGGTGGTATCACGAAATTATATTCGTCCGTTGCATTATATTATGCAAACGGGCTTTTTTTGTTTATTTAAGAAAGGAACTATAAAAATGAACGTTAAAATTTTGAAGCTTCTTGAAAAAAATGCGAGAATGGAAATTGCCGATATAGCAACGGTTACCTCTCTTTCCGAGGACGAGGTGCGCCGCGAGATTTCCGAGATGGAAAAGAGCGGTATAATCCGCGGCTACAAGGGTGTTATCGACTGGGAAAAGGTTGATTCAAGCTCGGTCAGCGCAATAATCGAGCTTAAAGTAACTCCTACCGCAGGTCTTGGATTTGAGGAGGTTGCCGAGAGAATTGCGAAATATCCCGCAGTTGAATCGGTTTCTCTTATGTCGGGTGCTTGCGACCTTACCGTCGTAGTAACCGGAAAAACATTCCAAGAGGTTTCTCTTTTCGTTGCAAAGGAGCTTGCTCTTATCGACTCTGTAACCTCAACCGCAACACAGTTCATTATGAGAAGATACAAGGAATTCGGCGTTGAGCTTATAAACAACGAAGAGGACGGAAGGGGTACTATTTCATTATGATCGACTACTCAAAAATCCTCGCAAAAACGGTAGTCGAAATCAAGCCCTCGGGTATCAGAAAGTTTTTTGATATTGCGAATACTATGGAGGACGTTATCTCGCTTGGTGTGGGTGAGCCCGATTTCAGAACACCCTGGCAGATAAGAAGCGCCGGTATTCGCTCGCTTGAACGCGGACAGACGCGATACACCTCAAACAGAGGTCTTGATGCTCTCCGCCAGGAAATTTCAAAATACGTCGAGAGAAAATACTCGGTTTCCTACTCACCGAAAAGCGATATTTTAATAACCGTCGGCGGCAGTGAAGCAATAGACGCCGCAATAAGAGCCATAACTAACCCGGGCGACGAAATAATAATTCCCGAGCCGAGCTACGTTTGCTACGAGCCTATGACACGTCTTGCGGGCGGTGTTCCCGTAATTATAAACACACAGGCAGAAAACGAGTTCAAGCTCACAAAAGAGGAGCTTCTTTCGGCTATCACCGATAAAACCAAGGCGCTCATTCTTCCCTACCCCTGCAACCCTACCGGTGCTATTATGGACGAGTGTGACCTATCCGCTATCGCAGAAGTGCTCCGCGAGCGAGACATACTCGTAATCTCCGACGAGATATACGCAGAGCTTACCTTTGGCTCAAAGCACGTATCTATCGCTTCTATTCCGGGTATGCGTGAGCGCACCGTTATGATAAACGGCTTTTCAAAGACGTTTTCTATGACGGGCTGGCGACTTGGCTATGCTTGCGGTCCGGCGGAAATTATGAAAGAGATAACAAAAATACACCAATTTGCGATTATGTGCGCTCCGACGACCTCTCAGTATGCCGCGACCGAGGCGCTCCGCGCCTGCGACGAAGAGGTGGAAAAGATGAAAGAGGAATACGACGCAAGACGAAAGATTATCGTTAAAGGCTTTTGCGATATCGGCCTTGAATGCCGTGAGCCCAAGGGCGCGTTTTACGCATTCCCGTCTATCAAATCCACCGGTATGACGAGCGAGGAATTTTGCGAAAAGCTTCTTTACGCAAAAAAGGTTGCTCTCGTTCCGGGAACGGCATTTGGCGAAAGCGGCGAGGGCTTTGTAAGAGCCTCCTACTGCTACTCGGTTGAGCATATCAAAACTGCTCTAACAAGAATTGCCGAATTTTTGCGGCAAATATGATAATTAAAAAAGCGAAGCTGTCAATTTGATAGCTTCGCTTTGTTTTTTTAGTTTGGTTTGAAAAGCCTTTTGACACCTTCAAGCTTTTTTGCAAGAAACTTAAAGGCAAACAAAAATAGAATAGCATTGCATGCAAGCTGCGTTACGTAGAATACAATTCCTCTCAGGTAATAGATAGAGAAGCGCCCGAAAAAGTTATCGAAATATCCCGAAAGAAGCCCAACGTCTATAAGCGACGAGAGAACTCCGAACCACGCGGTCAAAACAAGTGCGACCGCCGTCAGAACAAATCTGTTTTTTACTTTAAGGCACCTGAGTATCATAAAGACAAGCGCTACGAGAGGCCAATAAAGAAAATAGGTTACAGTCCAAAGACCGAATCCGTAAATCAATGGCTCGATACATACGAAAACAACCGCTGCCACGACACCCAAAAATCCGAAAACGTATCCGTAAAGCGCAAGAAGAAGCGTTACAACCTCTACGTTTGGAATTGATGCCAAAGCAAGCTTTCCGCACTCGACGGTAGCAGCCATAATACCTACGAGAGCGACAGACATCGCGGGTGACATTTTTCTATTCTTCATTTCCTTGTCACCAGATTATCATTCCTATATAGACTATTGCGCCGTTTTCAAGGTGCATCTCCTGTGCACCGACACCGGAGCTGACGATAGACAGTCCACCGTATTCAACCGTCATAGCATACTGGCTGACGTCGATATCGGACTCAACCGTCGTGTAAAAATACACGTAGCCGTTTTCCACGTTAGGAAGCGAGCCGACCTTGTTTACAAAGGTTCCGCTCATCTCGTAGTCGAGCTTTCCTTCATTTTTGAGATAATCAAGAACGGTGAGGACACTGTCACTCTTTTTGAAATCTTTGAGCGGAATTTCAAATATCTTCATTTCTTCTTCCGCAACGACGAGCGTCATTTTATCACCCTCGCCGAAATTCGTATCGTCCTTTGTGCAAGACGATACCGCAAGCAGCGCTACTGCGAGCACTGCCAGCATAAGTAAAATCCTTGCTGTTTTTTTCATTTTTCCTCCATATTGCCCAAGGCTAATTTAATAATCCGGCAGGTTACCCGACTTATAGATACGTGGCTGCTATATCTAACTACGGTAATGGCTGTTGCGGCAGATTCTCACTGCACTTCCCCTGCTCTCTGAAGCATAGCTTCAACTCGGACAACTCATTATACAACAAAAAAAGAGCCTTGTCAAGCAAGGCTCTTAATGTTTTCAAATCAAAGCTCGTAGCTCTTATACGGCTCGACGATTTTCGCATTGTCGTAATCGAAGCTCTCGGGGTTTACGTTGTCGAAAAGTCCCCAATGGATAGGAATTGCGCACTTGGCATCGATTTCATAAGCAAAGTCCGCGGCGTCCTTCGGGTTCATATTGTTACCTTTGCCGTTTATCGGAATGAATGCGTAGTCAACCCCGTCCTCAACAAGCTCAAGCACCTCGTCTATAACGTCATAGTTATAGAGTGTATCTCCGCTTGCGTAATAGGTTTTTTCACCGTCGTCGAGAATAAATCCAACAGCCGTTCTGTCGCTATGCTCCGCGTGGACTGCGTAAAAGGTTATCCCTCTCTCACTCCATACCGAATGAGGATTAAGCATTACGTAATTGTGTGCGCCACCGTATGCAGAGAGCTTTCTGTATGCGTTTTCGGGGGCGATAAAGGTAATCGGCTTCTTTGCGCGGGAAAGCAGCATCTCGACAGTTTTCGGGTCGAGATGGTCAAGGTGGTCGTGCGTTATGAGAATGATATCCGGGTCCTTATCAAGAAAGGAAAGGTCCGCCTCAATTTTTCTGTTTTTCTCAGGATAAATCTCGCCCACCGAATTTGTAAAATAGGGGTCTACCATAACCGTGACGTTTCCGTTTTCAAAGAGAAGTCCTGCCTGGGTTAACCAAGTAAATTTCATATTATATCACCTCATAAAATTATAAGCTTAAAAGTAAAATGCCGATAATACCCGAAATTATACCAACCGTCGCGCCCACTATGACGTCACGAGGAAAATGAATTCCGAGGAAAACGCGAGAGACGGCGAGCAGCACTCCAACGATAGCAAGCGGTATCGCGAGAAAAAGAGATACTGTATATGATAGAGTTGCTATCAGGAACGCAGAAAATACGTGGCGCGAGGGAAATCCCTCTCCGCTTTTATCTTTCGGCTTTTCAATATAGAAGTCGTATACCTCGTAGGGTCTTTTGGCATTGACAAATTTCCTTGCGAATGTCACGAGAAGAAACGGCACTGCCATAAATGCGAGCATTTTTATTCCGTATACGACACCGAAAACAAATGATAAAACAACGAGAGCCAAAAATGCGAGAATAAAAACAACAACCGACAAAAGGGACGCAATATTCAAAAGCCGCCTCGCACGCTCGGAGCGGTAAACGCACTTCAAAATCCTCTCCATAAAATTCCTCACAAGATAAAATATACCTCTCGGTTTCCTTTATTATACAATATAATTGCCCGAAATGCAAGAGATACGCAACTTTTTGCAAATAGACGCGCAAAATAGAAATATTTAATTGCAAATCAAAAAAAGATATGCTATAATACTGTTACGAACAAAATGCGAGGTACTAAATGAAAAACCTTACCGTCATAGATAAAGAAATAACAGTTTCGGGGCTCAAAAAAAGCTACCGCATTCTTCACCTTACCGACGTGCATATAATTCATTGGTCGGAGGCTGATGACGACACAATAATAAATTACGGTGTCCACTCGGGAAAGCCTCTCATCTCGCGCTTTGGAAAGAGACGAGTTCCGATTTTTACAAAGGACGGCATTGAGGCGAAAGCTATGTTTTCGGAGCTTTGCGATTTTCTCAAAGCGAACCCCGATTTTGTCGACGCGGTTATTCTGACGGGAGACGTTTTAGATTTCTATACCGACGCGGCAGTTGACTTCGTTTGCGAAAATCTGAAAAAGCTTCCTATGCCGTATATGTTTACTATGGGCAACCACGACAGCATTTTTTCAACCCACTTGGACAAGGAGGTCAAAGAAATTTTCGACAGCCTTTGCGGAGGGGACACGGAAATACAGAAATTGAAGCTCGGCGAGCTTACCTTCATCGGCGCTGACAACAACCACTATTCCTACGATAGCAGTACGGTAGAAAAAATCAAGGAGGCAGCTATGGGTGAGGAAAACGTCATTATTTGCCAGCACGTGCCGCTTCACTCGGACTCCCTTGCAAAAGCCTATGAGGCAGCCGGTCACCCGAACCTCGCAATCGGAAACAATCCCGAAAAATCTGATAATTACAAGGCGATAATGGAGATAGTTTGTGCGGAGAGCTCTCCCGTAAAAGCTTTCCTTTGCGGAGACTCGCACATTGACTATTCCGGTCCTCTTACCGATAGTGTCACGCAGCATATCTCACCGCTTCTTGCATCTGGCTCGGTTGTTGTTTTCACAATTAAAGCATAGAATTTACAAGGCTATACCTTCAATTCGGTGTAGCCTTTTTTGTTTTGAAAAGAAAATTATTGCTATTGACAAGCGCTTTTTGTCATCAAACAGCAATATTGTTATAAAAAAGCACAATATAAGCATTGAAATACAGATTTTTTTGTGATAAAATAATTATAGTAAATATTACAGAGGTGGCTATAATGGAAAATATTAAAAAGATAGACATACACGCGCATGCTACCCCCTTTTCACAGTACGCGCCAAAAAACAGAGTGACGGGCAAGACTATACCAAGCCCAGAAACGATGATTGCACTGTACGACAAGTTGAATATCGAGCGCGGAGTTCTGCTCCCGATTTCCTCACCCGAGGGACAAAGGCTCGTTATGCCGACGGAGACCTGCAAATATATGGCAGACCTCTACCCCGAGAGATTTCTTTGGTTTTGCAACGTAGACCCGAGAGCTTGGAAATACTCTGCCGACTGCGACCTTGGAAACCTTCTTGAACACTATATCTCGCTCGGTGCAAAGGGAGTTGGCGAGCTTACCTCAAATCTCTATACCGACGACCCGCTTCTTGAAAATCTTTACGGCTATTGCCAGGAGCTTTCGCTTCCCGTAACTATTCATATAGCTCCCAGAATCGGCAACTACTACGGTATCGTTGACGAGGTTGGACTTCCCCGCCTTGAAAAAATATTGAAAAACTTCCCAAAGCTCAAAATATTTGGTCACTCGCAGTGCTTCTGGTCGGAAATCGGTGAAAACTCCGAGGAGCTTCGCGTAATCTATCCCGAGGGCAAGGTTGACGGCGGAAGAGTTTCCTATCTTATGAGAAACTACGAAAACCTCTATTGCGATATCTCGGCAGGAAGCGGCAAAAACGCGTTTATGCGTGACAGAGAGCACGCGGCGAAATTTGTCGACGAGTTTGCTGACAGAATTCTTTACGGCTGCGACATTTGCTCCGAGGACGCAACCTTCCCGTTTGAGTTTGACGAGTTCCTTTCCTCAATGAGAGAAAACGGTGAGATGAGCGACGAAAACTATCGCAAAATCGTGCGCGAAAACGCAATAAAACTTTTGAAACTGTGAGAGTGATTATGAAAAATATGAAATTTGGAATTCTCGGCTGCGGAAACATTTCCGACATTCACGTGAAAGCCATCTCCGAGGTTGAGGGCGCTGAGCTTTATGCAGTTTGCGACGTAAACGAAACGAGAGTAAACGAATACGCAAAAAAGCATAACGTTTTGGCATTCACCGATTACGAGAAAATGCTTGCCGACGAAAATATCGATGCAGTTGCAATATGCACACCGAGCGGTCTGCATAAAAATCAGGCTCTTCTCGCCTTAAAGAACAAAAAGCACGTTTTGGTTGAAAAGCCGATGGCGCTCACCGCCGCTGACTGCCGTGAGCTTTGCGATGAGGCTGAAAAATCCGAGAAGCTGATTACTGTTATCTTCCAGCTCCGTTACAGTGACGACTTAAAGCGTGCAAAGGAAATTATCAAGGACGAAACTCTCGGAAAGCTCGCATTCTGCGACCTTTATATGAAATATTGGCGCGATGACAGCTACTTCCTTGAAAGTGCATGGCGCGGAACGTTTGAGATGGACGGCGGCGGAGCTCTTATGAACCAAGGTATTCACGGAATAGACCTTATCCACTATCTTTTCGGTACTCCGAAGCTCATTTCTGCAAAGGTGAAAACGATAGCGCATAATATCGAAACCGAGGACACCGCAGTAGCAATAGTAGAATATCCGTCGGGCGCACTCGGAGTTATCGAGGGCTCAACCTCATCAAACCCCGGCTTCCACAGACGAATAGAGATAAACGGCTCTCGCGGCTATATGACAATAATCGACCAGACGATAGAAAAGCTTTTCGTTGACGGAGAGTTTCTTATCAACAAGGAGCTTGAAAGCTCGGGCGGCTCTGCATCCGATGCTAAGGCTACGAGCCACACGGGTCACGTAAAGCAATACACGAATTTCATTCGTGCAACGCAGGGACTTGAAGAGCTGATATCATCTCCCGAGGACGGCTATAATTCCGTAGCTCTTATCGAGCAAATCTACAAAAAATCAAAAGAAATATAAACTTATATTTACAAAAGAGGGTTTTATTATGTCAAAATTAGCTTTACTTGGCGGCGAGCCTACAATAAAAAAAGTTAAGGAAGAGCTCTTCAAATGGCCGATAATCACCGAAGAGGATGAGGCGGCAGCTCTTGAAGTTATAAGAAACAACAGCTTCTCGGACCTTGATATTACCGAGAAGTTCGAGGCTGAATTTGCCGCTTGGCAGGGTACGAAATATGCTCTTGCATTCTGTAACGGAACAATGTCACTTGCGGCGGCAATGTTTGCTATCGGTCTTGGCGAGGGTGACGAGATTATCTGCACAACTAAAACGTATTGGGCAAGTATCGTTGCGGCGCTTCAATTCGGCGCTACCCCCGTTTTCTGTAACATAACCGAAAATCTCTCGATGGACCCTGATGACATTGAGCGTTGCATAACCCCTAAAACCAAGGCTATTATGGTAGTTCACTACGTAGCTTACCCATGCGATATGGATAAAATTATGGCGATAGCTAAAAAGCACGGCCTTAAAGTTATTGAGGACGTTTCGCACGCGCAGGGCGGTATGTACAAGGGCAAGAAGCTCGGTACGTTTGGCGACGTTGCAGGTATGTCGATGATGAGCCAGAAATCCTTTGCCGCAGGCGAGCTTGGTATGCTTGTCACCGATAATAAGGAGTGCCTTGACCGTGCGATAGCATACGCACACCACGGCAAAAACAACGTAAAGAACATAACCACCGAGAGCCTGCGAGGATACGAGGGTATCTCGCTTGGCGGTGTAAAGGGCAGAGCCAACCAGGTTTGTACCGCTATTGCAAGAGTTCAGCTTAAATATTACGATGAGCGTTGTGCTGAAATCCGCCGCGCTATGAACTATTTCTGGGATTTGCTCGAAGGTGTTCCCGGTATTCGTCCGATAAGAGTTGACGAGAGCGAGGGTACAACTATGGGAGGCTGGTACTGCGCAACCGGAAGATACGTTCCCGAGGAGCTTGGCGGTCTTTCGGTTAAAAGATTTTGCGAGGCACTCAAAGCCGAGGGCTTCAAATCCTGGGCAGGAGTTAACTTCCCTCTTCACACACACAAGCTTTTCAGCGATTTCGACTTTTTCAACTCGGGTGTTCCGACAAGAATTAGATTTTCCGACCGTGACGTCCGCACAGACGACAAGCTCTGCGACAAGTCAAAGGAGATCGGTTGCTTCTCTGTTCCGTGGTTTAAGCACTTTGACAAGGAAGAAATCGAGCTTTACGCTTCTCTTTTCAAAAAGGTTGTTGAAAACTACAAGGACCTTCTCGAAGAGGACAAAAAGGAAGCACAGGACGGCCGCTGGTTCGGCAATGACAACCGATAATGAAGCCTGCTAATACCGTTTATTTTAAGGACGAGTCCTTTCCCATAACTATAAGAGCGGCGCGCTCCTCATACGTCGGACCTATCGACGAGGCAAGCACGGCTCTGCACGAGGCGATAGAAATCAAGTATTTCTACGAGGGCTCGGCAACTCTCTTTATCGGTGAAAATACAGTAAGTGCTGGCGCAGGAGACGTCGTGGTAATTAATCCTTACGAGTTTCATTCCACGATAAGCTGCGACTCTGAAAATCACGGAAAATACCATCTTTTTATGATAGGTCTTGATTTTTTCGAAAGGTCGAGAGGCGCTGACGTCGATTTGAGACATATTCTGCTCGGAAAGCAAACGATATTCAAAACCTTGCACCAAGGAAACGAAAGGCTGCGAGAGGTACTCACAAAAATCGTAGAGGAAAAAGAGTGCTGGGACGAATATTCAAGGCTTGCTATTTTCGGTCTTGTCGGAGAGCTCATCTCAATTCTTCTGCGTTGCGGCACAGATACTGCAAAAACTCCGCCGAGCGAGGATATGATACACCGCTACACCACAATTGAGCCTGCGATAAGAAACATACGCGACAACTACCAAAAGAGCTTTTCAATAGACGGCTTATCCAAGCTCTGTACCGTAAGCAAGTATCATTTTTGCAGGATTTTCAAAGAGGTTATGGGTATGAGCGCTATACAGTATATCAACTATTACCGCTTAAAAATAGCCGATGCGATGCTCCAAAACAGTGACAAGTCGATAAATGAAATTGCAGAGACCGTCGGATTTGAGGACGCAAGCTATTTCTCAAAGCTATACAAAAAGACCTTTGGCGCTTCCCCGAAATCCACAAAAAGAAAGACGTAATCTTTTATTTACAAAAAAAGAGCTACCTCAATCCGAGATAGCTCTTTTAATTTATGTATGCGTCAGCGGTCTATTAAAACCACCGCAACGTCGTTTACGTTTGTGCCGGTCGGTCCTGTGAAAATAAGACCGTCAATAGCCCCAAGCGCGTTGTATGAGTTGTTGTTTTCAAGCTCTTTTTCGGGGTTTATGCCTACCCGTGTCATTTTTTCGTAGCTTTCACCGTCAACGTATCCGCCTGCCGCATCGGTCGGGCCGTCCGTTCCGTCCGAGCCAACCGAGAATATTGCCACGTTTTTAAGTCCTGATATATTTTTGGCGGCGGCAAGTGCCGTTTCCTGATTTCTGCCTCCAAGCCCCACGCCGACAAGCTTAACAACAGTTTCACCGCCGAGAATAAGCGCAAGGGGGCGCTCTGTGTCGCAGTTTGCCACTGCAAGCTCGGATAGACGTCTGCCGACGTCCTTTGCAAATCCGCACTCGTTGTCGGTTATAATTCTTGCAGAATATCCTAACTCCCCGGCAATTTTCGCAGCAGCTTTGCAAAGCTCCGAAACACTTCCCGAAACTACGTGCTCTGCATTGCTTATCTCTTTTGGAGTTTCGACGGACAACGCTTCTCTTACCGTATCGGAAATTTCGATGCCGTATTTTTCTATTATTTGAAAAACCTCGCTGACAGTGCTCCCGTCGGGCGCAGACGGTCCTGATGCTATCGTATCAAGGCGGTTGCCGATAACGTCGGACAAAACAACCGAAAACACCTTTGCCGGATATACGTGCTCTGCAAATCGTCCGCCCTTGACCTTTGAGATATGCTTTCTTACCGCATTCATCTCGGATATATCTGCTCCTGATGAAAGGAGCTTTTTTGTAAGGTGTGTGAGTTCTTCAAGAGAGCAGCGCGGACTTTCAAAAAGCGCTGAGCCGCCGCCCGAGACCAAGAACAAAACGAGGTCGTCCTGCGTTAGATTTTTCGTAATTTCAAGCACTCGCTCGGTTGCGAAAATTCCGTTTTCGTCGGGCACGGGGTGCCCTGCTTCGTATATTTCAAAGCCGGAAATCTCACCCTCACTGTGCTCGTATTTCGTTATTACTATACCGCTATCAATTTTTCCGTGTCTATCTCTTATGATTTTCTCGGCACACATTGCCATACGGTATGCCGCCTTGCCGATAGAAACGACGATAAGCTTGCCGCGCGGGAGCGAAAAGCCGCGAAGCGCCGAGGCTACTGCCGCATCGGGAAGAGATGCTTTGATAGCACCCGTGTAAATTTTTTCTGCATCAAGTCTTAATTTGTCTGACATTTTAATACCCTCATTTTGCGTATATTGAATTCGCGCTGAAAATGCTATTTTGTAATTTCCAGCGCGAATTTTTTTAATTGTTTTCGTTTTTCTCTTTTTTCTCTTCAAGCCAAGCGGCAAATTTATTAAGCAGGTGAACAACTAAAATTATAAATGCCGTTACACCGAATATTCCTGCAAGGCTTATGCCTATTATAGGCAATGCTTTAAGAAAGGTTTCTATATTTGTCATATTATGCTCCTCCCAAAATTAACCTACGAGCGAAAGCAGAAGTCCGCCGGCAATAACCGAGGCAATCTGTCCCGATACGTTCGCGCCTGCCGCGTGCATAAGCAAGAAGTTTGACGGGTCCTCTTTAAGTCCCATTTTGTGAATAACTCGCGAGGACATAGGGAATGCGGAAATTCCGGCCGCGCCAATCATCGGGTTTATCTTCTTTTTCGAGAAAAGGTTGATAAGCTTTGCAAACATAACACCGCCGACTGTGTCGAAGATGAATGCAAAAAGTCCAAGACCGATGATGAGAAGAGTGTTAAGCTGAATGAATTTCTCGGCCTGCATCTGCGATGCAATAGTAAGTCCGAGAAGAAGTGTGATAAGGTTGGCAAGAACCTTTTGCGCCGTTTCCGAAAGGGCGTTAAGAACACCGCACTCGCGGATAAGGTTACCGAACATAAGGAAGCCGATAAGCACCGCAGAATCGGGAGCTATAATGCCCGTTATGATAGTAACGACTATCGGGAAAAGAATTTTGGTAATCTTCTTTACGTCGGACGGAGAATAGTCCATACGGATAAGTCGTTCCTTTTTGGTGGTAATCATTCTGATTACAGGCGGCTGAATTACGGGCACGAGCGCCATATAAGAGTAAGCCGCTACCATAATCGGAGCAAGGTAGTTTGAATTAAGAACGTTTGCAACGAAGATTGCAGTAGGTCCGTCAGCCGCGCCGATAATACCTATCGAAGCCGAGTCTGCAAGGCTAAAGCCGCAAAGGGTTGCAAGTCCGAGAGTTATAAAAATGCCGAACTGCGCCGCCGCTCCAAAAAGGAAGAGCTTCGGGTTAGATAAAAGCGGAGAGAAGTCTATCATTGCGCCTATTCCGATAAAGAGAAGTAGCGGGAAAAGCTCACCGTTGTCAATACCGAAATTAAAGAGAACCGATATAGGTCCGTGCTCACCTATTGCCGCAGAGTTTGGCAGGTTTACAAGAATTGCTCCAAATCCCATCGGTAAAAGAAG
>JAZNCB010000096.1:0-3237 GCA_046156285.1 Eubacteriales bacterium | reverse complement strand
ATCAGGCATCAGCTCTGCTTATGGCGATATGTATTAACGGTATGACCGACAAGGTAACCGCAACACTCACCGATGCTATTGCAAAATCGGGCGACACGGTTGACCTTTCGGAATTCGGCAAACTTTCTGCCGACAAGCACTCAACGGGCGGTGTCGGTGACAAAACGAGCCTTATCGTTGCTCCCCTCGCGGCTACCCTTGGCTGCAAGGTTGCAAAGATGAGTGGCAGAGGTCTTGGTCACACGGGTGGCACTATTGATAAGCTCGAAGCTATCCGCGGATACAAAACGAATATTTCGCGCGAGGAGTTTTGCCGTCAGGTAAGAGATATAGGCGTTTCAATAATCGCACAGAGCGGAAATCTCGCACCTGCCGACAAAAAGCTTTATGCTCTTCGCGACGTGACGGCAACGGTGGATTCAATTCCGCTGATAACCTCGTCGATTATGGGCAAAAAGCTCGCCTCGGGTTCAAGCACGATAGTGCTCGACGTAAAATGCGGCTCGGGCGCATTCTTAAAGACCGAGAGCGAGGCAAAAATCCTTGCTGAAAATATGGTTTCGATAGGAAAGATTTCAGGCAGGCGCACGGCGGCCTTGATTACCAATATGGATATTCCGCTCGGCTTTGCTATCGGAAACACACTTGAAGTTATTGAAGCTATCGAGGTTCTTTCAGGCAAAGGTCCTGACGACCTTACCGAGATATGTATAGCCCTTGCTTCTCTTATGGCTCATCTTTCTCTCGACATACCGCTTGACGAGACGAAAAAGAGGGCAAGAGGGGCACTTGCCGACGGCACGGCGCTCGCAAAATTCAAGGAATGGGTATCTCGCCAAGGCGGTGACGCAAAGCTTATCGAAAATCCAAGCTCCTTTGAAAAAGCAAAATACGAGCTTGACGTTTTAGCCGAGGCTGACGGATATATCGGCAAAGTTGATACCGAGAAAATCGGCATTTCGGCAATGGAGCTTGGCGCAGGAAGAAAGACCAAGGACGACGGGATAGATTTTTCCGCAGGTATAATACTTAATAAAAAAACCGGTGATAAGGTTAAAGTTGGCGATAAAATCGCAACGCTTTATACGAATAATAAAGATAGCTTCCCTCTTGCAAGCGAAATTTTCAAATCCGCTATTTTCTACTCCGAATGCGAGATTGATGCAGGAGAGCTGATTTACGACACGATTACTTAAAGAGGACTTAAAAATGAAAGCATACGAAAGATTTTTAGAATACGCAAAATATCCCACGCAATCCTGCGAGGAGAGTGAAACCTGCCCGAGCACAAAAAAGCAGCTTGTGCTTGCTAAGGCACTTGTAGACGAGCTTCTTTCACTCGGACTTTCTGACGCGAGAGTTGACAAGAACGGGTACGTTTATGCATCATTGCCAAAAAACACCGAGGAGGAGGCAAACGCGATAGGCTTTATCGCTCACCTTGACACCTCTCCCGAGGCAAGTGACGAAAACATAAAGTGCCAGGTTGTAAAATACGAGGGCGGAGACATTTTGCTTAATAAGGAAAAGGATATCTACCTCAAAGCTTCCGACTATCCCTATCTTACCGACTATATAGGTCATCATCTTATAACGAGCGACGGCACAACCCTAATCGGTGCTGACGATAAGGCGGGAATTGCCGAGATTATGACCGCTCTTCAAAAGATAATCGCCTCAGGCGCGCCCCACGGAAAAATCTCGGTAGCCTTCACTCCCGACGAGGAGATAGGCAGAGGCGCTGACCTCTTTGACGTCGAAGCCTTTGGCGCGGATTATGCCTACACGGTTGACGGCGGTGCTATTGGCGAGCTTGAATACGAAAACTTCAATGCCGCTTCGGCAAAGGTTACCGTAAACGGTGTCTCGATACACCCCGGAACTGCCAAGGGAAGAATGAAAAACGCTTCTCTTATCGCTTGCGAATTTAACGAGCTTCTTCCTAAATACGAAATTCCCGAGCTTACCGAGGGCTACGAGGGATTCCATCACTTAATTTCTATGTCGGGCGAAATTGAACTTGCGAAGCTCAACTATATCATTCGCGACCACGATAAAGAGAAGTTTGAGGAGAAAAAGCGCGTTTTCGAAGAGTGCGCTAAAAAAATCAACGAGGAATACGGCGAGGGCACGCTTATCCTTGACATTTGTGACTCCTACTACAATATGAAAGAAAAGATTGAGCCGTGTATGTATATCGTAGACAGAGCAAAGGCGGCAATGCAGGAGCTTGGCATAACTCCTATCGTCGTCCCTATCCGTGGCGGTACAGACGGTGCGAGACTTTCATTTATGGGACTTCCCTGCCCGAATATTTGCACAGGCGGCGAGAACTTCCATTCAAGATTTGAGTTCGTTTCCTGCGAGGCTATGGAAAAGATTTCCGACATTATCGTCAAGATAATCGAAAATGCCGTGAAATAATACAGAATGCTGAATTCAGAATTATTTGGGAGGCTTTTGCCTCCCTTTTCTCTTTTAGCTTTATTTTTTGCTTTTTGTATTTACAAATCAAGAAAAATGTGCTATAATGATGTTGCCAAACAACTTGAATATTTTTGAATGGTGTATTTCTCCTTTACAGGGGATTTTATACCTTTTTTCGTCGTACCCAATCTTTTTTTGAATTTGGTAAAAATGCAGATTCCGTGAGATTGGGTTTCGGGTATTTTTCTCGTTCAATTTCAACTTGTTTGGCGACAGTCGGGCTTCTGCGTTTTTCGGTGCGACAGCTTCGGTTGCCGCACTTTTTGTATTTAAGGAGGTTTTTTAGATGAAAAAGTTTTTCGTTCCGCTGCTTGCTTTAGTGATAAGCCTGACGGTTATATTTGGACTTACGTCGTGCGGAACACCGGAATTTAAAATTAACTTTGTAGTTGACGGCGAAGTATATTCAACCGTTAATACAAGTGGTAAAGGAACAATCAGGCTGCCGAAAGATCCCAATAAGAAAGGATACGTCTTTGACGGTTGGTATTGGGACGATGAGACGTGGGAAGAGCCTTTCACAGCCAACTCGCTGCTTGATGCCCCTCTATCCGACAGCTTGGAGGTGTATGCAAAATGGGAATGTGAGCACACTCCATCGGGTTGGACAGTTATTACGGAGGCCACCTGCGAAAAAGACGGACTAAAAAGCAAAGTGTGTACAAAATGCGATGAAACGATAGAAACGGATTCCATTCCTGCTATCGAACATGACATTGAACAACATGCCGCAAAAGCACCGAGCTGCAC
>JAZNCB010000095.1:0-6311 GCA_046156285.1 Eubacteriales bacterium | reverse complement strand
ACCGCTTGGCCTCCGACTTCGTATGTATCTTGACGATGGCGCTTACAATGAACGGTGTTTCGGGCGCTGATTCGGTATTCTTTGTATTCAACCTTATTTTGCGATTCACAAATGCAATGTATCTCGGTATGCTTCAAGGTATTTTCGCGGCATTTGAGGCAAACGCCAATCTTTACTATCTTCTTCATTCGATAGGATATATGGTTGCACCTATCCTTGCAATTTTAGCAACTCATATCGGCTACGTATTCGGACTAAAAAATATTAAAATCTTTTCATCAAAGAAAAAGAAGAAATAATTTGTAATAATAATAAATTCCCCCGTATATAGTTAATTAACACTGTATCGGGGGATTTTTATGAAGATATACGTCTTGAATTTCCACAAGAAGAAAAAGCTTTTTTCAGGGATATGGCTTACCACGCTTCTTCTTGTTATGATTCTAATTGCAGGACTTTTTGCCTCCTTGTTTATGAGGGGTGAAAAATATGCGAGTGCTATGAGCGCGGAAAGCGAAGGTCGACTTTTCATTATCGACGCAGGCCATGGAGGCGAGGACTCGGGCACTGTCGGCAAAAACGGAAGACTTGAAAAGGATTTGAATTTAGAAATAGCATATACTCTCGGAGCGCTTCTTTCGGAGCGCGGATACGCAGTAATTTACACACGTACAGAGGATAAGCTTTTATATACCGAGGAAGAAAATATAAAGGGCATAAGAAAGCTCTCGGATTTGAAAAACAGATGTAAAATCGCGGCAGAATTCCCGAATGCCACATTTATAAGCATACATATGAACTCCTACGGAAGCTCGAAATATTCAGGACTTCAAGTGTATTTCTCACAAAATAATGAGAGTAGCCGTGCACTTGCCACAAGCATACAAGATACGGTAAAAAGAGAAGTCCAACCCGAAAATAACCGTTCCGTAAAGGAGGGGCGTGGACTGTATCTGCTTGAAAATATCACTAATACGGCGGTACTTGTTGAGTGCGGATTTTTGTCAAACTCCGAGGAGTGCGAAAAACTTTCTGAAAAAGAATATCAAAAACAGTTGAGTTTAGCGATAGTTTGTGGTATTATAGAATATAAGGAAAACAGTAAATGAAAAGGAAAACAAAATGAAAGCTCCAAAAATCACCTTCGTTTGTCGTGAATGCGGCACAACCAGCTTGAAATGGCTTGGAAAATGCCCTGACTGTAATTCGTGGAATTCATTTGATGAAATTGAAATAAAGCCGGAGACTGTAAGAGCCACTACCGCGCGCGCTACGAGCCATGCGGAAAAGTTTTCAGAGCTTGAATTGCCTAATTATATGAGAAGCAATACGGGTATGAGCGAGCTTGACCGCGTTCTTGGCGGCGGACTTGTTGATAGCTCGGTTGTTCTCATCTCGGGTGAGCCCGGTATCGGTAAATCAACTCTCCTTTTACAGATTTCTTCTATTTTGTCACAAAAGCATAAGGTTCTCTACGTCTCAGGCGAGGAATCCAAAGGACAGCTCAAAATGAGAGCAGAGCGCCTTTCAGTTTCAAGTGATAATCTTTATCTTCTTACCGAAACCGACGTTGACGCAGTGCTTTCGGAATGTGAGGCAATGAAGCCCGGTGTTATTATAATCGACTCGGTGCAAACCCTCTCTTCGATGCGTTTTTCATCAGTTCCGGGCAGTATAACACAGGTTAGAGAGTCTGCAATGGCGCTTATTTCTTACGCAAAGAATGCAGGTGCGGCAGTATTTCTTGTAGGCCATGTAAATAAAGAGGGCGGTATCTCAGGACCTAAAATTCTCGAGCATATGGTCGATGCGGTTCTTTATTTTGAGGGTGAGCGCACTAATTCCTACCGAATAATAAGAGCTATAAAGAATAGATTTGGTTCAACGAACGAAATAGGCGTCTTTGAAATGGGCGATAAGGGACTTATCGAAATTCCCAATCCCAGTGAGGTTATTATGGCGGAGCGCCCGAAGAATACAAGCGGCTCGTGTGCCGGCTGCGTTATGCAAGGTACAAGACCGATAATATCGGAAATTCAAGCACTCGTTGCCAAAAGCGTTTATGCAACCGCAAAAAGAACTGCGGACGGATTTGATTATAACCGAATGTGCCTTTTGATTGCAGTGCTTGAAAAGAGAATGGGACTTAAATTCTATGAAAACGACGTATATCTCAACGTTGCGGGAGGAATTCACCTTGACGAGCCGAGCGCAGACCTTGCAATAGCAATGGCTCTTATAAGTGGTATAACCGATAAGGTTATCTCAGACGAGCTCATAGCATTCGGTGAAATCGGACTTTCGGGTGAGGTACGCGCGGTGTCGCATATCGACTACCGTGTTAAAGAGGCAGTAAGGCTCGGATTTACTAAAATCCTTCTTCCGAAAAAGAATATAACCTCAAATCTTAAAGCACCGGCTGGGGTTGAGCTTCTCGGTGTAAGCAACATTTATCAAGCTCTTGTTCATATGAAAAACAAGGAGAAAGATGGCAATTTAACCACTAAAACCTAATATTTTGGCTCGATTTTGTGTATAGTGCACAAAATCGACCTTTTAATTTCTACACTGCACTTAAAGGCAAGTTGCACTAAAATATTGAAATTTTCTTCATTTTATTGTATAATTTAGATAGATATTTCAGACAAATATCAAGTATTACAATATTCAAGGAGAATTTTCTTATGGAAAAGGTTTTTACGAAAAGTATCAGAAACATAGTGCTCCTCGGACACAGCGGGGGCGGAAAAACATCACTTGCTGAGTCAATGCTCTATATTTCAAGACTCACTGACCGTCTTGGCAATATTTCCGACGGCAATACCGTATGTGACTTTGATCCTGAGGAAATTAAGAGAGGATATTCGATTTCATCTGCGACAGCTCCAATGCTTTGGAACGGCGCTAAAATAAATATACTTGACACACCCGGATTTTTTGATTTCGAGGCTGAGGTAAGACAGTGTGTCAGAGCCGCTGATGCCGCAATTATCGTCGTTGACGGCAAGGCGGGTATCGAGGTTGGAACAGAGCTCGCTTTTGACCTTGCTACCAAGGCAGGAATACCGAAAGCATTCTTTATAAACCGTTTTGACGACGGTGAGGCTCGTTTTTATAAGGTGTTTGGCGCAATTCGTGAAAAATACGGCTTAAACGTATGTCCGATACAGATTCCGATTATCGACGGTGATACGGTTATAGGCTTTGCAAATCTCGTTGAAATGTGCGTTTACACCTTTGAGAAGCAGACTGGTGAATTTGTGCGCTCGTCAATTCCCGATAAGTTTGCGGATATGTTTAAGGAATACCACAATATACTTCTTGAAGCTATCGCCCAGACAAGCGACGTTCTTATGGATAAATTCTTCAACGAAGAGCCCATCTCACGCGAGGAAGCGCTTGAAGCAATTCACGAGGGCATTATCAAGGGCGATATCCTTCCCGTATTCTGTGGCGCGGCCGCTAAAAACTGGGGAATTAAGACCTTGCTTGATACTATAACCGAGTCATTCCCACGTCCCACAGCCCGCAAGGTTGAGCATATAATAGGCGAGAACGGAGAAGAAAAAGAAATTGCTATCGACGTAGATAGCAAAAACACATCCTTGTTCGTGTTCAAAACGGTTGCAGACCCATTCGTTGGTAAAATGTCCTTTTTCAAGGTTATGGAGGGCGAACTTAACCGCGATATGACTCTTCGCAATACCACGACGGGCGCGGTAGAGAAAATCAGCAAAATATTTATGATGCGCGGTAAAAAGCAGATAGATATTGACTCGCTTGCCTGCGGTGATATCGGAGTTACTGCAAAGCTTGCTAATACCAATACGAATGATACCTTGACAACCCTTTCTGAAAATATTAAATATAAGCCTATAAGCTTCCCGAAGCCCTATATGACTATGGCTATTACACCTAAGGCTAAGGGCGATGAGGATAAGATTTCCTCGGGAGTACAGAAGCTTCTTGAAGAGGACCTTACTATAAAATATGAAAACAACTCGGAAACAAAGCAGCTTACGATTTCCGGTCTTGGAGACATTCATCTTGATATCATCGTATCGAAGTTGAAGAGCCGATTTGGCGCTTCCGTAGACCTCGCAAAGCCGAGACTTGCATACCGCGAAACCATCAAAAAGTCGGTTGAGGTTGAAGGAAAGCATAAGAAACAGTCGGGCGGCTCCGGTCAGTACGGTCACGTAAAAATCAAGTTCTCACCCGGTGAGGCTGACGGTCTTACATTTACCGAGAGCGTTTTCGGCGGCGCAGTTCCTAAAAACTTCTTCCCGGCAGTTGAGCAGGGACTTCGCGACTGTATGCAAAAGGGTGTGCTTGCAGGTTATCCGGTTGTAAATCTTGCGGCTAACCTTTACGACGGCTCGTATCACGACGTTGACTCAAATGAAATTTCCTTTAAGCTTGCGGCGGCGATAGCTTACCGCGAGGGACTCCCAAAAGCTAATCCCGTAATACTTGAACCTGTCGGCGAGCTTCGTGTCCGTATTCCCGATAATTACGTTGGTGACGTTATGGGAGACCTCAACAAGCGTCGCGGCAAGGTAATGGGAATTGAGCCCTCAGATGACGGCAGTGCAACGCAGGTGGTTTTAGCAGAGGTACCGTTTGCCGAAATGACCGATTACGTTATAGCTCTCCGTGCAATGACGCAGGGCAGGGGAAGATTTGATTTCGACTTCATAAGATATGAGGAAGTGCCTCAAACGTTAACCCCGAAGATTATAGAAGAAGCGAAAAAGCTTGAAGCATAAAATTCTATAAAGAAAGAGCGAAGAAACCGAGTTTTGCGGAATCTTCGCTCTGTTTTTTGCTTAAATAAAGCAGATTATATTAGTTAGAAGCTAAACCGAAGAGGTTGAGAAGCATATCCTTACCCTCAGCATCAAGAGTTGTGCTCTCAATAGCGTTGGTAAAGAGTGTCTGGTAGTTTTCATCCTCGATCTCGATAAGGGAGACAGACTCACCCTCGCTTGCGCTTGAAATCAAATCAAGAACGAACTGGTTCTCTGCAAGACCGTTAACGATATCGTTTACTTCCTGCTGAGTTACAGGCTCTGCTGTTTCGGGGTTAAGCTCGGTCTTTTCAATGAAGGATGCAATACCGTTGATAGCCTTACCTGTTGCTTCAAGGTTGATGTCGTCAATGTCAAAGTCGTTAAGAATTTCTTCAACTTCAGGAGGCATATCCTCGCCGGCCTGGTCGGAGATAAGCTCCTTGACGCTATCCATCATAGTGTTAACCATTTCCTTAGCATCAGTGCTGAGACCGTTGATGGATTTACCGATATCTACGAGAGAGTTACCGATATCCTTCATCGTTGTGATGGTTTCCTCGGGAGTCATATCCTCGTTGATGTTTTCAAGCTTTGTAGTAAGGTTTGTTACAGTGTCAGCGATACCGGAAACTGCAACAACGATGTCAACGGTATCCTCGATAGATACGTCCTTACCGTCGGCAGTCTCGCCGGAGGAAACGAGGTTGAAGAACCAGTTACCTGTTGTGTTATAAATCTTGCCGGCAGGGGAGTCGAGGTAGTCAGAAATACCGATTTCCTCAGGAAGCTCAAAGAGAGCCTTGTCATTGATCTTTATGTTTGAAACCTTGTTAACCTGTGAAAGCATACCGGTAATAGGAGCGCAAACAACGAATGCAATGATAGCACCTTGGAGAAGACCGATAAGAGCACCGATGCCCTTACGCTTCTTCTGACCCTTTTTAACGAATATTTTAAGGATCATGAAGAGAATTTCAGATGCTACACGGAGAACGAAGAAGAGAACGAAGAATACGATAAGTCCGCCGATAATCTGAACGAGTGTGAATACGAGATCTTTAAGCTGATCGGGAATATTAACGTCTCCGCTTGTGAAAGCTTCTTCAAGCATACCCTGGATGGATTTTCCGCCTGAAATCTCGATAGCCATTAATTTTTCAACGACGAAGCCTCTTGCGATAACTGCCGTAGCGATGCAAACCAAAATAATTGCAAGTCTGAGAATTGCTCTGTTGCGGCCACGAACACAACCGTAAAGCGCGCCGAATGCGAGTGAAAGCGCTGTGAACGCTAATACAAATATGGTGATGTAACCCATGATTTTACTCCTTTAATAAAATTTTACATACAATCATTATAATACAAGTTGTGATAAATTTCAAGGGGTTTATGAATTTTTCTTTAATTTTTTTACTATATATATAAAATAATATGTTATGGTAAGGTTTTTTTACAGATTTCGCTACGCCAAAGGATAGGAAAAGCACCCTCAAATGAGGGTGCGACGGGATATTCACG
>JAZNCB010000094.1:0-9471 GCA_046156285.1 Eubacteriales bacterium | reverse complement strand
GCTATGGCGCGCGGTTGGAGAAGCGAGCCCTACCCTGCCGTGCCGATAATGGAGCGGATTTTCAATATGGGCGGAAAATTTATTCTCAATTCCGACTGTCACGATAAGGATAAGCTCGACTTCGGCTTTGAGCACGTAAAGAATATGCCGATATACGAGAAGATAAAAAAGAGTATTATAGAGGAAATATAACGCAAAAAGGGGCTGCTTCATTTAGGCAGAACCCAAAAAGAGCGAAGATTTCGTGAAAAAACACGTTTCTTCGCTCTAACTTTATTCTTTTGTGTTTTTAAGGTTGAAATTCTTTCGAATTTCTTCTTTTTTGCTATTTTTGTATCGCCGTTTCCTCGCTCGACGTACCCTTGTACGCCTATCGCTCGTCAGCCGACGATTTCTCTCCTAAATCAAGCGAGCCCCGAAAGATGCTTCGCACTAAGAATTCAGATTTTCTTCGTAAAATTTCTAAAAAACTGTTGATTTATCTGAATTCTTAATGACTCAGCCTCTAAATTTTTGTTAGAGATTTGCGGTATTTTATTGGAGACATTCCAACCTCGTTTTTGAATATTCGGCTGAAATACGCAGCACCCGAAAAGCCGGACAGTGACGATATCTTTTCGATAGAAAAATCGGTGTGCGATAAAAGCTCGCAGGCTTCCCTTACCCTTCTTTTGTTTATATATTCGCAAAGCGTCATTCCGAAATGCTCGCCAAGCAGTCTGTAAAGCAGGCTCTTTGAAAGGTGCGTTCCCTCTGAAATTTTATTTACCGAGAGGTCCTCGAAAAGATTTTTGTCTATGTATTCGGTCACGATTTCAAGGTTTGAGAGCTTTCTCGGCTTCACAAGACGGGTGAGAAGTATATGCTTTGCAAGCATTGTTGCGATATGTATTATACCGTTTATTCTGTTGTTATCGAATAACGGCAAGTCCTCGTATAGCTCGCGAAGCTCACCCTCTCTTGCATTCAGGGTTTTTGCAAGGCTGTCGATACCGTGAAAGCTTTCCCAGCGCCTTATCTGTCCGAGGATAAGATAGCCGAGAATTTCCTCGTTATCCTTAATCGGAATTGCAATATCTATAAGACCTGCGTGGCAGAGGTGATACTCCGGGCTTTTGCTCCTTGCCGCCGCCATAAGAAGCTTTACGTCTGAGCCGTGGCAGAGCTTTGTGCCGTTTTCAAAGGAGTGTATTCTTGCGCAATAGGGGTTTACAAAAATAGGCGCTTCTCTTTCGAAAAGGGGCTCGAAGCTTGTATCGCAAACCATCATTTCAATTCCGGAAACGTTTGTAAAATCGCGTATTACCTCGTCAAGACTTTCCGCTTTGTAGTCAAGTATCAAAGCTTATACCTCTTTTTTGTCGAATTTTTTAATCCATCTGAAAACCGCCTCTATGGCTTCGGTGACGGGCAACCTTTCGTTTTCAAAATACGCGTTACCGAGGGTTGCCGAAAGAGGCTCGCCGTAGGTGTGAGGAGTGTGACCGCCCGATGAAAGCAGGAGAAGCTTTGCCGTGCCGCCCTCTTTTTTTACCTTTTCTATATATTTCACGGTTACCTCGTAGCTTACTATCGTATCGTCCACAGAATGAACGAATAAGACGGGACAGGGGTGCTTTTTGTCGCTTGCCATCGGGTTGAAGCCACAAAGCTTTTTTGCGTCGTAAATCGGCTCGCCGTTTTCGTTTGTTTCAAATGAATAGAGCTTTGTGAGGGCAATTTTAGGCTTTCCGTTTGACCAAGGGCGCAAAAACATTTCGTTATATGCGTCGAGCACGGGACAAAATCCTGTTTGGGCTATTACGGGCACTCTGCCGCTGAGCACGAGGTTTGTGCTGCTGATACCGCCCATAGAGCCGCCATGAACGAAAACGTCTTTATATAAGTTGTAATTGCTTACAGCAAAGTTATATGCCAAAACGTAGCTTTCCACCGCTATCGGCGAGCCGATATTATGTCTTATATCTATTCCGAACTCTGCGGCATATTTCTCGGGCAGTCCGTTTACGTCGATTACCGCGTATCCGTTAGCGAGAAGATACTTTGAGAGTGTCTGCTTCGAGATCTGCGAATCGTCGGTTGTGACAGTGCCGCCTGCGCCGTGACAGTTTATTACGAGGCGTGTCGGTTTACCCTCTTCGGTATACGAATCGGGCAGAAAAAGAACGCCTGCGTCGAAATATTCAAGCGCTTTATCAGAATACGGAATTTTACAGTTAACCGCCGTCTTGAAATTGATTTTCTGCATAATAAAATCACCTCGTGTATCAGTAAAATAATTATATCCCCGAAAAGCCTGAAAGTCAATAGATGTCGAGAAAATCAGGCCGATTAGAGAAAATAGTGCAAAATTTCGGGAAAATAAAAAATAATATATTGCAAACAGAGAAAGTCTATGCTATAATTTATTATATCGAAAATTACGAGGTTTTTTATGAACGCTTTGCTTTTAAGTGTGATTATCGTATTTAACACCATTCAGACGATGGTTGTAAGAAGCTACGGTGACAGAACGAAAAACGGAAAATACATATTTAACTCGGCGTCTATTTTCTGCGCCGCAATATGCTGTCTTATTTCCGCGGGCGGTAAAATGAAGTTTACATCCGAGAGCTTTGTTTACGGCGTGGCATTTGCCATCGCTTTCGGTGCGGCGGCATTATTTGTGTTCCTTGCAATAAACGAGGGCTCAATTGCGCTTACAACCCTCGTAATGTCGTACTCGCTTCTCATTCCGACCTTTTACGGAATTATATTCCTTGGCGACACGCTCGGTGCGCTTGCAATTATTGGAATAGTTTTGCTCGTCTTTTCCCTCTTCTTTTCAAACTATGAAAAGAAAAGCGAGGAGGATAACTCGAAAATCACTGTCAAATGGTTGATTTATATTACTATCGCTTTCGTCGGAAACGGTATGTGCGCTACCATACAGAAAATCCAGAATATCAAAATGGGCGGTGTTGGCAGCAACGAATTTATGTTTCTTGCCTATCTTATGTTTGCCGCAGCAATGCTCGTTGCCGCGCTTATCAAGGAAAGAGAAACGATTTTGCCTAACCTCAAATCAGGCGGTGTATTTATCGGCGCTCGCGGAATTTTGAATGCTATTACCAATCTTCTCGTAATTTTCTTAAATCCGAGAATTGCCGCGTCGATTATGTTCCCGATTATTTCTGCGGGCGGCGTTCTTCTCACTATAATCGCGGCGGTTGCCGTATACAAAGAAAAGATGACGAGATTTCAACAAATAGGAGTTCTTCTCGGAATTTTGGCGATAGTTTTCCTTAACATATAATAATACATAACACCTAACGGAGCTTGTACCTTGATTTTTTGGGGGTTCAAGCTCTCTTTTTTGCTTTTTTCAAAAAAATTTCAAAACCCTATTGACAAACGGAAAAAAGAGTGTTATAATCTTATCAAGAACAATTCCTAATAAGGACAGATTATCAAATGAAAGAAAAAAGAAACACCATCCAAAAAGAAATTGTTTTTGATATCTTCAACAGTATGACAAATCATCCGTCGGCGGGTATGGTCTACGAGGCGGTCCACGAAAAGTATCCCGGCATAAGCCGAGCTACCGTTTACAGACTTCTTGCAGAGGCGGCAGACGACGGAAGAATTCTTCGTGTAAAGCTCTCAGATGCGCTTGACCGATATGATTTTACAGTTAAACGGCACTACCATATAGTCTGCCGTGAGTGCGGCGCGGTTTCAGACGTGGAGACCGAGTTTTCACGAGACGACACCCTGTGTCATACCAAGGGATGCGAAAACTTTTTGGTTGAAGAGTGCCACCTTGAATTCTTGGGTGTGTGCGAAAATTGTCAGAAAAACAAAAATAAAAATTAAAAAATATATCTTTAAGGAGAAAAAATCATTATGGCAAAGTATGTATGTTCAGTATGCGGTTACGTTCACGAGGGAGACAGCGCTCCCGAAAGATGTCCCCAGTGCAGAGTTCCTGCGGAGAAATTCAATAAGGTTGAGGAAAACAAGCTCTCTTGGGCAACCGAGCACGTAGTAGGGATTGTCGAGGGCGTTTCCGAGGATATTATAATGGACCTCAGAGCTAACTTTGAGGGCGAGTGCTGCGAGGTTGGTATGTATCTTGCAATGGCAAGAGTTGCGGCAAGAGAGGGATATCCCGAAATCGCGCTTTATTGGGAAAAGGCGGCTTACGAAGAGGCAGAGCATGCTTCAAAGTTTGCTGAAATTCTCGGCGAGGTTGTTACAAACTCTACAAAGAAGAACCTTGAGATGAGAGTTGCGGCTGAAAACGGTGCAACAAGCGGCAAGTTCGACCTTGCAAAGAGAGCAAAGGAAGCTAACCTTGACGCAATCCACGACACAGTTCACGAAATGGCAAAGGACGAGGCTCGCCACGGCAGAGCATTCCAGGGACTTCTTGAAAGATATTTCGGTTAATTTGGAACGGTGCGTTTGGGTGAAAACGACCTAAATACACCTCCCGGATATCCCCCTAAAAACACGCGGGGGTAGCTCAACAGACAGTTTGAGCTACCCCCAAATTCTCTGAAAAAAGAAGAGGAAAACAATGGATACAAAGGCGCTTTATAACATTACCTACGGCGTATATTTTATGTCCGCCGAGCAAGACGGGCGTGACAATGCCTGCATTATAAATACTGCGGTGCAGGTGGCAAACAACCCCACCCGTATTTCTGTTGCGGCAATTAAGGGCAACCTTACTCACGATATGATTTTAGCGACCGGCAGGTGCAACCTTTCTCCGCTTACGACCGACGCTCCCTACTCGCTTTTTGAGCATTTTGGAATGAAGTCGGGCAGAGATTTTGATAAGTTTGCGGATTTTTCCGACGTTAAAAGAAGCGAAAACGGTCTTTACTATCTTACAAAGTACTCAAACGCATATCTTTCCTTGAATATCGTTGAGGCTCACGACCTTGGAAGTCATACTCTCTTCATCGGAGAGCTTGCAGACTGCGAGGTGCTTGGCGGAGGCTCGTGCTGTACCTACGGATACTACCAGACAACGATAAAGGCAAGCGCGGCAAAGCCCGTGGCAAAGAGCGGTTGGAGGTGCACTATCTGCAACCACGTATACGAGGGTGAAAATCTGCCCGAGGATTATATCTGCCCTATTTGTAAGCACGGCAGAGAGGCCTTTGAGAAAATCGAGAGTGCGAGCGCTCCCCAAAAAGCCGAAGCCTCAGCATCAAGCGGCACGGGTAAATACGTATGCTCTGTATGCGGATATGTTCATGAGGGTGACACAGCTCCCGATTTCTGCCCTCAGTGCAGAGTTCCTGCGGAGAAATTTAATAAGGTTGAGGAAAGCAAGCTCACCTGGGCAACCGAGCACGTGGTAGGTATAACTGAGGGCGTTTCCGAGGATATTATAATGGACCTCAGAGCTAACTTTGAGGGCGAGTGCTGCGAGGTTGGTATGTATCTTGCAATGGCAAGAGTTGCGGCGAGAGAGGGATACCCCGAAATCGCGCGCTACTGGGAAAAGGCGGCTCACGAGGAAGCCGAGCACGCGGCAAAATTTGCCGAAATTCTCGGCGAGGTTGTCACAAGCTCGACAAAGAAGAACCTTGAACTTAGAGTTGCGGCTGAAAACAGTGCAACAAGCGGCAAGTTCGACCTTGCAAAGAGAGCAAAGGAAGCTAACCTTGACGCTATCCACGACACCGTTCACGAAATGGCAAAGGACGAGGCTCGTCACGGCAGAGCTTTCGAGGGGCTTCTTAACAGATACTTTAACAAGGAATAAAGCAAAGGAGCACCGCAAAAACGGTGCTCCTAAAATATTTCTTAGTTGTTTTGATAGCGCTTTCTGTATTGCAAGGGTGTTTTGCCAAGCTGCTTTTTGAAAACGCGGATAAAATAGTTATAATCGGGAAAGCCCGCCTTGGCGGAGATTTCCGTGACGTTTAATTCGGGTGAGTGAGCTAAAAGCTCTTCTGCCAGGGATAAGCGTGTTTTTGTTATAAAATCGTTGACGGTTGAGTTGAACTCCTCTGCGAAAAGGCGATAGAGTGCGTTTTTCGAGAGGAAAAATTCTGCGCAAAGCTCGCCGAGGCTGATTTTCGCTGTGAGGCGCTCTTCAATATAGCGCTCAATTTTGACCGAGAGCATACTGCGGTTGCAGGTAATCAGTCCGTCCTGCCAGAATGATTTGACGAGAATATCGAGTATATGGCAGATTGAGTGAAGTCTTTCTTCCGATACGAGCGGAAGCTTTTCGTATAGCGAGCGCAATTTATCCTCGTCAATTCCGTATTCCTTTGCAATTTTCGGAAGATTTTCGGCTGAGGAGTACTTCCCCGCTTCGTCACGGAACTGACCTATCTGGATATAGGCGATTAAAATATCCTCGTAAACGACGGGAAAAATCATTTCCATAAGCCCTGCGTGGCAGGTATACCTGGCAATCTCCCTATCCTTGAAAACCTCCTTTATATGCGTCAGGTTTGACTGACTGCAAAGCCTGACACCCTCTTTGCATTTGCGGATAAGGGCGCAATAGGGTGAGTGGACCGAGCCTGCGACACTTTTGCCGAAGGCATCGTAGAGAGCCGTGGCAATTCCCGTGCTGCTGTAAAAGTCGTAAAGCGCTTTTCCAAGCTTTTCTTTATCAAATATGTAATCCATGATTTTATTATATCATTTTGCTTAAAATATGTCAACTATTTTATATTTTGGGAAAATTGTGCTATTTTTTGAAGAAAAAATTCTATTCTGCGCTCATTTTGAATGCTATAATAATTATAACGTTTAAGAAAACGGAGAAAGGTTATGAAAAAAGCAATTCAGATTTCATATAACGAAAATTTCGAGTTGAGCTGTCAGCTTGCTCGCGAGGCGGGATTTGAAGATATAGCCGTGAATTTTAACGACACGCCTATCCCGACCGACGAAACCTATGACAAAGCTTTTGACAATATTAGTAAAATTCTTGAAAAAAACGCTCTTTCGGTAGTGCAGACGCACCTCTTTTACTATTATCCGCTCTCGTCTGCCGATGAAATAGACGTGACGTGTGAGCACCGCGTTTTGCGCGAGATAGAGGTCAGCGGTAAAATCGGAGCGCCATTTTGCGTGTGGCACCCTCGCGATTATAAATTCGGAGTGCTTGGCGCAAGAGAATATGACGAGGAAAAGACCTTTATATATAATCACAAAACGATACCGCACTATATAGAGGCGGCAGAAAAATTCGGCACGGGGATAGCCCTCGAAAATCTTTACGGAAGAATGATGCGCGGCGGTGTGGACACCCTTATCCGCCTTTGCGATAGCTTTAACTCGGACAAGGTTGGTATCTGCCTTGACACAGGTCACGCAAACTTGAATAAGGACGATATACCCGCACTTATCGCAAGGCTTGGGGGCAGGATAAAATGCACCCATATTCACAACAACCACGGCGAGCGCGACGACCACGCGCCGCCGATTTACGGCAATATTAAATGGGACGGGGTTATGGGGGCGCTGTCGACGGTTGGATATGACGGAGCTTTATGCCTTGAAACGAATTGTCCGTACGACGATACCGAGCTTTTCCGAAGCTTTCTTAAACACAATTACGATAGCCTTTCCTATCTTGAACGGCTTGCAAAGCTATAAAATTCAAGAAAAAGGCGAGACTTTCCTATGACGGCATATATAATTATTTTGCTTGCGGTGTTTTGCTTTGCGGGGCAGTTTGCCTTTACAAAGCTATATGAGAGCTCTGTTAAGCAGTCTACCGTTACCGCGACGGTAATGCTCACCGTAACGGGTGCGATAGGAGCAATTCTCTTCTTATTCGTTGGCGGCTTTTCCGTCAGCTTCTCAGAGATTTCGGTAATCTACGGAGTGCTTTTTGCTCTCGTTATGATACCCTATTACATAATCGGAATTAAGGTGCTCTCGCTCGGCAGTCTTGCAATTTACGGAATGTTTATGATGCTTGGCGGAATGCTTTTGCCGTTCTTTTACGGGGTTTTGCGGTTAGACGAGAATGTTTCGGCGGCGCAAATTTTCGGCACTGCTCTTCTCTCGCTTTTCATCGTTTTGCAGGCGGTGTGGCAGATGAGCGCCGAGGGCGAGAAAAACAAAAACGAAAAAAAGCAAAGCATACTTTTCTTTATTCTTTGCATTGCGATTTTTGTTTTGAACGGACTTACGGGCATTATTGCAAAGGCGCACGAGATAAGCCTTGGTGCAGTTGACGAGATAAGCTTTACGGTTATATCCTGCGCTCTTACGGCACTTTTTGGCCTTTTGCTTCTTCTTTTCGAGCTTCTTTACAAAAGAAAAGAGGCGTCGGTTGAGATATGCGGAATGTTTAATGTGCGCCCTATCATTATTATGACCTTTATAGGTGCTGCCGCCTACACCGGCAATTTTCTCCACCTTTTAGCCGCAAACGACGTTCCCGCGTCGGTGCAGTTCCCTCTCGTTTCGGGCGGTGTTATAGTTTTGTCGGCTCTTGTGTCGAGATTTATATTCAAGGAAAAAATAACTAAAAAGGAATGGATATCGGTCGTCGGAGCATTTATATCAACCGTACTGTTCGCTTTTTAAGGAGTAAAAATGGATATTGAAAATTATATCAGTCTTCGCAGAAAAAGGGGATATTCGGGATTGTTTTTCGCCTCGGGAAGCTTCGGAATTATAGATGGCGACGTCGAATACGAAAAGACCGAGGAGGGCGCAAAAACCGTCTACACCTACCAAAACGAAAGCATTAAATATACCGCTGAATTTGAAAAGGCGGGCGAGGTTTTCGTGCGCCGTGACAGTATTCTGAATATTTCAGGAGAAAAAATCCGAATATCAGACCTTGTCAGCCGTTTTGTGCTTCCGTGCAGTGATTACGACGTTTATACACAGTATAATGCGTGGCAACGGGAAAATCGGGGGGAGTGGCAGAGGCTTGTAACTCAGATAAGAGCAGAGGCTCTCGGCATGCGAGGCTGTGACGGTGCGACACCGATTATGGCCTTCCACGATAGATACAATAGTCAAAGCTACGTATTTCACCTCGTACCGAGCGCGGCATGGCAGATGACGGCAAAGAAATTTCCGTTAAATGACACCGAGGTTATTGTGTTTGAGGCAGGATTTTCTAACACGGGGCTCAACCTTTCTGTTGAAAGCTATGAGAAAATAGAGCTTCCCGAGCTGATTTTCTTCCCTGCTAAAAGCGCGCTTGACCTTGACGGCTACAAGCTCCACAACTACTTTAACAAGACCTATCCAAGAAGAAAAACACCGATATTTTATAACAACTGGCTTTACTGCTACGACGACGTCAACATAGACGACCTTATGGCCGAGGCGAGCGTTGCCGCACAAATGGGCTTTGAGGGTTTTATGGTTGACGCGGGCTGGTTTGGCGACGGAAGTTGTGGCAGCTGGACAACTAAGGTTGGCGACTGGGTTGAAAACACCGAGGGCGGACCCTCGGGCAGACTTGTTGAGCTGGCAGAG
>JAZNCB010000093.1:0-9337 GCA_046156285.1 Eubacteriales bacterium | reverse complement strand
TCGAGCGGCAGGGTCACCCTCGTAAATCGCCTGAACGTCAAGTATCAGGCTTTCTTTTATTTTCGGGATAACCGAGATTATCTCGTTTGCAAGAAGCTCAACGTCGGGAGTATCGTCACAGTCGGAGCAGAATGCAAATGCCGCAAGAAGCTCGGATTTCAGCATCTCGTAGGTTTCGGAGAGCACCTCTGCCGGACGCTTCTCACAGTTTTCCTCTACCTTGAAATAGTCGGGAAACATAAGGCTTTGTATATTTTTGAGTATTGAAATTATCTTTTTGCGCGACGGAACAAGCTTTTGCGCTGTGTGGAAATAAACGTGCTTATCCCTGTCCGTGCGTTCAAGCTCGGCTATTATTTTTTCAAATTTTTCCATTTTTTCGCTCACTTTATATCTGCCTCCTCAGAGTAGTATATATTAAAGTATACAGTATTCTACCACACATTGTCACTTTATGCAAGTGTTATCTTAAAAAATAGATACGAAGAAATTTATTTTCTTCTCTTTATATCTACTATGGTAAGGCCGTTTGGCGCAAGTCTTACCTGGAAGCGCTTTCTCTCGCCTGACTGCTTTTCGTAATCGAAGTAGCCGGAATTATCCTCACTATCGACGAATTTGACGGGCAATATCGGGAAATCACTTGCTATCTCGGCACTCTCGATAGGATAGTCGGATTCGACGAGCGCATTAACGTAGGCGCTTTCATATTTATTATAAATGAAGATTCTTTCAACACCCGAGGAAAGCTGTTGTATCATAATCGGGTGGTTTGACGCGATCCTTGTCTCCGAATATACCGCAAGTCTCAAAAGCTCCGCCATAGCGGATACAAAGCCATCGGAGAGCTTTGTGTACGGAAGCTCCTTAATAGGCGGGTGTACGTACTCCTCGTCAAGATTTGCAAGTGTCGGTGCGCCACCGTCAAGCAAAAGAAGCGCAGAAAGCTCCTCACGTTTCGAGGACTGAACCTCAAAACCAAACGCCATAACCGACATAGGATAATCGCTATATTTATCGGTAAGGATAATTTCGGGTGTAAGACCGCTTGGAATATATCCGGCGGGGGCTGTGGCAACCCACGGGCGCTTATAGGAAGCGAGGGATTTTCTCTCTTCAAGCGAAAGCAAATCGAGGTTAGGTACGAAAAGAGGCGCATCGGTATTGCCGATATACTCGCTCCTTACCGAGCCCGAAAAAGCCGTGCCTGCCTTGAAGATTTCAAAGCTCTGCTTATGCGGTGTCGTTCTTTTATTATCTATATACTCGTCAAGCATTTGCTCGCTCGCATAGTCCGACCAAAAAATGAGGGGTGAGCGCGGCTTTTCGGTTTCAGTGGCGAAGCCTATATCAAGTCTTTTCTTTATAAAGCTCCACTTTTCCCTATCTACACCGTCGCCAAGACAGATGAATACTCCGTCCGAGGCGCGTCTTGCTCCACTGTCATCTACCGCTGCGTAAGCGGTTGTGGTATACACGTCTCGTTCAAGAAGGACGGGTGCGTGGTCTATCATACTCCACTCCTCTGAGGCATCGTGAATGCTGACCATCGGAAGCACTCTCGCCTTATCTACCTGCGAGGCAAGAAGAGGCAGGTCCATATGAATTCTATGGAAGAAATACGGAAATTCCGGTCTTTCGAAATAAACGCTCGTCGGCAGAATGTTAGCGGTTATACAGTCAACTCCCGCTTCCATAACCGTTTTGCTGTTAAACCCATAGACATATCTTGTTTCGTGTGGGTCGGAGCAGTACATTCCGAGTATCCACACCTCTTTTTTAACTGCGTGGACGGCATCGCAAATCTTTTTGAAAAAGCGAGCCCATCTCCACTCGTAAAAGGCTATCCATGCGCGGCGCTTGTTTGAGATTATATATTTATGGCGGAGATTTACCGCTTCTTTACCGTCGTCACCGAGAGTTTTTGCAATTTCAGGTGGCAATACCTCTTTGGTAAAATCGCAAAACTGCTCCACCATATCGGTAGAATAATCTGACTTGAAGATATGGCCCGACGGACAGAAGGCATCAGAAAGGTGCACTCCCGCCATACCGTAATCAACGAGAGCCTCAACAAGCTTCTCTGCAAAGAAATCCTCGTAATACGAGCCGTCGGCAAAACGCTTTAAGCACATAAGGTCGCCAAGGCCTGTGGTCTTTACGCTTCTTATTTCAGGGTGGTCTGTGAGCCATTCCTTATGAAATTTATCGTTGAGATAATATCCCATAATTCCTGCGTAGAATTTTATTCCGCGCCCACTTAGCCTCTTTGTAAGGTCGCGAAGCTCGAAATTAGTCCAGTCCTGTCTATACCTCTCGGTGTTGCAAAAAGCCGCTCTGTATGCACAGTTGTCAGGAAAAAGAGCGTATTCCTCTTTCATTCCGCGATGCAAGTGAATAAAGTC
This sequence comes from Eubacteriales bacterium, assembly GCA_046156285.1. Taxonomy (GTDB): domain Bacteria; phylum Bacillota; class Clostridia; order Oscillospirales; family CAG-272; genus UBA1740. Next base: position 6,932 of record JAZNCB010000093.1, on the reverse strand, counting down.
GGGGTTAAAAAGAAGCGCACATATACTGTCGGGGACAAAGCCGGTTTTTGAAAGAAATGCTCCAACTCCCTTGTCCTCGGCGTTTTTATCAAATCCGAGCATCTGCATCCAGATGTTTATAGAATTATTCAAGTGAAATCTCCTCGGCATAAGCCTTTCCTATATTTAGTAAAAATAGGTCGCTTGAAGAAAGCAACCTATTTTATTATTTAGCTTTAATTATTTTACTGCGCCGATGATAGCGGAGTTAGCCTTTACTATGCTCTCGGTAGAGAGAACCTTATTTGAAAGGTTAATTGCATTTTCAACAACCTCACCGAAGAGTGCATTCATTGCAAGAACGTCCTCGTTGTAAAGTGCTATTTCCTCGTCGAGAATTTCAAGCGCCTCTTCAACTCCGGAAATAAGCACCTCTGCATAGTCGCGTACCGAGTTAGCTGTGTAGATAAGCGCTCTGCGCTCTGCAAGTGTCTCTGCCTCGTAAAGAGCATCAACCGCGGTTATAAGAGTGTTGCTGTATGCCTCCAACTGATTAACCTTTGCAACCGCGCCTTCAAGCTTCGTGTTAGCTTCCTTTATTCCGTCAATACCGGTAATAGAGCCTTTTGCTTGGAGTGCAAGCGCCTTATTTACCGCCTGTTTAAGTGCGGTGTAATTTGCGCTCATATTGATAGCATTCACTGCTGCGATATATTTCTGTGCGTTCTCGTAGTCTACTTCAATATTTGCTTTAAGAACGTAGTAAAGCTCAATGGCCTCAGCTACACCCTCGATATTTTCAAGCGACTTTTCAACGTTGGTATCGAGATAAAGAGCGGCAGCCTCTATCTGAGACTTGATAGTTACGTAGTAAGAAGAAGCCTCAGCACCCTTAATGATTGCAACAAAGTTGTTGGTCTCTGCAAGTCTTGCCTCAACGTATTCCTGATAAGGAAGATAGCTTGCAATAACCTCGGAAAGACCGGGGTATGTTGTGGGATCAAGAGAAGCATGCACTGTGCCGTTTTCAAATACACTCTCAGCTATGAGATAGTTCTCGTAAAGCTCTGCGAAATTGGTCGTAAGATACGGAGATTCAGCAGAAACACCGCTTGCCTTCTCAATTTCCATTGCGAGAACGGCAGGAATGAATTTGTCAACGTTTGTCTGAATTGCGTTAAGCTTTGCGGCAAGAGCATCGTAAACAACGATAGCATCTGCTGCCCTTGGATATTTGGTATCCTCAACTATTTTGTAATAGCTGTATTCGGAGTCAACCAAGGGGCGAAGAACGGTAAGCTGATTATATTTTCCCTGAATGTACGTGAAGTCCGTGCTCTTCGGGTTGTAATCGTTTTCAATAATGTAGATAAAGTTTTCGGTATGTGACTTTATGTTTTCAATAACGGTTGCAGCTCTTTCGTATTCGCGGATTGCCGCATCTACCGCAACTCTGTAAGTTACACCGTTGTATTCCTCTTCCATACCTGCAAACTCGTCGAGTCCTGCGAAAATCTCGTAATACTCTTTTGCAACGCCATTAAGGTATGCAAGCTTTGTAACGTACGTGGGGTTCTTTGTAAGAATGCTGTTTGTGTACTCGATAAAGGCATCTGCCTTTGCCTGCCAAACGTAAGCCATAGCACCCTTTACGATAGTGTCAACCTCTTCATACTTCTCAATGGTGAGGGGGGCGGTATATCCTACACCGTCCTTGCCGAAGAGATCCTCGTAAAGCTCTGCAACAAAAAGCTTGTCGTCAAGTGAAATATCGCTGTTTGCGTAAGCATCTATGGCAATTATGAAATCTGCAAGAGAATTTTCGGGGTCAACGACGTCACGCGCATACGTACCTTCGAGAACAAAGAGATTATCAAGGTATGTTTTGGTTACGCCGGCATCCGCCTTATCATTGACGTAGAGCGTGAGCCAGTTAACGCCTCCGTCAGTAGATGAAATCTCGGTGCTTTCGTTAAAGAGCACCTCGTCGCCTGCTTTGAGTGTAATATGGTAATTTTCAACTCTCGGATTTATAGCAATTTCTACATTGTACCACGTATCAAGATCAACCTGCAAGTTTTTGTCAGATGAATCCTTCATAACTGCGGTCTCGTACATAGCTCTGTCCGAGTTGAAGGTTGTGTATTCAAAATATTTATTAGAGTCGTCCGATGCATTTGCCGAAAAGAGAGTAATGCCTCCAAGGACATAGTTTTCAAGAGCTGCAACAACCTTGAAATCCGCACCGTTGGTTGCGCCCGCATCACCAAGCTTAAAATCAAACGAAACGGTAAGAAGGTCGGTAAGCTTACCTCCCTGCTCATAACGAAGCTTATATCCCGCTCCCTTCTGAGACGAGGAATTCTGCATAAGCAAAACGTTGTTGTCTCCATCCTTGATAACGTTTGCAGCGAAGCTGTTGTTCGTCACAAACTCAAAATAGTCCGAGTCAAGCTCATATTCTCCGACACCGTCCTCATACGTCTCAACGAGGTATGTATCGTAGAGTCTGTATTCGAGTACGTCGCGGATATTTTCGCGCGGAAGCGACGGCGCTTCTGCCGACGTTGCAAACGCAAAGCAGGCAGCCAATACGGCAACCGAGAGAGCCGCGGCGAAGATTTTTCTGGCAAATTTCATAACTCTGTTCTCCTTATATGTGGCATAATACCTTTTAATTATAATTATTATAACATTTTATTTAATAAAAATCAATTATGCAATATAGCAAAAATTTCAGTGAAAAATTGTTGCAGTTGTACAAGTTGACTTTCACTTTTGCCGCGATGTTTTTTCAAGCAACGCTTCACGGGGTGGGGCTTTCAAAAAAAGTGGGCGAAAAACTTTACACGGGTAGGGGGTAAGTCCAATTTTCTTTCACTTTTTTCGTTTTAACTGTTGATTTTTCGACATATATATGTTATACTAATAATAATACTTTTTATATTGCTTTGAGCGGAAGGAGTAACTCTGAAATGGGAAAAGGTATTTACACCTATTACAAAGAGCGCCTGATAGAAATCGGCGGCAATAACAAGTGCCTTTATCTTAAAAACATCGTTCGCAAAAATGCTTACGATATCGGTCGCATTTTTGAAGGACGCGACACTAAGGTCCGTGAGTTCGTTGAGTTTCTCCGCTCTAACAGAAAATATCCTCTCACGCTTATCGACGCAAGAGAGAAAAAGCAGATTTTAGAAAATCTCGACTTCGAGACCAAGTCTACCCCGGTGCAAAACGAGATGCCCCCGCTTGGCGAGGAGGCTGAGCGCCTTGCGAAAAAGCTTGAACGTGAAAAACGTCAGGCAGAAGCGCGCGCTATTGAGACTGAGATAGCAAAGCTCAAGGACTTGAAGCGCGAAATCGAGGAAATCGAAAAGGAAACCGGCAGATATGAGCTTTATATAGGCTATCCCTTTGTTTTCGGCACACTCTCCCAGGGGTTTACAAAAACCACCGTCAAAGCTCCTCTTCTCCTCTTCCCCGTAAAAATCGAGATAACCGCAGATACGACGGTAGAGCTCCTCTTTAACGAGAGCGAGAAAATCCGTATCAACCCTGCGCTGATTTTTGCATACTCGCAGGCTAAAAAGGTAAACGTCGACGAGCTTGAGCTTGAATTTGACGACATTTCAAGATTTTCCGGTCTTGGCGATATTATCAAATACCTCGCTGACGCACACGTAAAAATCGACTGGTCGCATTCCAAAAACGTCTACGGCTACTCCCGTTTCAAAGAACCGACGGAGCGAGAGCTTTCTGTGAGATATGCGGCGGTGCTCGGTCGCTTCCCTCTCTCAAATTCGATTTACAACGACTACACGCTTCTTGAAAAGAAGAAGCTTACAAACGATGCGGTAAGCGAACTTCTCCGCACCGAAAAGGATAAATCGAAGAGCAAAAAGGCTAAAAAGGCAAAGAAAGCCAAAAAGCAAACGCTCTACCCCATCAAAATGCTTGACTACGCACAGTCCTGCGTTCTCAAAAAGGTTGACGAGATGGGTAATATGGTAATTTACGGCCCTCCCGGCACGGGTAAGTCGCAGACTATCGTAAACATAATAACCGACGCGGTTTGCAAAAACAAGACCGTGCTCGTGGTTTCACAGAAAAAGGCGGCTCTTGACGTCGTATACAACAGACTTGGGCTTCTTTCCGAAAAGTCAATGTACATAACCGACGAATACAAGCAAAAACGCGCCTTTTACGATAAATGCCTTGCGGCACACCAAAACGAGATTACCGCTGAGACGCTCAACGTCACTCAGCTCTCGGAGCGTTTTGATGCTCTTGAAGCAAAAATCAACTCGGAACTTTCGAGCCTTGATACGATTTACAACACGCTGAGGTGCGTGCGCCCATTCGGTCTTTCCCTTGCGGAAATGTACGCATCATCCTCGCAGATTTCCAAAAACTCTTCGGACTATGAGATTTACTCTCGCCTTATTGAGAGCCCCGAGATTATGGCGCTCAGCTATAACGAGCTTCGCGAGGCGCTCTTCGTTATAAAGTCAAAGAGCCTTGAAAAGCTCTACTACAACTTTATTCAGGATAAGGAGAAAAACCCCCTTATCGACCATATGCAGCCCTCTCTTGACATAAAGACGTTAAGCGAGGTAAAAGGCGAGCTTCTCGAAATTCAAAAGAAGAAAAAGGGCTACTTCAACACCGCAAAATATCCTTACTACCGCCACGTTATGGCATATTACAAGGAGCTTGCGATTGAGGAAAACCTCGACTTTATAGTTAAGCAGCAGTGCAAGCTTAAATATCCGGAAAAATCCTTTACAAAGAAATTTGAAAAAGACGTTAAGCGCGAATTCCTTGAAACCATATCGGCTATTGACAACTTTGTCAAGGAATACGACTGTCTTCACAGCGTTCTTACGGTTGACGGATATATTTCGGTTATCGACAATATTCTCCGCGGAAACACTGCTTATATCAAGCTCGTTTACGATGCGCTTGATAACTACATTGCGCTCCGCGACGTCAACACCCTCCTTGAAAGCCTTGACAGAAACAAGATTACCATTCTTAACTTCGCATACGTGAACTCAAAGAGTTATTCAAGCTATGAAGATATACTCGAAAAATTGATGCAGATCCGCATCTATCACGAGGTTATTCACTACGAGGAGGTTTCCTCAGACGAGCTTGCAAAGACGGTTGATTTCCCGAATATAACCGAGAGAATTTACAAGCTTCGCGAGCAGCAGCTTGAGGTTGCTAACCAGCTTGCCTCGGGAAAATCCTGCCGTGGATACGAGGAATATTACACGAATGCAAAGAACAACAAGGATTACCTCTACCAGATTTCTAAAAAGCAGAAGTACTGGCCGATAAGAAAGACGCTTGAAGTCTACGGAGACTTTATATTAAAGCTCTTCCCCTGTTGGCTTCTCTCCCCCGAAAACGTATCTAATCTTCTTCCGCTTGTGAAGAATATGTTCGATATCGTAATCTTTGACGAGGCGTCTCAGGTATTTATTGAGAGCACGATACCCTCTATTTTCAGAGGTAAGAACATAGTAGTTGCAGGCGACTCGAAGCAGCTTCGTCCCTCGACCACATTTATGAAGCGCTATCTTGGCGCACCGGTTGACACCGAGGATTACGCAACTCAGGCGGCACTTGAAGTAGATAGCTTGCTTGACCTTGCGGTTTCAAGATACGAAAGCTCAAATCTTACCTACCATTACAGAAGCCGTCACAGTGAGCTTATCGACTTCTCTAATGCCGCATTCTACTCGTCCGAGCTTCAAATTTCTCCCAACATTTCCAAAAACAAAAAGGACCGCCCCATTGTAAGATACAAGGTTGCGGGCAAATGGGAGGATAGAAGAAACGTCGTTGAGGCGAAAAAGGTTGTTGAGCTTCTCAAAAACATTTTCCAAACGAGAAAGAATAACGAGAGCATCGGAATTATAACCTTTAACGCAGACCAGCAGTCCTGCATTGCCGACGTTATTGATAAAGAGGCGGCGCGTGACAGTGAATTCCGCTCGGCTATCATCAAAGAAACTCACAGATTTGAAAACGGTGAGGATACCGGCATATTCATCAAAAACCTTGAAAACGTTCAGGGTGACGAGCGAGACATTATAATCTTCTCGATAGGATATGCCAAAAACAGCGACGGCAAGGTCTATACGAGCTTTGGCTCGCTTTCCGCTGACGGCGGTGAAAACCGTCTTAACGTTGCTATAACGAGAGCAAAGAGTAAGATTATCATAGTCACGAGCATTGAGCCTGAGGAATTAAAGGTTGAGCTTGCGAAAAACCACGGTCCGAAGCTTCTCAAAAAGTATCTCACCTACGCACGCGCAGTGTCCGACGGTGATAGAGAGGGTGCTGCGGCAATTCTCACAGAGCTTGAAGCAGACAGATTTAAGTCTGTATCCGAGATTGAGACAAAGCTTCCCTCGGTTGAAGAGCAGATGAAGGAAAGGCTCACAAAGCTCGGTTACAACGTTGATATAAGGCTCGGAAATATAAACAACAGAATTTCCCTTGCCGTATATGACGAGAAGACCGACAAATACCTTGTCGGTGTTGAGCTTGACAAGGACGCCTTCCGTGGCTCGTCCGCATCGCTTGAACGTGACGTTTACAAGCCTCGCTTTATGGCGGATCGCGGCTGGAAGCTTATCAGAGTATGGTGCCGTGATTGGTGGCTATATCCTCAAAAGGTCATCAAAACCATAGCTTCTATCGCTGAAAAGAATAAATAAAGTGTAAATTTTGCAAATACACTTGAAAAATTTTCCTTTGTAGTGTATAATAACAAGGTACGAATTACAATTAAGAAAGGTTTATATTATGCCAACTTTAATAATAATCGGTATATTTATCGTAGTTCTCTACGTATTTATGTTGAGACCTCAGAAAAAGCAGCAGAGAGAAGAGGCTGCAATGCGTGACTCTCTCGCAGTAGGTGACGAGATTACCAC
>JAZNCB010000092.1:0-2511 GCA_046156285.1 Eubacteriales bacterium | reverse complement strand
CTCAGTTTTAAGCTGCTCACTAACAAAAGCCTGGATCTTTTCCATTTTATGGCCCTCCTTAAACTACGAACATTCGTGCGGAGCATCGCAGAGGACTGTTCTGATTATACCCATACCTGCTATTCGCAGCCGTATAGCCCTAACATTATATCATATTGCACTAAAAAAATCAATAGTTTTTGTGAAAGTTTTTCAATTTTTTCTGTTTTTTTCTCGTTTTGGCGAAGCTTTGAAATTTTTTCTGAAAATTATTTGCCGATACAGTTGTATTTATATAAAAAATATGTTAGAATATTATAAATAAACACACGCGAGGTTAACGAAGTGACAGAAAAGGAAAAAAATGCAGAGCAAATCACCGAGATTTCGGTTGAAAGCACTGCTTTGCAGGACGAAGCCTATTCAAAACTTAATAACAAAGTAACCGAGCCATTAGACAACGTATCGGAAAAGCCGAGAAAAGCAACGGCGAGGAAACGTACTTCTTCAAAGAAGAAGTGTGAGAATGGCGAAACGGCAGCTCTCAAAGAAAAAACTTCCGACGATACAGAGGATAACAACGAAGCTATCGACACGGAAATCGACCTGCCCGTAGCTTCCGATTTCGAGTCGGAGGCGGAAGATATTTCAGAGGGTGAGGTTGCGGGTGACACACCTGATTTGGCGGAAGAAATCTTAATCCCGATTTTCGATATTCCGCAAAAGACCGAGCCCGACGTCGACGAAGATACTTCCCTTTTATTTGACGAGCCGTCAGAGATACTTGACAGTGGCATTGTTCCGCCCGATATGCTCTTTGCGAATATGCAAAAGGAGACAGACGAGATACCCATAGAGCCGACCGTAGACGAAGAGAACGAAGCCATCGAAATCTTCTATTCCGACGAAGCTGAGGCCGAGAGCGAAATCCGCGACGATGCTCAGTACACGATAGACGATATCGTCGTAGAAGAAAAGGAAAAGCCTGAGGAAAAATACGACCCGAAGAAGCCGCGAAAGGTTGATTCGAGATTTGACTTCGTTGAGCTTTTCGTTTTCACCCTCGTTGCCGTTATGATTTTGATGTCATTCTTTTTCAGACATTCGATAGTAAACGGCGCTTCTATGGAAAACACTCTCCATAATGGAGAGCACCTTATAATTTCGGACTTTTTCTACACGCCGAAGCGCGGTGACGTTATAGTATGTGAGGACCACACCACAAAGCTTAAATACCCGATAGTCAAGAGGGTTATCGCAGTTGGCGGTGACAAAATTGAAATCAAAGAGGACGGTGTTTACGTTAACGGTGTGGCAGAAAACGCAACCTACGTTTATACCGACAACCCGGCTTACAAATACGATCCTATGCCGGAATTTGAAGTGCCGAAGGGTCAGCTTTTCGTAATGGGAGACCACAGAGATAATTCAACCGACTCGCGTGACCAGCTTATGCTCGGTACGGTCAGTGAGGATTCGGTTCTCGGCAAGGTGCTTTTGCGCTTCTACCCTTTCGATAAATTCGGTACTATCGACTAATAAAAAACGACTTTTAACGGAGATTTTTATGTCACAAAATCCAATACAATGGTTTCCGGGTCATATGGCTAAAACCCGGAAGGTCATCAAGGAATGTCTTTCACAGGTTGACATTGTGCTTGAGCTTTTAGACGCAAGAATTCCATACAGCTCGAAAAACCCCGAAATAGACAAGCTTATCGGCGACAAGCCAAAGCTTACGGTTTTGACGAAGGCTACTCTCGCAAGTCCAAAGGCGAGTGCAAAATGGCAGGAATATTACGAAAAACAAGGCAAAAAGACCGTAATAATAGATTCAAGCCTTGGAGTAGGCATTGAGGCTCTTTCATCGGCGATACGCGAAATTCTTCACGAGAAAATCGAGAGATACCGCGAAAAAGGAATGGAAGGCAGAGCCTTAAAGGCTATGATTGTCGGTATTCCCAACGTCGGAAAATCCTCTCTTATAAACAGACTTGCAGGCGCTAAAAAGGCAAAGGTTGAAAACCGCCCCGGAGTTACCCTTGCGAAGCAATGGGTACAGACCGAGATAGGAATTGACCTGCTTGATATGCCCGGCGTTCTTTGGCCGAAATTTGAAGATAATTTAGTTGGCGAAAACCTCGCTATCACGGGTGCAATACGTGATGCTATACTCGACATTGAGGAAATTGCTATGATTTTGTCGAGCCGTCTTATGATTTGCGCTCCAAACGAATTTATGTCGAGATACAAGCTCACCCGCGAGGAGACCGAGGAGCTCGACTCCTACGACCTTTTCAGGCTCGTTGGAAAAAAACGCGGATTTCTTATGGCGGGCGGTGAGATAAATCACCTGCGCACTGCGGAAATGTTGCTTGAAGAGTTCCGCTCTGCAAAAATCGGACGCATAACGCTTGAAGAACCGAGGGACAACTGATTATGCCAAGCTACGAATTTGAAGACAAACGATACGCTGAGGGCTACACTGCCGTTTGCGGTTGCGACGAGGCAGGCAGAGGTCCGCTTTAAGTC
>JAZNCB010000091.1:0-19150 GCA_046156285.1 Eubacteriales bacterium | reverse complement strand
TACGGTATCGGTTGGGTGAAATTCGATTTCAACGTTTCCGTACCGATAGACACGACGGGCGCAGGATATTACCGCTATCTTGCGGGACAAAGAAGCTTTGTTGAGAAGCTTCGGGCAAAATACCCCGACCTTTATATAACGAACTGTGCCGCCGGCGGCTTCCGCACCGACCTTTATCAAGCAAAATTCTGCGACAGCTTCTGGTTTTCGGATAATCAGGGACTTCTTTTCGGACTTGATATTATCAAGGGGGCGCTCAAAAGAATGCCCGCCTCGTGTATTGAGCGCTGGAACGCTCAGCAATACGCAACCGGATTTCACCGCAACGGAAAAAAGGAGAGGGGCGGAGTTTTATTCAATGCAAACGACGGCACGTGGAGCTCGGTTCTCTCGCTTGACCCATCGTTTGCTGAGGGCTTCGTTGTTGGCGGACCTATCGGATTTTCCTCGGACCTTGTGAGCTTGCCCGATGAGTACAAAGAGCGTTGGAAAGGGGTAATAGCGCAGTATAAGACCGATAGAGAGTTTTATAAAAATGCCACCGCGCGTATAATCGTTGACACAGAGCCCATCACCGTTTTGCAATATGCAGACGAAGAGCTTTCAAGCTCTTTTTTGCAGGTTTTTACAAACAGAACAACCGTAAAGGAGCTAAGGGTATTCCCTGCCGTACGGCGCGACGCAAAATATGCCTTTGGCGACGTCGAGCTTTCGGGCGAGGATATTCTCGAAAACGGAATTAAAATTACGGGAATAGAGCCTTATAGCTCAAAGACGGTAACGCTTAAAAGAATATAAAAATGAGAGCGAAGCTACCTTTTCGGTAACCTCGCTCTTTTCATTTATAGGCTTGCGATAAATTCAAGACCGCGCAAAACCTCCTCAGGCGGACGTCTTTGTTCAAGTGTTTTTGTGGCGTCGAGCTCTTTTATTTTTTTGTGGAATTCTCTCGGCAAATCTCCGCTTCCGGGGACGAGATGCAAATCGTGATAGTAAGCGAGCGCTTTTGCAAGCTTTGAATCCGACCAGTGTACCCGTGCGATTTTCTCGGGGTGCTTTAAGTATTCGTAAAGATACGCGAAACGGTTTTCACGGCCGACAAAGGTTGCCGCCGCGGTTGCTATGTGGCTTGTGTCAAGAGTGAGCATAACGTTGTCGCGCGCGACGTTTTCTGCAATTTTATACCATTCGTCAGCAAACACGGCATAGAGGGTGCGGTGCGCTACGTGGAGAGCGTCGTTTTCAATGCAGATTCTTCTTTTTGTCTTTGCCGCATAGTCGGCTACCTCGCGTATTCCTTCTATCATTCGCTCGTACGTGCCGACACGGACACCGTCGTCCCACTTTATGCCCGTTGCGTGCATTACAAGGTCGGTTACGGGATATTTTTCTGCAAGGTCGATAGCTTTTTTAAGCTTTTCTATCGAGCGAAGCCTGAGCCCGTCGTCAAGTGCGGCAAGATTCATTTTTTCGTCTGTCGATATGCGATACGGCAGGTGAATTCCTGCGACAAAAGGAATAAACTTTTCAAAGCCGGGTTCGATATCGTCAACCCCCGGGTGTATTTCAATTTTAAGGTCGTTTTCCGCTAAAAACTCCTTTGTATGTACGGGACAAATCAAATACATAGACAGAGCTCCTTGGTTTTCTGATTTATGAGATAATTATACCACGGTTATAAATAAAAGTAAAGATATAATTAAACGAGGCTGTCTCAAATGCAAAATTTGAGGCAGCCTCTTCGGTTTGAACGGGGGATAGGCAGATTTGTGGAAGAAGCGTCGTTTTCCGCCCCGAAGGCGTATATAGATACGACGAGAGGAAGGAAACGGCGGTAGAAAAAGACCATTAAAACGAAGAAATCCGCAGGATTTCAACCATATACTATCTCAATTGCAAGTTTTTACTCGTTTTGAGATTCTTTATTTGTTTTTCGGTCTTTTTCGGTCTTACCAAATGTGACATCCCCATTCGTTTTTTAGACTGTTTTTTCTACTATAAAGTCAAACGTGCTTATTGCTTCATAGTCGTAGTTCCACGTGCTGATGCGTACGTAGTAGGCTACATCTGCGTCAAGATAGATAGATGACTGTGCGTTTATGCCGTCTATATTTCCGACCTGTCCGTCAATTGTCGTGAAGCTGTCGTCATAAACCGTAATAAAGAGAGAATTGTCGGTTTCGCTGACGAAGTTGTCGGTATAGAGATTATAGCGACCGCTCTCACTTACGGAAATCTCGAAGAGAATGTTATACATTTCATCGTTTCCTGCGAGTGAAAGAGACACGCCGTCATCAAGTGTTACGTTAACGATAAGTCCGTTTACAAGGTCACCGCAATTGCAGCAAACGTCAGATACCGTGTAGGTGTTGCCGTCCGCCTTTTCAGTCCATTCGGTAGAGTGATAAGAATACGAATTCTTTTCGGTGTACTTGAACACGAACTCTCCGTTTTCATAGAGATAGCAATCCGTGTATGTCGTTGACGTGCAAACGGTGTTAATCTCGTAATAGTCGGTGCGGAAAAGGTGACCGCAATGATAGCAGTAGTGGGTCTGTACCGTGTGGTTTATTCCGTTTTCGTCTTCGTAGTAGAAACTATCGGATACTGTGTGCGTTTCATTTACCGTTTCACTGTAATCGCAAAGCACGCAGTCAAAGGTGTGCTCCTGAAGCCAGATGTCATTTTCGCTTGTCTTGACGGTAGCCTTTAAGATATGGGGGTCAAGAGTAATTGCATAGTCGAAGTCCCCGTCTCCTATCGGAACGAGAGAAATTCTTATGCGCTCCTCGCAAAGACTGAACGCCGTGCCGTTTTCCTCGTTGAAGTCTGCAAGAGCCGAAACAAGCTCGGAGATGCTGACGTATATACGGGTATCAAGGATATTTTCGCTGCCCGGCATATAGGTAATGAGAGTGTCCTCATCACCGTCAATGAAGAGGCTGACGTTTACAAGGAAGTTGTAGGTAAGAGCAGTGTTATAATAGCCGATAACGATATTTTCACCGTTTCCGTAAGACTTGGTAAGCTCTTCAAGGATTATATCGCCCATAGCAAGCTTATCGCTCTGAAGTCCGCAACTTGTGCAAACGTAGCAGCCAAGCTCGGAATTTTCCCACATGCTGTGTCCGTTGACACTATCGCTAAAGCACTTCTCGTATCCACACCAGTTGCATCTATAAAGACCGATCATTGGCTGTGTGCAGCTTGGGAACTGAATCGTTTCTACAAGGGACATTTCGTATCTTTCGTGCTCTGTCGGGTCAGAGGTTGTATTGCTGCCCAAGGAGTTTGTGTAGGTTTCGGTGTAGCTATTGGGACAACCGTCGTAGTTATACTTTGTCTGATCCCAGTAGTAAAGCTCGCCGTCGTCGTATTCCTCGTATCTTGTAAGACTTGCTACTATTGTGTAGTCTCCCTCGGAATTCGGGTTGTCGAAGCGGACGTACTCATAGATGAATTTGTTTGTCGGTCTGCCAAAGTCGTCGTAGTAGACGTCTATTGTTTTATAGGTGTCTTGACCGATTTTATAGGTGAAATATTCGTGACCGCTTCCCTTTGCGCCGCAGTTTGCGCAGTATTCCTGTCCGCCCATGACAGTAACGGTATATTCACCCTCTGTGTACTCACGTCCGTTTTCGGGTGTGGTCATATTGTGAGCAACCTCGCCGGTTGCACCCTCGGCAATGACAATTTTGAGAGCGTCATCACCCGTTCCGAATACGTAATATTCGTCGAGAATTACGTTACAGTTTTCGTCAATTGTCTGCTCCTTTACGTAAAGGTACTCAAAGTCGCACCAGGGATCTGTAACGGAGCATTCGTATTTGCCGTCGCCCATATCGTCAAGGTCGCACTCGCAGTTAATGTGTACGGATTTTCTTTCACCGCAGAGGCAGGTTTCAAGAGTTACCGTGCCGCCGCACGTGCTTCCGTGCTCTTTAAGGTCGTACACTGTTGATACGGAGTGCCAGGAATGGTCGCCCCATGGATCCTCGTACTGATACTCGTAAAGACCGCAGCCGGCGCAGGTATAGTAGCAGACAAATCCGTCCTCACAAGAGGTTGAGCCCTCTTGGAGTGTGTAGACGTGCTCTGCCGCAATGTGACTATAGACAACTTCCCAATCGTTTGTTTGTCCGTCGGGGTACTCGGGTGAGTAGCGGGTCACGGTATATTCACAGTATCCGCCGCGGTAGTTATAAACCTGCTTTTCGTAGCTGTATAACTCGCCTTTTTCATAGTAGTAATCCGCGCTTGAAATCGTATATCTGTGAGGCTTGCCTGCCGAGAATACAAATCCGAATTCCTTAACGTTCTTTTCTGCAAGAGCATAGCCGTAGTCGGTAGCCGAGTTAGCGTACTGCTCGTAATACTCGGTTTCTACTCTTACGTAGCTTCCGTCCTCGCTTGTGTAGGTCTTGGATATTGTTTTGCTTATTGAAACGTTACACTCGGAGCAGTAGGTCTCGGTAGCCTCGGTTACGAGAGAATAGATAACTCCGTCCACCTCAACAAGCTCCGTGCCTGATTCGCCCGGAAGAGACTTATCGGTTTCGATATGGCTTGAATATACATTGGTATTAACTTCGCCTCTTGTGGTGGTTGTTTTCTCGGTATATGTGCAACGGCTCTGCGGGTTGTAGATATATTCGGTTTTTGAGCCGTCCTTCGCTCCGTTCTTATAATGATAGGTGTAGTTTTCTATCTCTTTATATTCAGAGCCGCCGTCGGCATAGGTTATTTTGTCATAAACCGTGCCCGTTTCATAGTCGATTTCGAGAGTTCCGCTGTTTGTATTGAAATAGTATCTCTCTTGCTTTGTATAACGGGTAAAGTCAAGCTTTTTATCGGTAGCGGTAATATATACCTGCTCTGAGATGACGGTGCCGCATACTGCGCAAGCCTGCTGAGATTTCTCGGTGCGTACGGAAACGAGGTTACCGTACTGGTCAAGCTCGTCAACAACCTTGCTTGTGTAGTTGTGCCTGAGCTCGTGCTCGTCGTAGCCAAGGAAAAATCTGTAAGCCTCGTACTCTCCAACAACCTCGCCGTTAAGCGCAAAGGTTATTTTGAGAATTTCGTATCTCTTGCAGTCCTCTGAGATTTTCCGAGTCTCTTCTGCGTGTGAAAGAGCGCAACCTGCCGAGTGCTCGGGGAGTGTTACCGTCTTTTTCTCAAAGTTGTCGGTAACCGTCATTGACTGACCGCAGGTGCAGCCGTAGGTGTCAAGCGAAATCTCAACGCTCTCGCGGATAGAAGCGTCAACCGTTATTTCGTTTTCGAAGTGTATTCTATCCTCGATGAAAATGTAATAAACCTCGCCTGCTTTAAGCGCATACGCCTTTCTGCATGCCATAGGAAGATTTGATTCGCCATCTTCGGTTTCAAAGTAGCCAAGCTCATCTCCGCAATAGTCGCAATATCCGTCTTTATCCCGGTCGTCGTGCTTGCAATCTTTGTTCTCCGGCTTTGCTATATGGTTTTCGTTTTTGTTCGAGGTGTCTGTGTATACGAAATCACCGTTTGGAAGAACGAGGTTAAAGTCCTTGTCTGCCAAGGAAATATTTGTGCCCGTGCTGTAAAACTCAAATGTACCGTCGGCACTCGGAACAAACGTAAGTATGTTTGCGTCGCCAAATCCGGTCTTAAAGTCAGCGATATTAAACTCGCCGTCGCCCGTGAACTTATATACGACGTCCCCTATTCTCATTTCGCCGCAGAGGCACTTTGTAACAAGCGTGAGAGTGTTGTTGTCTGCATTCCATACCTGAGTTGTGAGGCATACGTGAGACGAGAAGTAGTTTTCATATACCTGTGTAGTTTCGTTGCACTTTGTGCAGTAGTGATGCAAATCAAGTCCGTCCTCGCATGAGGTTGCGCCCTCGTGAAGCTCGAAGCGCTCGGAGATATCGTGGGTGTTTGTTTCGTAGCGCTTTGTTGTGAAGTCGCAGTGCTCACATTCGTATACGTAGACGCTCGTTGTTTCGCACTCGGTTCTTACGATAGAATTTTCCTCGTTAAGCACGAGAGAGTGAGGCGTATAGCTGCCGTCAACGAACTCATAGTCTCCGCTTGTGCTATTGTAAGAGATATAAAGGTCGGGAGACATCTGGAAGCTGTATGAGCTTTCGTACCAGCTTTCGCTAACTGATGCAAATACCGCTTCAAATACCGCATACTCGGTATCAGAGTTGCGTGTAGTAAGGAATTTTTCACTTCCGTCTGTGTAGAATACGCGAACGGTAGTTTCGTCGAGTATGTCAACGCCTATCATCTCTTCGGTTGTTTTGCTCTCGAATATGTATGCGATTTTTTCACCGGAGAGAACCATATACATATCTATTTCCATCGTTTCGAAAACTTTGGAAAATGCTACCGAGCAAAGATATTCGTCACCGCAGATCTGGCTTGTTGTAACTACTATCGGGTTTGTATAATCCGAGTAGACGCGTTGTGCGATACCTTTCATGGAGGCAACGACTGCAAAATGCTTTTCACCGAACGTGATGGTGCTCGGCATCTCTCCCTCGAACTTATCGTATTCGAAGTAATAATCGTAATCTGTGCCTGCCTCAACCTCGGGGATAACTACGTTTTCGTTTATCTTCGTGATTATCGCATTGGTATTGAGGTTAATTTTTCCGTTGGGAGTAAACTCAATTTTGAAGCTTATCGTCATACGCTCGCCGTACATAAGCTCGCCGTTTACATAATCGCTGCCCATCATCATTGTAAAGGCGTTTACGCCAAGGTAAATAGAAGTTACTCTTCCTGCGGTGTTGGTTTCATACGAGAAGTCAAGGATCTTTACTATCTCGTCTATTGCGTCGTCTATCATTTTCTTGACGCTTTCGATAGCCTCCGGCGGAGCGAAGAGATATGGCAGAGGCGCTTCTCTGAAAGCTTCAATCATTTCGGAAATCATTCCGTCAGATTCGCCGAGCGCCAACATTCCGACCGTAACTTCAGCATAAGCGGGGTCGGTGAGGAAGGTTGAGATATCAAAGCTCTGATTTCCAAACGTTCTTACAAGGTTATTTATAGCCGTGATAAGCTCGTCGGTATCAAAGCCGAAGCTTGCAAGAAGCTCGGGAATTTCGGGAACCTTTGCGTCGAGAATCGTCGGGATAAGCTCTGCAAGCTTATCGTACGAGCCGTATCCAAAGTAAAGGTCGATAACCTCGGAAAGCGGCATAGTCATAAGACTATTGCAAAGAGCGCGAAGCTTCGCCTCGTCGAGAGTATAGATAAATCCGTTTTCGGTAAGCTCTTCACGGAGAACCATATTGACGATATTCTTCGTGATAACGTCTAATTCTTCGATATTATTATTCTTGAAGTCTTCGAGTATGGGGAGAAGCTCCTCGGATGCCCAGTCAAGAACAATTCCTACCATAGAATTTTCGCCGATTCCTCCCATAGAGGAAAGAGCGGAAGACATAGCGCTGTCAAGAGAAATTACCATAAATGATTCGTTGAGCTCGGACACGTCGTCATATCCGTCAAGGAGCTCGAGATATACGTATCCGTTCTCTATTGCGCCGCTTGCGCCGTAAACGTAGCTCTCTTCGCCAAACGTATATATCTTGACCGTAACCGTGCCGTTAAATGCGCCGGCAAGCTTGCCGTTTTCGTCTATGTAGAGCATAAGCTCTGCAATATCAAGGGTTGCCGCCTCAATATTTACGTACCAAGCGGCCTTATCGGCTACGTATTCCTCAATGGAGAGGGAGAAGTCGGAAAGCTTGATTGCAAATCCGTCAACGTTCTTCCAGGTCTCTATCATTGAAAGGTAATGGTTTCCTGACGTAATACCGCACACCTTGCATATACCGTCGGGCATATCGTGAGCGGTCTTGTCGCCGGTGTAGTTCATTTCCTTGGTGTTAAGACAAATGCTGCACTGATGAATTTCGTGAGCCGGCTTTACGCAGGAGGCGTCAACAGCTTTAAGGAGCTTATAATCGTGTTCGCACTTGTGTGAGCAATCCTTGCGTACGCAGATGCCGTTTGAGGCGAACTCGTGGCCTATTGCTCTTTCAAGGATTGTTCCGCAATATTCGCAGAACTTGTCGGTAGTACAGCTTGCGCTCTCGACGTTCCACTTGTGGAGGTCTTCGTTTCTTTCTGCGCCGGCTGTGTCGAATTCCTCATCGCATCTTTCGCATACGTGAGAGGTATATCCGTTTTCAATACAGGTTGGCTCGTGAGCCTCGTCTATAAAGCTATGTCCGAGAGCTTCCGTGCGGTTTGTGATTTTCGTTGTCTGACAGGAGCTGCAATATTCGCTCGTGTAGCCGTCCTCTGTACAGGTGGGCTCTATAACGGTTTTTGTGTAGCTATGGGGTTTTTGAGGAGTTGTCTCGGTCTTTTCCTTGCCGCACTCGTTGTTCTGGCAGACGTATTTATTTACACCGTGCGACGTGCAGGTTGCGGCGATGGAATTTTCCGCATCCTTTATCCAGTCGTGACCTGTTGCGGCCTCGCGTATTTCATAGCTTATACGGCAGTCACCGCAGGTAATTTTGACATATCCGTCCGTCTCGCAGGTGCGGATTACCTTGGTTTCTTCGTTCTCTGCCCAGTTATGTCCCGTGCAAACGAGATAATCGGGGGTTTCGGTCTCTATATGTCCGCAACGGGTACATATTCTCATAATATAACCGTCTGTAAGACAGGTTTTGGGAACGATAATATCGTCCGTGAAATTGTGTCCGTAATGATTACAACGCTGCTCGGGCGTCATCTTCGTTACGGTGTACTGCGAGAAGTGATCGGTTTCAAATTCTGCGTAGCCCTGACCGTTAATTACAACGTATCTTGCATCGTATTTCTCTATTGTAATATCGTCGGGGTTGTTTTCGTAATCCGGACCGTAGTTGATATAGAATACTACGATATTGTTTATATCCTCGCCCTCGTCAAGACGGTAAGGAACACGGACCGTCATCACACCGTTAAGAGTACCAACGTCGCTTCCGTCAACTTTAAGGGTGAAGTCGTAAACCTGTGAACCGCTGATTTCGTCAAGAACGTTTTTGGGAAGACCGAGAGAGGCTACGTCCTTTTCCTCTGCGCCAAACGTTACGTTGCCTGAAAGCGAGCCCTTGACGTTTTCGTCGGGAACGAAGGTTGCGTGTTCAAGCTCAACGTCGGTTGCATCGGCAACAGTGCCGGCATCTATTGTTGCGGATTGCTCTGTTTTTGCCGATACGGTGGATTTTGTTTCACCGCAGCCGCAGGTGTAGACGATAGTTCCGTTTCCGCTGTCTACTCCCTCGTCCCAGGTGTGTGCGTCCTTATTTTCAAAGGTTTCGGTTGAATATTCACCGCGGGTTTCGGCATTACAGTTTTTACATACGTACTTGATTACACCGGGTGTGTTACAGGTTGCGTCGGATACGATTACCGTAATTTCGTCGTGCTCGAAGTGCTCGTCGCCCGTCGTTACTATTACGTGGTCGCAGTCTCTGCACTTCGTGCTTCTTTCAACGTATACGTGGCAGGCTACACCGTCCTCGGCAGGCTTGGTTACCTCTGTCCACTTCGCGTTATCGGGAGCACGGTGGCCAAGCTTTGCATAGTCCTCGGGTGTTTCTGTTTTCGTCGGGTGCTCACAGCCTGCGTTCTGGCAGGTGTATTTTATATATCCGTCCTCGGTACAGGTCGGTGTTTTTAACTCGGAAATCTTGTAGTTGTGCTCTGTCTTTGCGGCTACGAAGTCGCAATGCTCACACTTTGAGTCGGTCTCGCAGGTGGGGTTTGTTGTGTGGCCGGTTGCCGAGATCGTTTCCTCAAATCTGAAGTCACAGCCGTTTTCGCAAACCGTAACCTCAACTCCGTCCTCGGTACAGGTGGGTTCTATTGAAGCCTCCTCGTCAATTACGTACTCGTGGCCGAGCTTTGCTACTGTATCGGTTCTGTAAGAATATCCGCAGCCCTCTGTCTGACACACAAAGCGCGTATATCCGTCGGCAACGCAAGTGGGAGCTACAGTTTCTGCCTCGCCGTAATCGTGGTCTGCTTTTGCAACTGTGACGGTCTTTTCATTATCGCAGACCTCACATTCGTAATGCATAGAGCCGGTCGACTGGCAGGTTGCCTCGACCTCGTTTACAAGTGTCCAGCTGCATTCCGCAAGAGGAAGAGTTCCGTTTCTGAACGTATATTCGCAGTTTTTGCACTTGAAGATGAGATATCCGTTTTGCGTACAGGTGGACGCAACCGTCTCGTGAGGAAGCTCCTCTGCAATATGACCGGGAGCATCTATTACTCTGTCAGCGGGAGCAAGCTCTACACTGCAATCTACCGTTGTATATGATTTTTTACAGTTAGCGCAAAGGTAATGCTCACGCACACCGGTAGTGGTACACGTAGCTTCAACCCTTGCAACGTAGGTTACGCTATGTCCAACGTTTCCTATAACCGTGTCGGAAAGGGAGATTTCGTTTTTAAGAGCTCTGTCGGAGAAATACTTGTCACAGCTCCGGCAGTGCCAGAATTCAGAGTTGCCCTCTTTTGTACAAGTGGGCGATACAGCACCCGTCCAAAGCACCTCGTTATGCGTTGCGGGACGGATAGCTACGTTTGCCGAAATCTCGGTTGTAAGAGCTTCGTCCGAGAAGTATTTTTCGCAGTTTTCGCAATACCAGTGCTCAACGTTACCGTTTTCCGTGCAGTTAGGCTCTTTTGCCAAAACGTGTGTCTCGGCATGGCCGAGGGCTTCGATAAACAGGTCGTTTTCGGAGAGCTCGTTTTCGCACTCGGCATCAGAGAAGAAGCCGTCGCAGCCGTCGCAGAAATAGAATGCAATATTTCCGCCCTCGGTGCAGGTTGCTGCCTTTGCCGCATAGTAGGTAGGTGTATGTACGTGGTCAAGCGCGGGAGCAATTACGTAGCCGCAGGAGGAGCAAACCTCGGGGTTTGTAAGTGTAGCAGGTCCTGCCGAAACGTGATTTTCATAGCTTTCCGTATTAACGTCACCGCAGGAGCACTTGTACCAGTGCTGCGTTGAGTTTTTATCCTGAACGTTGTAGTTATGCGATACCGTCGGGATTATTCTGTCTGCATCGGAAAGAATATTTTCGCAGGTGGCTTCGCCGAAATACTTGTCGCATCTTGCGCAATACCAGCACTCAACGTTGCCGGCTTCGGTGCAGGTTGCATCATTTGCGGGAATATGCGACGGAGAGTGGTTGAGAGGCTCGGTTACCGTGTTGGTGATTTTCTGCTCGCAGGCTTCGTCTGCAAAGTTGAGCTCGCAAACACTGCAACGCCAATATTCAATATTTCCGTTTTCTGTACAGGTTGCGCCCGTTGCGTCAACCTTTATCGGCGTATGCGCGTGGATAACGTAATCACATATCGTGCACACAAGACCGTCGGCATCGGGAATATGAGCTATAACACTGTCAACGCCGTTACAGGTAGCGCAAACGTGGAAGTGACCGTCCGCCGTGCTTTCCCACTCTGCGCCGTAGTTGTGGCGCTTTTCCGTGGGCTTGGTGTCGGTAGCTCCGCAGCCGTTGTCGCAAAGCGCGGTCTTAGTTCCTTCAAGCGCGCACGTGGCGTCCCCGTTATCTACGTAATTTGTGAAGCTATGTCCCTTTGCGGGAATTATCTCGCTTCTTATCTTGCCGCACTTTGTGCAGGTGTAAGCGATAGCTCCTTGTTGATAGCAGGTAGCATCAACGGTCGTTCCTTCATCCCACGTGTGCTTGCACTCGTCGTCGCCGCAGGACGAAAGGATACCTATTGATACGAATAGAAGAGTTACGATAAGGAGTAAAAGGTAAGCTTTTCTAATTTTTTTCATATCTTCGTTCCTTTCAAAATCTGTTTTGTTCTATAAACAGTAAATGCAACCTTGCGGTTGCTTATATTATAAAATATTAACTGTTTATATAAAGTATAGCACTGTAAAGTAGTAATGTCAAGGGTAAAAGTTAACAAATAAATCGACGAAATGTTTATATCTTGCACAAGGCGGGAATAATTAAAGCGATAAAATATATGGGAGGTATTATGAGACAAAAAAATTCTTTTAACGATAAGTGGGCATTCAGAAAGGGCGATGTCGGAATTCCCGAGGGGGTTAATTCCGAGTGGGATTTTGTAAATCTGCCGCACACCTGGAATGCAATAGACGGGCAGGACGGCGGAGACGATTACTTCCGCGGTGTCGGAACGTACGTAAAGGGGCTTTCGCTTGCGGATTTGCCGAGAGCGGACAGATATTATATTGAGGTAGGAGGTGCAAATTCGAGCGCAGACGTCTTCATAAACGGAAAGAAGGCTCTTCATCACGATGGCGGTTACTCTCTTTTCAGGGCAGATATTACCGAATTTATAAAAGAGGAAAACGTCGTTGTAATTAAAGTCGACAACTCAAAATGTGACACGGTGTACCCTCAGTTTGCCGATTTTACCTTTTACGGCGGTCTTTACCGTGACGTGAATATTATCTCTGTTTCCGAGGAGCATATCGACCTCGGCTATTACGGAGGTGACGGAGTTATGGTAACGCCGAGGGTTGTCGGCGAGAATGCCGAAATCTCTGCTCGTGTTTTTGTGAAAAACAAGAGCCGAGACAGTAAAATTCGTTACACGGTATACGACAAGGCGGGCAAAGAGGTGACACGGGCGGAGGGTGACGTATCGGCTACTCTTTGCATTGAAAACGCAAGGCTTTGGCGAGGACGGCTCGACCCGTATCTTTACACGCTTCTTGTAGAAATTATAAAGGGCAAAGACGCGGTCGATGCGGTAAGCGTAAGCTTTGGTTGCAGAAGCTTTTTTGTAGATAGCGAGCGCGGATTTATTCTGAACGGTGAGGAGTATGCGCTTCGAGGAGTTTCGAGGCACCAGGACAGGTGGGGCGTGGGAAACGCGCTTTTGCCCGAGCATCACAGAGAGGATATAGAGCTTATTTTGGAGCTTGGCGCAACTACCGTGAGGCTTGCCCATTATCAGCACGACGGCTATTTTTACAAGCTTTGTGACGAGCGGGGGCTTGTGGTGTGGGCGGAAATTCCCTATATTTCTGAAAATATGAGGGGCGCGCGGGAAAACGCTATCTCGCAAATGCGAGAGCTCGTTATTCAAAACTATAATCACCCGTCAATCGCATTTTGGGGACTTTCAAATGAGATTACAATGAAGGGTGAGGATGAGGATATAATCGAAACCCATAAAATTCTGAATAATCTCTGCCACGAGCTCGACAAAACGAGGCTGACGACGGTTGCCGCGGTTTCCCCCTGCCCTATCAATTCCGAATATATAAAAATTCCCGACCTTGTGGCATACAACCATTATTTCGGCTGGTATGGCGGAGATGCGGAGATGAACGGCCCGTGGTTTGATAACTTCCATAAGGAAAATCCCGAAATACCGATAGGCTGCTCGGAATACGGCGCTGAGGCGCTCAATTGGCACACCTCAACTCCCACCGTTGGAGATTACACCGAGGAATATCAGGCGGAGTATCACGAACAGCTTATAAAGCAGCTTTTTGTAAGGAAATATCTTTGGGCGACTTACGTGTGGAATATGTTCGATTTTGGAGCAGATGCAAGGTGCGAGGGCGGAGAAAACGGACAAAACCACAAGGGACTTGTAACCTTTGACCGCCGATATAAGAAGGACGCATTTTACGCATACAAGGCGTGGTTATCGCCAAAGCCGTTCGTTCATATTGCCGGAAAACGCTATATAGACAGGGTTGAGGACACAACCCGTGTCAAAATATACTCGAATTTACCCGAGGTTGAGCTGTTCAGAAACGGTGTCAGTGTCGGTAAGGCAAAAAGCGACTGTCACTTCTTCTCCTTCGAGGTAAAAAACGAGGGTGAGAGTACACTTTTAGCCAAGGCGGGAGAGTGCGAGGACACCGCCGTAATTCGCAAGGTCGATAAATTCAACGAGGCATACCTGATGCGCGAGAGAAGCGCTATCCTTAATTGGTTTGACATAACCGAAAAGGCGGGAAGACTTTCTCTCAAAAACAGAATTTCCGAAATTCTCGCAACCGAAAAAGGTAAACAATTATTTACAAAGATTTTTTCAAAGCTCTCCTCGGCAAAGGCCGGCGGCTTTGAGATGAATGACACAATGTTCGATATGCTCGGCAATTTTACTCTCCTGCGCCTTTCCTCAATGGCTTCCTCTCTTGGCATTGAGTTTTCGCGCGATGAGCTTCTCTCAATAAACGAAGAGCTGAATAAAATCCAAGCTCCAACCGATTTTAAGCATTAAAAAAAGGGAAACCCGACTAAACGTCGCGGTTTCCCTTAACTTTTGTTTGAAATATTTTTGCATTACTTCCCTGCCCAGTTGTTTATTACTACAAGAAGTGGCTCTAAAAACAAAAAGAGCAAGCAAAGTGTAATAAGAGCGATAACAGAGGTTAAAATCGGCATAAGGAGTGTGGGGCATTTCTCTATTTGTGTTGCCGCAATATCCTTTTCTTCGGGCGAAAGATAAAATTTAGCGGTTGAAAAATCAATCTTTTCGCCTCGGTAGCCTCTTTTTTTAGACTTTTCTACGTATTCCTCGTAGGTAAGCTCTACCCTGCCAACTTCCTTCACCATTTTAGAGAGGCTTGTTTGACGCATAAGAGCTCGCTTTATTGATTTGCGGTCTCCAAGGCGCAGCTCGGCAAGAGTTTTTGCGCTCTCCTCGCTCGTGGCTTCGTGTCTTTTGAGCGCTCTCAAAAGCTCGCAGGTGTAGTTTTTATAGTAATAGTAGTAAAATGCCGCAAGGCACATAACGACCGTAAGCGCAATCGAAACCATTCCTATCGGCACGGGAACGGCTATATTTTCATATTCTTTGAGGTTGAGGAAGAAAAACTCCTTTATGTATTTCATAAATTCTCCTTATATAGTATCAAGAAACTCTTTTCCGCATAAAAGCGTAAGTATTTCGTCAAGATCCTCGTTGTCCTCGTAATAAAGTGTAACTGCCTTCTTTTTGCCCTTGCCCTCGATTTTTACTCTTCTGCCAAGCTCGGTTTCAAGGCGCATTTCCATCTCGTGATAGTAATCAACAATTTCTTGTTTCGGCTCTGTCGGAAGCTCTTTTATCGGCTTGTTAGCCTTTTTTACCTCGTCTTCAAGCTGCCTTACCGAGAGGTCAAGAACTATCGTTTTTTCTGCAAGCGGAAGCATGTTTTCGCGGTTTTTAAGTCCGAGAAGCGTTCTTCCGTGACCTGCGGAAAGCTCACCGCTTGCAACGAGGGTGAGAACGTCGGCAGGCAAGTCGAGAAGACGCACCGCGTTTGCTATCGCGCTACGCGATTTACCAACCTTTATCGAAAGCTCCTCTTGTGTGAGCTGATATTCCTCGGAAAGAGCCTTGAAAGCCATTGCTTCTTCAATGGGATTGAGGTCCTCTCGCTGAATATTCTCTATAAGAGCGATTTCAGCGGCAACTCTGTCGTCCTTATCAAGTATAATTGCCGGTATTTCGGTAAGACCTGCAATCTTTGAAGCGCGGAAACGGCGCTCGCCGGCTATTATCTGGTATCTTCCCACGCCGTACTCGCGCACGAGAATGGGTTGCAAAAGACCGTTTTGTAAAATTGAATCTGCAAGCTCTTCGAGAGCATCTTTATCAAAATTCTTACGAGGTTGGTCGCTTTTGGGGTCAATAAGCGAGATTTTAAGGCGGGAAATTTGATTTTCCTTGTTTTCTGCCTCTTTTTCAAGGGTATTTTCTAAAAATATTGCATCAAGCCCTCTTCCAAGGCCACTATTCTTCTTAACAGGCATATCTGTCCTCCAATAAAATGGTAAAATATGGTAATTGTCAAATAAAGGGGTTTATTATTATAATATGTAGATAATATGTGGAATTTCTGCTAAATTCAAGTTTTTTGTGAAAAACAGAAATGTTTCACGTGAAACAATATCGAATTTCAATTAAATTCTAAGCAAAAGCTCCTTTGCAACCGCTGCATACTCCAAAGCGCCCTTTCCGTAAGGGTCGTGGTAGCATATTGGCTCTCCGTAGCCGGGAGCTTCTGAAATTCTTACCGTGCGGGAGATCGGAACCTTGAAAAGCTTGTCCGCATAGTACTTTTTGAGCTCTGCGACAACCTGAGAGGTCAAGGTTAATCTTCCGTTATACATAGTAAGGAGAATTCCTACGATCTGTAAGCCCGGGTTATAGAGCTCTTTTATGCGTTTTACGGTGTTTAAGAGCTGCGACATACCTTCAAGCGAGTAAAATTCACATTGCATTGGGATTACGATGCCGTCTGAAACCGAAAGAGCTTTTACCGTCAACATACCAAGCGAGGGCGGACAATCTATAAATATGTAGTCAAAATCATCCTTTATGCTGTCGAGAGCTATCTGCGTGAAGTTGTCATCTTCGGAAAGCTCGTGAAGCTCGAGCTCCGCGCCTGCAAGGTCGATATTTGATGAAACAACTGACAAATTCTTGAATTTTGTCTTGATAATTGCCTCTTTTATGTCGCATTTACCGATAATAACGTCATATATCGTCTTTTTTACCTTAGATTTTGCAATTCCAAGGCCGCTTGTGGCATTACCCTGCGGGTCCATATCTATAATCAGAACCCTCTTCCCTGCCTTGTTTGCAATTTGAGCGCCAATATTGACGCAAGAGGTTGTTTTTCCAACTCCACCCTTTTGGTTGGAGAATGATACGATTTTAGCCATTTTTCCTCCCGATTTTAAGTCAAACTGTGGTGTAATACTATATAAATAGTAATAAGTAATACAATTATACCCTTTTTTAGCCGAAAAGTCAATAAAATAATTGTAAATTAATTGTTTTTCGCATTGTTTCACGTGAAACAATTAGATTCGAGCTTGCAAGAGCGATGCTCAGAGAGCAGAGCAGGTATGAGCCTTGGAAAAGCAGGGAAGAGCCTCCGACAACGTCAAAAGAGCTGACTAAGCCAATAAAAAGCTATAAAATGGCAAAATATGGCAAACGGCTCTTTCTTGGGTGATTTATTCATCGATTTTCAGGTTTTTTGAATATTAAATGTGTAAATTGTGCGAACAGATGCTTCAAACGAGGTTTTGACAGTGCAAATATTGGCAAAAATTTGCCCAAAATTCGTAATATGCACGAAAAACGCGCCGATTTTTCTAAAAACACCAAAAATCAAAATAATGCAAAAGTGGGGAACGGAATACAAATCTATGCAATTTATAGGTATAAAAGTGGAGATTAAAGCCGATAAAATGAGAGATATGTATATTGACGGTGGGAATTGAGCTGTGCGCAGGTGGGGGCGATACTATCACAAAAGCTGTAAATCGTGAAAATTTAATTATTTTATTCGTATTGCAATTTTCTGCGATTTGTGGTACAATATATGTGTTAATTTTGAGGTGAAAAATGAAAAAAACTAAAATTCTTATTATCAGACACGGTCAAAGCCTTTCAAACCTTAATAAGCAGTATATAGGTCATATGGATCTCGGGCTTAGTGATGAGGGTTTAAGACAAGCGCAATATGCGGCAGATTACCACAAAAACACTCCGATAGACGTTATTTATTCGAGCGACCTGAAAAGAGCGCACGATACGGCAGTTCCTCACTCTATAATTCACGGCTTGCCGATTAACGATGACGTCGAGCTTCGAGAGCTTAGGCTTGGTAAGTGGGAGGGAATGAAAATTGTCGACATAAGAGCCGAGTATGGCGATGAGTTCGACATAGAGTGGAAGATAAAATTCGGCAGCTTCCGTATTCCCGGCGGCGAGGTCGTTTACGAGGGCGGTCTTCGCTTTTATAACGCAGTTCTTCGTATCGCGCGCGAAAACGTCGGCAAAACTATTTTGATTACCGCTCACGCCGCCGTTCTTCGAGCCTTTTGGGGTATAGTGCTTGGAATTATGCCCGAAGAGATTGGCAAGGTGGTAGAATTCCCGACAAACGCCTCTACCTCTACCCTTGAATTCGACGGAGAAAAGCTCATTCCTATCGAATACTCGTTTGATGAGTATATACCTCCCTACGACGTTCCGCCGCTCTATTGATACCATAAAGACATAGCAAAAGAGAGAACAGAAAATCCGTTCTCTCTTTTTTATTTTTGTTGCTATAAAATCGCTAAAATGCCTCAAAATGCAAACATATGTTTGCAAAATCAGTGACCATAAGCCAAAATCTTACTTAAAATCTCTTCGCTTCTTGTGTAAATTTTTGTCGTTTCTTTTTCGTTTAAGTGGTTTATAGCGGGCTTTTTACGCATACAAACAACGGTGTCGGCAGGCAGATTATTAAATCCTGCGAGTGAAGAAAAGGGAAGAGACGAGAGTAAAATTCCCGTGTTGCCGCTATCGTAGAACTCATAGTCCGCAGGGTTTTTGACAAGGGGGGTTAAATCACAGAAAAGTCCGACCTCGCTAAACTCATTGAACACCGAGGCTGAGAAAAAGCATATATAATAGTCGCTCGATTTCAAAATCAAATCTAAGTCCTGCCTATCAGAATATGCAAGCGCGTATGCCGAATCCTTGCCGTTTTCGCGCAACTCGTCATCGGTGGGGGTGTAGAGTGTTCGAAACGAGATATTTACCTCTCCGCTTTTATCGTAATCAAGCGTAAAGCCTTCAAGTGTTGTTATAGACTTGTCATATTCGGGAAAATCACCGTTTTTGCCGGTTCTCTCAAAGGTGTGATTACCCGAATAGAGTATGTAGGTGTCGTATTTTGTTCTGTCGCACATCTGGAAGATACAAACCGTGAGCGTAAACACCAAAAAAAGTGAAATCAGTGTGTGCCATTTGTAGTGATACCAGAAGTTATCAAGCCAGGTGAGAAATCTTCCTTTCGGAATAGCCATCTCGCCTGACGGTCTTTTATCGTTGTTTTCCTGCATTGCTTTTTCCTCTTATGCCTTTATGATATTATCATATCAAATTATTCTCACTTTTTCAATAACAAATTGTAAAATTATGTAGAAAAAGGACCGTGTATCAAATGGTTGATGTTCTTAACGGAAAATTTGAAAAACGCTGCTAAGCGCGAGCATCGCATTTGACCGGACGAATGCTTTATGGGATAAGCCAAAACCCTTATACAAGCGGAAAGAGCAAACACGCAAGGCGTAAAACCTTAGGTGTCTGCTCTTTTTCTGTTGGTGAAGTTTTTGCTGTC
>JAZNCB010000090.1:0-5620 GCA_046156285.1 Eubacteriales bacterium | reverse complement strand
ATTCAGGTTATGATCCCGCCTTATGACGAAAAAACCTGTGTTCTCCTCTGCGAAAGCGGAGACTAAGATAGTCGCAAATTAAAATTAATATAAAAATCTATTGGGAGGAAAAATCATGAATCTGATCTACGGCATTAAAGACAAACCCAAATTTGGACAAATGCTCATCTTCGCGTTGCAGCAGGTGCTGGCGATCCTCGCGGCGACCATCGCCGTGCCGGCAATCGTCGGTAACGGAATGAGCGCTTCCGCAGCTCTCTTCGGCGCAGGCGTTGGTACTATCGTTTACCAGCTCTTCACCAAGTTCAGAAGCCCTGTATTCCTTGGCTCGTCGTTCGCATTTATCGGCTCAATGCTCGCAGCTTTTGCAGGTGCAACAACCGCACAGCTCGGCTTCTTCGGTATTGTGCTCGGTGCAATATTTGCAGGTCTTGTTTACGTTGTAATCGCTCTCGTAGTTAAAAAGGTTGGCGTTGCTTGGATCGACAAAATTATGCCTGCTTCGGTTATCGGACCGACAGTTGCTCTTATCGGTCTTTCTCTTGCGGGCGCAGCAGTTAACGACGTATTCTCATACGGACCTAAGGTAACTCACGGCTTGAACCAGTATTTCGCTATGAGCACAAGCATCTGGATTTCTCTTATCTGCGCGCTTGTTACTTTGGCAACCGTAATCGTATGCTCGGTTTACGGTAAGAAGATGGTTAAGCTTATCCCCTTCATCATCGGTATACTTGCAGGCTATGCAGTAGCGCTTATCTTCACTTGCATCGGTTACATAGCTGACGCAGATGCTCTTAAAGTAATCGATTTCGCGCCCTTCAAGGCTCTCGTAGCCGAAGGTGTTCAGTTCACTACCTTCATTGATCTTCCCGATTTCGTATTCGTTGATGCCATAAAGGGCATTAAGGATTTTGAGCCCAGCTATCTTGCAACGGTTGCAGTTGCATATATCCCCGTTGCTTTCGTTGTATTCGCTGAGCACCTTGCAGACCACAAGAACCTTTCTTCCATCGTTGAAAAAGATCTTCTTGCTGATCCCGGTCTTGACCGCACACTTCTTGGTGACGGTATAGGCTCTATGGCAGGCGCATTCTTCGGCGGATGCCCCAACACCACCTACGGTGAGTCGGTTGGTTGCGTAGCAATCACAAAGAATGCTTCCGTTATAACTATCACTACTACTGCAATTATGTCTGCACTCGTTGCATTCATCTCTCCCTTCGTTGCTTTCCTTGATTCTATCCCCGGATGTGTAATGGGCGGTGTTTGCATTACTCTTTACGGCTATATCGCAGTTTCCGGTCTTAAGATGATTCAGAAGGTTGATCTTGAAAACAGCGCAAACCTCTTCACCGTTTCTGTCATTCTTATCACCGGTATCGGCGGAATGTCTATGGCAATCGGCAAGGTTTATATCACAACTATAGCTTGCGCTCTTGTTCTTGGTATCGTTACCAACTTCTTGCTCAATAAGTTTAAGAAGTCTTAAGTCTAAGGAGACGAAATTAAATGAAAAAATATGATAACGTTGTAATTTTCGATCATCCGCTTATCAAGCACAAAATTGCTATTTTGCGTGATGAGAAAACAAGCACAAAGGAATTCCGAGAGCTTGTTGAAGAAATTACCACTCTTATGACCTACGAATCCTTAAAGGACGGAGTTCCTACAACCGAGGTAACGGTAAAAACACCGCTTGAAGTATGCACACAGCAGGTTGTCCGTGACAATTCCGTTGCTATCGTTCCGATTTTAAGAGCAGGCCTTGGAATGGTAAACGGAGTTCACGTTTTGTTCCCGCTTGCGCGAGTAGGACATATCGGTATGTACAGAGACGAGGAAACGCTTCAACCCTGCGAGTATTATTGCAAGCTTCCCGAGGGAATAGAAGACATGCTTGTTCTGGTTGTTGATCCGATGTTAGCGACGGGCGGCAGCGCCTCCGATGCAATCTCGCTTCTTAAAAAGCGCGGCTGCAAGCACATAAAGTTTATGGCTATAATCGGCGCACCCGAGGGAATTACTAAGGTTGCCGAGGATCACCCCGACGTAGGCATTTACGTTTCGACTCTTGACAGATGCCTTAACGAGAACGGATATATTCTTCCCGGTCTTGGAGATGCCGGCGACAGACTCTTCGGAACAAAGTAATTAGTCGGACTTCGTATTTAGGCATAACCAAATAAAAAACGGCAGAAGCATTGCTATAACGTAGTGCCTCTGCCGTTTCTTTTATAAATTTTCATTCCTATATTGCTTAAATTCTGCAAAAATGAGAAAAAATGACCTATTTTTTCAAAAAATAAAAAAAATTAACGAAATTTTACAATTTTTGTTGACAAGGGTAAAAAAATGTGCTATTATATAATTGAATTAAAATATTTTTAATATAATATATATTTTAAGGAGAGAGACAATGCCCGAGATTAAATATGAGGTAATTGAAACCATAGGTATAGTAAGCGAAGGTAAGAACGGCTGGAATAAGGAGCTCAACCTTATAAAGTGGAACGACAGAGAGCCCGTGTATGATATCCGTACATGGTCACCTGACCATGAGAAAATCGGCAAGGGTGTTACTGTTACCGTTGAGGAAGCAAAGCTTCTTCGCGATATGCTTAACAAGTTAGCTCTTGACTAATTACATAGCCTATGAAAAAGAAGCAACTTTTCGGTTGCTTCTTTTTTTGTATTCTTACTCGTCGTCTACCGACTTTAAGATAAGCGCGCTGATAGCCTCGGTTGAGCGCTTTGCCTCCTCGGCGCGCGCCTTTTCGTTGGCTACGATATCGGCATACTTGCGCGAGGTAACGCTTGCGCCTATAAGTGTAGGGGAGAATACCGCCTCCATTTTCTTGTTTATAAATTTTGTTCCGAACTTAAATTCAAGCATTTTGGCGATAAATGCGAGCTTGGGGTTGGTCGTATAAATACCCTCGATAAGCGGTTCGGCTATTTTCTCGTTGGGGTTTTCCCAAAGTCGCATAATAATCTTGCCGTCCTCGCCAAACGAGAAGCGAAGTCTTCTCGAATTCGGCATCTCGGGAAGAACGAATTCGATATCGAAAAAGCTATGACCGTCCTCGTTTTCACCCGCAGAGCCTCTTGCGCGGATTATATATACCTCACCGTTGAAGTTTATAACGTTGTCGCAAAAGCCGTAAAGACCGACCTCTACTCTATACTTAACTCCGCCCTCGGTTGAAACAAGGAAAAGGGTGTCTCCGGCGCGCTCAAAGCTTACCTCGTCAATGCCGCCGGTAAAGTTATTTTGCATAGCTCTTATAAAGAGGGGTAGAATTCCGTGGTTGTTCTGGGCAAAGGTATAAGTGCCTAAGATTTTGTTCCACTTGGTGTCAAACGGTGTTCTGCTTTTTATACCGAGTCTATAAAGCAGACCTCTTTTTTCGGGGAGTGTTTTAATAAGAGCGCGTGACTCAAAAAAGTGCTTTTCTTTTTCACGAAGCAAAGAGAGCGCACCCGTGTCGAAATTATCCGACTTTAACGTGCCGGAGAGATGCTTTTGGATTATTTCAATTACCGCGCTCTTTTGGAAAAGCTCGTTGTTTTCGGAATTGACGACAACGACAATATTATTGTGAGGACAAACCCATACGTTTTGACCAAGCATTCCGTTGAACAGAAATTCGTCATTTGTGCGGTTAACCCAGAGCTGATAGCCGTAGTTGAAATCGCCAGTCGTTTCGGGAGAGTGCATATGTGCCGTGGTGCTCTTTTCAACCCAGCTCTTAGGCAGAATTCTCTTGCCCTCGAAAACACCGCCACAAAGCATCATAACACCGAGCTTTGCCCAGCTTTCAGCTGAGAGATAAATTCCCCAGCCGCCCTTTTCAACACCCTCAGGGCCAACCTCTAAGAAGAAATTCTGTATGCCGAGAGGCTTAAAAAAGCGCTCCGTCATAAATGCGGTAAGCGTTATACCGGTTATTCTCACGACGATTTTAGCGAGCATATAGGTATTCATACTGTTGTATGCAAAATAAGTGCCCGGCGCAAACGAAAGATGCGAATCAAAAAAGGTTTTAGACCATTCGTCATCTGCAACCGATGCAAGCTCGGAGAAGCCAACACCTGTTGACATACAAAGAAGATGATGGACGGTTATATCCTCAAATCTCTTATCTGCGTAACGGTACTCCGGGAATATATCTATAAGGCGGGTGTTAAGTGAGAGCTTGCCCTCGCTTATAAGAATTCCTACCGCCATACCCGTGAGAGTTTTTGACATGGAGTGAGAGAGGTGGCGGATATTTATATCGTATCCCGGGCGAGAAGCCTCCGAGATAACCTCTCCGTCCTTGATTATAAGTATGTTGTGGATATTTGCTCTCGGGTTTTCTTCAAGCTCGGCGAGCATTGAGTAAATCCTCTTTGATGAAATTCCCCGTCTTTCCGGCGTCGTTCTGTGAAAATATTTGGTTTCAAGAGATGAAATCTCTGTTTTCGCAGGAGTGAACGGAATTACTGAGGGGTTCTTTTTATTGGTAAATGCGAGCCCGACAAGAAGTTCGAGCGCTCTTTTTTTCCATCTTAATGCCATAAGCTATCCTTTTTTATTTATTATGTGAGTAGTGCTGAAAAATTCATAAGGTCAGCAACAAAGCCGAATAAGACACCCGTAAAAATAAGTATCGCTAAAATAATGAGGTTTTCGCGTATGCGCTTGTTAACTCTGAAAAGAACGAGAAGTCCGACACCCGCACCCGAGAAAAGTCCTGCCAGCATAGTGCCGACGGTGATAAATCCCTCAACACAAAAATCGGTGAGCAAAACCGATACGGCGCAGTTGGGAACAAGACCTACGACAGCGGCTATCATATGACTGATAAACGGCTTATCGTACATAATTTCGGAAAGCTTTTCCACACCGATAAATGCGATAAGCGCGTTTATAAGAAGAGTTACGACTAAAACGAATGCGCCAACCGTTACTGTGTGGTGGAGAGCAGAGTGAAATATTCCGTGCTCGCAGTGACAGTTATCGTCATCGCACATTCTGCCAACGTCGATTTCCTCGCGATCTTTTTTCATAAGACGAAGCAGAAGGTCAATAGCATATCCGACGATGATACTGACGACAACCTTGTAGCCGAGTATAGCGAAAATTGCTTTTGCGCTGACCTTGCCCGAAATCATAATCGGAAGCATCTCGTCAGATGTTGAGAGGAATACCGAAACCAGCATTCCGAGAGTTATAATCCTACCCATGTAAAAATTTGATGCCGCAGCAGAAAATCCGCACTGAGGCACAGTGCCGATAATTCCGCAGGCAAGCGGACCGAATTTTCCGGATTTTATAAGGAGCGAGCGAGTTTTTTGAGAAGCCTTGTGCTCAATAAGCTCCATTAAAAGATAGGTTACGAAAAGAAACGGAACAATTTTAAGAGCATCTAAAAGACCGTCGAGCAAAACCTCTCCGTATAGCTTTTCCCAGATACTCGCCGCTCCATTCCCGTGAGTGTGTAAAAGAGTATTCATCAGATTTGTTTTTCCGCAAAATTGCACTTGTCGCACTTTCCGTAAAGCAAAGCGCCCTCATCAAGAGCAAAACCTTTCAATTTCAAAATTTCCTTTTCAAGAAAGTCGGAGGCCAAGC
>JAZNCB010000089.1:0-6458 GCA_046156285.1 Eubacteriales bacterium | reverse complement strand
GCGAAGATTGCTCTACTGAGCGTTGCGATAAAATCGCAACGAGCACAAAGTGCCGCCGCAAAAGCGGCGTTGCTCGTGAAGAGTACGAGCGATAGGCGTACAAGGGTACGTCGAGCGAGGAAACGGCGATACAAAAAGAGCGAAAAAAGGAGAAATTCGAAAGAATTTCAACCTTAAAAACACAAAAGAATAAAGTTAGAGCGAAGAAACCGTGTTTTTTCACGAAATCTTCGCTCTTTTTGGGTTCTGCCTAAATGAAGCAGCCCCCAAATTATTATTGAATTCCATTTCTGCGCTTTATTTCTTCGAGACGTTCCTTTTCGGTAACGTCGTCGCGCATTATGATTTCATCGTCCTCATCGCCGTACGGGCTTTCCGTTGTGGGCGACTTTTCTACGTATGGGTCAATCATTATTTCCTTAATCTTATAATAGGAAGCATAAACCTTGATATATGCAAAGGTAGATACCAAAATTATAAGCGGAAGTCCTATTGCAAGAGGTAAGAGAATAAAGCCGGTTCCAAAGAGAAGCATTATCTCAAACACGATAAGAAGCGCCATACCGAGAAGTGCCAAAACGTTTCTCTTAATTCCGAGAAGTGCAAAAATAAGCGAGTTTTTAATCATCTTGAAAACCGAAAGCTTAAACGTCACCATCTGAACGTACATATAGTATCGCATAAAGAAATACACGATAAATATTACGACGTTGCTCCAGAACATCATAGAGCCCATAAAGCCTGCTGTAGAGGTTATAAGAGAATATATGTTATATATGAGAAGTCCCGTGATAAGTGCGTCGATGATGCTGAAAGGAAGCGCCTGCTTCCAGTTCCTGCGTACCGCATACCAGAAGTCTGTCCAGACGAATACCGGCTCACCCGACACCATATTTCTTATTATATAAGCCGTTCCGACGTTTACAATACCGAAGGTGAATAAGAACAATGCACTGATACCGTAAAATACGTAGGTAAGCGTTGTCGGCACGTATGAATGTGCTTGCAGACCTTCAAGAGCATAGAGTGTAAGCTTATAGGGTGTCATGCCACCGTCAACCGCAAAAAGACCGTCAATATTCTGAAAGAGATCGGAAAGCGGAAGATACGCACTATTTTGAGTAACACCGGCAAGTGTCGCTATCAAAAAGAAGATAGGGAAGTTACCGAGTATAAAAAGAATATTTACCGAAACAAGCTTTCCAAGGTTGTTTTTATATAGGACGAAGAAGCGCTTTAATCCGGGTTCAAGCTTTGCTCGATTTTTACTTACGCCCTTTCCAACCCTTTGCGAATCAAAAAACTGAAATCGCTTTTTCTTATTTTTATTTTCCAAGGTTTTACTCCTTAAACTTTATATTACTAATAATAACATATATTTTATACAAAAACAAGAGCTTACAAAAAAGTTTACTATTTTTTTAATTTTGTCGGAATATAAGGTCGCATAGATAAATACATTTTATTGATAACACGTAAGGAGCGACCTATGAAAAAATTAGTTTGTTTTTTATTGATACTTTCTTTAATTCCGAGCTTTAACACGTCGGTTTTTGCAGATAACGCAACAAATTCCGTGGCAGAAGAGACAAAAGTGGAGACACAACCGTTTGAGGTAAATGCCGAGGCAGCATATCTTGTTGAGGCAAACACCGGCACGGTGCTTTTCTCACAAAACGAAAACCACGTAGCTTCGCCTGCATCGGTTACAAAGATTATGACACTTCTTTTGGTTATGGAAGCAATTTCCGACGGAAGAATTTCTACTGATGACACAGTGGTAATAAGCGCCAATGCCTCTTCTATGGGCGGAAGCCAGGTGTTTTTATCAGAGGGCGAGCGAATGAGCGTTGAGGAGCTTATAAAATGCGCGGTTATTGCAAGTGCTAACGATGCGGCAGTAGCTCTTGCAGAGCTTGTCGGTGGCAGTGAAAAGATTTTCGTCGGTATGATGAATGACAAGGCACGCGAGCTTGGTATGATAAACACGAATTTTGAGAATGCGACAGGACTTGACGACACAACACAAAATCACCTGACATGTGCTAAGGATATTGCGGCAATGTCACGTGAGCTTATAAAATATGACCTTATCACACAATATGCGTCCTTATGGCAGGATACGATACGGGGCGGAGAGTTTACTCTTACAAATACAAACAGACTTGTCCGCTATTACGACGGCTGCAACGGCCTCAAAACCGGCTCAACTGATAAGGCAGGATTTTGTATCAGTGCCGCGGCAAAGCGCGACGGTATGCAGCTTATTGCCGTAATTATGGGCGCAAAGACAAGAGACGAGCGAAACGCGGCGGCAAAGGAGCTTTTGGATTACGGATTTTCAAGCTACGGAATATATAACGATTCTCCCGAATTTATTGAGAAAATGACGGTATACAAGGGTACTGACAGTAGTGTTGATATATATTCAAGAGGCTTTTTTGCACTTATCGGAAAGCAGGATATGAAAAGGGTTGAAAAAAGCTATGAAATTCCAAAGAATATTACCGCCCCAATAGCAAAGAACGAGGCTGTTGGAAGCATTATTTACACTCTCGACGGCAAGGAAATCGGCAGATGCGATATTTACGCAAATGAAACGGTTGAAAAAATAGGACTGTTTGATATTTTTATTGGAATTATTAAAAAAATATTTTGATTTTTTGCCATTTAATTATTGAAATACACTTATGTTTGTAGTATAATAATAGGGAAAATAAAATCAAAGGTGTATTTAGAATATGGCATTAAAAATTTCAAGCAGTTTTATCAAAAATTTCGTTAAAAACGAAGAAATTTCAGCACTCGCAGGCGAAGCATCAGCAGCGCTCTCCCTCGTAAAAAACAAAAACGGGCTTGGCGCTGACTTTCTCGGCTGGTACGACCTGCCCGAATGCTACGACAAGGAAGAATTCGAAAGAATTAAGGTTGCGGCAAAGAAAATTCAGAAAAGCTCTGATATTCTCGTCGTTATTGGTATCGGCGGCTCTTATCTTGGCGCGCGTGCGGCTATCGAATTCGTTAAAAGCCCCTTATACAACAATTTGAAAAAGGATACACCCGATATATACTTTGCAGGTAACAATATTTCAACAACCGCTCTCACTGAGCTTCTCTCTATCTGCGAGGGAAAGGATATTGCGCTTAACGTTATTTCAAAGTCGGGAACTACAACAGAGCCTGCAATTGCTTTTAGAGTATTTAAGAAGCTTCTTATCGAAAAGTACGGCGAGGCAAGAGCAAAGGAGCGCATTTTCGTAACAACTGACAAGGCGCGCGGAACTCTCAAAGAGTTTTCCGATGCTATCGGATATGAGACTTTCGTTGTTCCTGATGACGTCGGAGGAAGATATTCGGTTCTTACCGCAGTTGGTCTTTTGCCGATTGCAGTAGCAGGTATTGACGTTGACAAAATGATGGCGGGCGCACGCGATGCAAGAGCAAGATTTTCCTCTGATAATTATCTTGAAAACGAGGCTATGCAATACGCTATGATGCGTAATGCGCTATTAAAGCAGGGAAAGACCACCGAAATTCTCGTTGGCTACGAGCCCTATATGCTTATGCTTAACGAATGGTGGAAGCAGCTTTACGGCGAGAGCGAGGGCAAAGACGGCAAGGGAATTTTCCCCGCATCAGTAATCTTCTCAACCGACCTTCACTCACTCGGTCAGTATATTCAAGACGGTATTCGCAACCTCTTTGAAACGGTTATCAACGTTAAAGACCCCGGCACAAAATTCGTTATTCCAAACGACGAGGCTAACGTCGACGGACTTAACTTTATTTCCGGCAAAGAGCTTGATTACGTAAACAAGACCGCAATGCTCGCAACCCTTATTGCGCACAACGACGGCGGTGTTCCGAATATCCTAATTGAGCTTCAGGACAAGAGCGAATATTCATTTGGTTATCTTGTATTTTTCTTCGAGCTTGCTTGTGCAATTTCCGGATATATGCTCGGTGTAAATCCCTTTAATCAGCCCGGAGTTGAGGCTTACAAAAAGAATATGTTTGCACTGCTTGGAAAGCCCGGCTACGAGGATATGAAGAAAACTCTCGAAGCAAGAATAAAAGAAAACTGATTTTACAAAAAAATCCATAATTTTTCACAAAAACACAAAGAAAACTCTTGATTTTTTGGCTAATATAGTGTAAAATATATATAGAAGGTTAGATTACCTTACAGCAACCCTAAAACACAGGAGGATTTCAAAATGGTTAAACTTTTCATCGGCGCAAAAGGTTCAGGAAAAACAAAGACTCTTATCGAGCTTGCGAACAACGCAACCGCAGCTTCCAAAGGTTCCGTCGTTTGTATAGAGAAGGGCGATAAGCTCACTCACGATATTACATATAAGGCAAGACTTGTTGATACCGACGCATACAAGATTACTAACGCAGAAACACTTTACGGCTTCATTGCAGGTATCCTTGCATCAAACAACGATATTACAGACGTATTCATCGACTCCGCTCTTAAAATCTGCGGCAACGATACTGCGGCTTTCGAGGAGCTTCTCGCTAAGACCAGCACAATCTCCGAGAACGTAAATATCGTAATGACAGCTTCTATTGCAGTTGAGGAGTGCCCTGAGGCAATTAAAGCTTACGCATAAGTTATAATTAAATATTATATAAAAATAGAGAGAACTTCGGTTTTCTCTATTTTTTCGTTTGGTGAACAGATTTCGCTTTCTTTCATATTATGTTAACAAGGCATAGGTATAACCTATACCTAAGTTTTTGCATAAGGAATGGTCATAAATAATGCAAGATAACAGAAATATAAGAAACGGTCTTGGCTGCGACGCGCAGGGAACTGTTTGTATTGATACAAAAAGAGTTCTCGACTGTTGTAGAGACAGAGACTGTTTTCAAGACGTCAGAGTCTTTTTAACCTCATTCGGCGAGGAAATAATTTCAACCGCATCAAGTGTTCGCACAAAAGCCGCAACACTTATCTGGGCTTACGTTGGCGTAGAGCCCGTTCCGTTCAACAACGGATTTTATAAGGTTACCGTCAGATACTACATTAAGGTAGACCTTGAAGCCTGCGTTTGCATTGGCAGAAGCCAGAGCTTCTCGGGTATTGCCGTTCTCGAAAAAGACGTTATCCTTTTTGGCGGCGAGGGAAACGTCGTCAGCTATTACTCAAACGAGGACAACAACTATTGCAATATCGGCAACGTAGACACCACAACGACAAATGCACCTGTAGCAGTAGTTGAGACGGTAGCTCCTATCGTTCTTAACACCAAGGTAGTAGAGTGCTGCGCCCCCTGTTGCTGCTCCTGCGAATGCTCCGAAATTCCGAGCTGTATTTCGGGATGTATCGACGGACAGATAGTAACTACTCCCGGAGCAAATACTCCGAAGCTCGTGCTTTCCTTCGGTATTTTCTCGGTAATCAGAATCGAGCGTCCTGCTCAGATTCTCGTTCAGGCTACCGATTATTCCGTGCCTGACAAGGAATGTTTGCCCGCAACAAGCTCCGACGACCCCTGCGCCCTCTTTGGCGCAATGCCTTTCCCGGTCGGAGAATTCAAAACTGTTATGACACCGCCCGCCGAAAACGCAAACGGCTCGCGCGGCTGCGGCTGTAACAACAAATAATAAGAAAATTTCCAACAAAAAGGCGGAGTTGTCAAAAGGCAACCCCGCTGATTTTATTTCTTATTCTGACGCGATATCTCATATGCAAACATTGTGGTTGCAGAAGCAGCCGAAAGGGAAGCGTTAAAATCTCTTTGATAGTCAATTTTAACGAGAATGTCGGTTTTATCAAGGAGCTTTCTTGATATACCTCTTTTTTCACCGCCAACGATAAGCAAAAGCGGAAGCTTTAATTCGCATTCGCCAAGCAGATTATCGCATCTTTCATCGGCAGAAACGATTTTGTAACCAAATCCGTGAAAAATATCTGCCGCCTCTTCTGCGGGGGCAGTATAGATAGGGAAGAGCTCCGATGCTCCCGCCGAGCTTCTCGCAACCACGCCTGCCGCAGTAAGCCAGTTTCGCTCAGGGAGAATGATTCCGTCGCAACCCATAGCATATAGAGAGCGAAGGGAATATCCGAAATTGTAGGGGTCTTCAATTCCCTCTATCATACAGTAAAAACCGCAAGGCTTTATTGGAGAATCACTTGAAAGGTGCGGAATTTT
The DNA here is from genome assembly GCA_046156285.1 of Eubacteriales bacterium. Lineage (GTDB taxonomy): Bacteria > Bacillota > Clostridia > Oscillospirales > CAG-272 > UBA1740. Next base: position 294 of record JAZNCB010000089.1, on the reverse strand, counting down.
TCTCTCATTTGCAATAGCAATTATACCGCCGTGGGAGTTTCCGAGAGTGAGATTTGAGATTTCTTCCTCGGTGGTTTCTTCAAGCAAAAAACCGTATTTTTGAGATACTGCCCTCAAATATCCTATGTTTTTTGCGTTTTTTACATATTTATCTTTATCATAAAATATCTTTTCAATTTTTCTGTCTCTCAAATTATCGTCATTTGCTTTGAGTATTGCTCGGATAGAGGTCATCCCCTCAAAAACCAAGGAATTTTGGAATTTTATCTCTTCCTTAATCATTAAATTAAAATA
>JAZNCB010000088.1:0-11075 GCA_046156285.1 Eubacteriales bacterium | reverse complement strand
CCTCTTACCGCTTCCCGACGGTCCAACGACGAGGAATGCGTGCGGAAGAGTATCCTTTTCGAGCAAAGCGGATAAGCGAAGCTTTGTTTTTTCGTTTCCGTAAAGTCTTTCAAAGAAGCCCTGCATCATCCTACCGCCTTTCTCAAAATACGTAGTATACTACAATAATATATTATAACAGTAAAATATTAAAATGTCAATGGTAAGAAATTTCAAAAAAATCGCGTTTATATATTGTAAAACGCCGAAATTTGTGGTACAATTATTTGATAGAATAAATATGTAGGTGGATTTTTGCTATGGAAAAATTTTATCTGACAACCGCGATAGCCTACGCATCGCGCAAGCCGCACTTCGGAAATACTTATGAAATCATAATGGCAGACGCATTCGCAAGATTTCAGCGCAGAATGGGAAAGGACGTTTTTCTCTGCACAGGTACTGACGAGCACGGTCAGAAAATAGAAAATCTCGCAACAGAGGCAGGCCTTACTCCTAAGGCATACGTCGATAAGGTTGCAGGCGAAATAAAGGGCGTTTGGGACCTTATGAACGTTGAGTATGACCACTTTATTCGCACAACTGACGACTATCACGAAGAGGCTGTCAAAAAGATATTCAAAAAATTCTACGACAAGGGCGATATATATAAGGGCTACTACGAGGGCTGGTATTGCACACCCTGCGAGTCATTCTTCACCGAAACGCAGGTAGAGGGAGGTAAGTGCCCCGACTGCGGAAGACCTGTTGCTCAGGCAAGAGAAGAGGCGTACTTCTTCAAAATGTCAAAGTATGCTGACAGGCTTATGCAGTATATCGAGGACCACCCCGAGTTCATCGAGCCTATCAGCCGTAAGCGTGAGATGGTAAATAACTTCCTTAAAGCAGGACTTCAAGACCTTTGCGTATCCCGTACCTCGTTTAAGTGGGGTATCCCCGTTGACTTTGATGCAAGGCACGTCGTTTACGTATGGCTTGATGCGCTTACAAACTATATAACCGCAATAGGCTACGACCCCGATAAGTCCTATGAGGAGCAGTGCGAGAAATTCAAGAAGTATTGGCCCTGTGACGTTCATATCATAGGTAAGGATATACTTCGCTTCCATACGATTTATTGGCCGATATTCCTTATGGCGCTCGACCTTCCATTGCCGAAGAAGGTGTTTGGCCACCCCTGGTTCAATTTCGGCAACGATAAGATGAGTAAGTCAAAGGGCAACGTCGTCTTTGCGGACGAGCTTGCCGAGGTATTCGGCGTTGACGGTGTTAGATATTACGCCCTTTCCGAGATGCCCTATAATTCCGACGGCTCTATCACCTACGAGAGCGTTATTACAAGATACAATAACGACCTCGCAAACAACCTTGGAAACCTCGTCAGCCGTACACACGCAATGACGAAAAAATACTTTGACGGTATAGTTCCCGCACCGAGCGAGAAAACCGAGCTCGACCTCGACCTTATCGCAACCGTTAAGGCTTCAATAGAAAAATCGGTTAAGCTTATGAACGAGTATCACGTAGCCGACTCGCTTGACGAGATATTCACAATGCTCCGTCGTGCAAACAAGTATATCGATGAGACAACACCTTGGGTTCTTGCAAAGAATGAGGCAGACCGCCCCCGTCTTGCAAGTGTAATCTATAACCTTCTTGAAGTAATAAGAGTAGGTGCGGTTCTTCTTACCCCCTATATGCCCAAAACCTGCGAGGCAATATTCGCTCAGCTTGCAACCGATAAGACCGATTTCGAAACGGCAAGCGAGTTTGGTGCACTCGTAGCAGGCAATCCTCTTGGCGAGGCATCAAACCTCTTCCAGAGAATAGACGAGAAAAAGTTCTTCGAGGAAATGGAAGCTAAAAAAGCGGCAGCCATCGAAGCCGAAAAGGCAGTAGAAGAGCCCGAGCACGAGCCCGAAATTCCGATTGAGGCATTCGGCGCGGTTGAGCTTCGCGTAGCTGAGATTTTAGCCTGCGAGCCTGTTCCAAAGGCAAAGAAGCTTCTTAAACTTCAAGTAGACCTTGGCTATGAAAAGAGACAGATAGTTTCGGGAATTGCAAAGTTCTACACTCCCGACGACCTCATAGGTAAAAAGGTTATCGTAGTCGCAAACCTCAAACCTGCAAAGCTTTGCGGAGTTGAAAGCTACGGTATGCTTCTCGCCTCCGGTGAGGAAGAGGTCAAGGTAGTATTTCTTGACAAGGACGCAAGAAACGGAGACAGAATTCACTAATGAAATATTTCGATTCACACGCCCACTATTACGACAAGCGCTTTGAATCCGAATGTGACGTAAGCGCCGATACACTTATCGGCGCTTTGCTTTCGGGTAGCGTTTCGGGAATTATCAACGTCGCAACCTCAAACGACAATGCAAGGGAAGCGATAGCACAAGCGAAAAGACACAAGGGTATGTATACCGCCCTCGGTATTCACCCGTCGGATTCGCAGTATCTTTCGCTGCCTTTGGAGGAGGCTATTGCCGATATTGAGGCATTGATACTCGATAAAGATAACAAGTGCGTTGCCCTCGGTGAAATAGGACTTGACTATCACTATCCCGATACCGACAAAACCTGTCAGCAAAATTTTTTCAGAGCGCAGATGAGCCTTGCAAAAAAAATCGATATCCCCGTCGTAATTCATGATAGAGATGCACACGGTGACGTTCTGGAAATAATAAAGGAATTTCCGGGCGTAAGAGGAGTTTTGCATAGCTTCTCGGGCTCGCCCGAGATGGCAGAGGAGCTTATCTCGCTCGGATATATGATTTCCTTTTCCGGCACTCTTACCTTTACTAACGCAAGACGGCCGCGCGAGGTAGCGGCGGCGCTTCCTAAGAGCAAGGTTTTAATAGAAACCGACTGTCCCTATCTTGCCCCTCATCCACATAGAGGAAAACTCAACCATTCAGGCTATCTTGAATACACAAACCGAACCCTCGCAGAGATTTTTTCTATTAGCGAGGAGGAGTGCGCCGTACTTACGGAGGAAAATGCAAGGCGCTTTTTCGGAATTGTATAATCAGAAAAGCGTAGGCTTTGAAAAGCTGACTTCAAGCATCATAAGATAAGGAACAGGCACTCTCATAATATCAAATGCTACACCCATAAGGCCGAGCTCGTCGACAAGACCGAGCTTGGCTTTTATATTTTTGAGCGACTCAAATGTTACACGGGTAGGGGTTTTTCTGCCCGCCTTGTATCTGTTGTATTCAAAATGGCATACTCCGCGCTCATCGTCTGTGATAATTTCGCCCCCTGCATTCTGAACGGTGGAGATAGCCTCGTGCCGAAGCAAGGCTTCAAGCCCGAGCTCACTGCTCTTTGCGTATGCAAGCGTGGGTAGGTCAATATATAGCTTTGATGGCTCTAAGCTCTCGCACAGTCTTTTTACAGTTGCCTCTTCACCTGCCTCAAAGCTCGGAATTTCGTCAAGCTGACATTTGTCGTACATTAAGGTGTAGCCGTCGCATACATCCTTGATTTGTAAACTTTCATTTGCATCTATCTCTAAAAATAACAGTAGGCTTTCGAGAAGTGTGCGCTTTTTGAGCTTCATCAGAAATTCTTCAAGCTCGTGTGGATTTTCCTGCATCTCTCTGTATGGAGCAAGTAAAATGCCCGAGTAATTTCTTTCCTTGGCAAGCGCAATCAGCTCGTCAATATATCCGTCGGAAAAGTCCGTCCCCTCGTCGTATATACGCAAAAGAGGCAAAACCCGTCTTTCTCTTGCCTCGTTTACGATATCCGCCTCGTCAAATAAAAGCTCGACTTTCCGTCCTCTTCTTTTTGCCGCCGCCACCGTAAGATAGGTAAGATACGGCAGAGCAAATGCGAGTCTTTCGGCGCTACACCCCTTGTAGTAATATCCGTTTGCCGCCGCTATCGCAAACGGTGGCGCATCATGCTTTATTGAGAGTATCTGCCCCGGATATATTTTGTCCGTTCCCGAAAGATACGGATTTTTACGTAAAAGGCTGTCTCGGTCAACCGAGAAGCGCTCGCAAATTACGTCAAGTGTGTCCGAGCCGCGAGCCGAGCAGGTCCTCGTCGGATTTATAATAAGCAGCTCTTCGCCGACAGTGAGACTGTCGGGATTTGTAAGTCCGTTGTCCTCAACTATTTTCATTGGTGAGGTGCCGTGGCGTCTTGCAATTTTGAAAACGGTGTCGCCCGGCTTTACTGTATGAATAATCATAAAATTCTCCCTTCTTTTTTTATTACATTTTATGCTCACCTTGTATTTTTAGTTCCTGCCTTGTCAATAGTTATATTACCTAAAATGAGGTAAAAGGGGGAGCTTTTATGTGTGAAATAGTTAAAGTCTCGGCAAGAGAAATTCTTGATTCAAGAGCAAATCCTACGGTAGAGGCTGAGGTTTTGCTCTCCGACGGAAGTGTCGGTGTAGCATCAGTGCCGTCGGGCGCTTCAACAGGGGAGGGAGAGGCGTTCGAGCTTCGCGACGGAGACAAGACACGATATCTTGGAAAAGGGGTTTTGCGCGCTGTCGAGAATATAAATGAAAAAATTCATACCGCACTTGTCGGTATGAACGTCCACGATCTTGAAGAAGCAAATTCGGTTATGATAGCCCTCGACGGCACGTACAATAAATCAAGCCTCGGTGCTAACGCGATTTTAGCGGTTTCTCTCGCTCTTGCAAGAGCAGGCGCAGCAACAGAGAAAATGCCGCTTTATAGGTATCTTGGCGGTGCATTCGTGAAAAAAATGCCCATTCCTATGATGAATATTATAAACGGCGGCGCTCACTCAAAGAACAATATCGATATTCAGGAATTTATGATTATACCAACGGGCGCGGAGAGCTTTGCTGAGGCGGTCAGAACCTCGTCGGAGGTTTATCACGTTCTCTCGGATATCCTGACATGCCGCTCTCTTTCGACGGGTGTCGGTGATGAGGGAGGGTTTGCGCCCGAGCTTTCGTCCGACGAGGAGGCTATCGAGCTTATTTTGTCGGCTGTCGAAAAGGCGGGATACCGTGCCGGCGAGGATTTTTATATCGGTCTTGACGTCGCCTCGTCGGAGTGGTACGAAAAAGGCGAGTATTTTCTCCCTAAAAGAAAAATAAGATATACGTCGGAGAAGCTGATAGAATATCTTTCCTCGCTTGTAAATCGCTATCCTATAATGAGTATTGAGGACGGTGTCGGAGAGCGGGATATTCAAGGCTGGAAAAGGCTGACCGAGGTGCTCGGAAACAAAACCGTTCTCGTTGGCGACGACCTTTTCGTGACCGATGCCGTGCGCGTCAAAGAGGGAATTCGGGAAGAGTATGCAAATGCAGTCTTAATCAAGCCAAATCAGATAGGCTCGCTTGTCGAATGCGCTGAGTGTGTTGCCACAGCAAAATCAGGTGGCTATAAAACAATAATGTCCCACCGAAGCGGTGAGACAGAGGATACCTTTATTTCCGATCTTGCAGTAGCGCTTTCCTGCGACTTCATAAAAACAGGTGCGCCGGCAAGAGCCGAGCGCACCGCTAAATATAACCGACTTATGAAAATAGAATCTGAACTGTTTTCTATTTTTTAGTAAAGGTGTACGTGCCTATCGTAATAGTAGCTCCGTCCTTTGCAAAAGGAATATCCTCGTAAAGAATACCCGAAATTGCATCAAGAAGCTGCTTTTGCGTTTCGGTAGCCTCATCGTAGTCAACGAAATCGAGCGATATGGTCTTTTCACCGTACTCGCGGTCAATCTCGTACTCGCCGTAAAGCTCGGCCGTGCCGATGACTGCGGTTACTCTTTCACCCTTGAATTTAAGAGTGCAAAGGTTGCCCTCATATGTTCCCGAAAGGCCGTCCTCACCACACGAGGAAAGCACAAAAGGAGAACAAACTAAAAGAGCTAATAAAAGCAATGCTGAAACAATTTTTTTCATATTAAAAATCTCCTTTTCTTTGGTACTTTTATTATACTATAAAAAGAATGAATTGTCAATGTTTTTTTGCGGAGCAAAATTTTGCTAATTCAAAACCCAAAACATTGTTTTGTTGCAAAGGACTATTGAAAAAATATATTGACAAATAAATGTAAAAATGATAAAATATACGGGTATCTACCCGTGGCACAGCTGGATAGCGCGTCAGACTCCGACTCTGAAGGTCGTAGGTTCGAATCCTATCGGGTAGGCCAAAGAAACGGCTCATTACGAGCCGTTTTTCTTTTTGAAACAGAGTTTTCGAGATTTTGTCGAATCCTAGACGCTCGCAGGCTCGCTAATCCGTCGCTATGCTCCTTACGGCAGGCCAAAGAAACGGCTCGTTGTGAGCCGTTTTTCTTGTTATCTTTTAACTTCTTTCTTTCATTTTTTTGCTATTTTTTAATCTGCGTTGAAAAATATACGTCAATGTGATATAATGCTTTTGTAAAGGAGTTTCATATGCTTGACGAGAAAACAATCAATGAATGGGTTGAAAAATGCCCCGTGATAGAAAAAATTATGAAAACCGAGGAAGCTATCTGGCTAAACGAAAACAAGCTTCCGTTTGACGAGGCATGCAAAGCCTCACCGCTCACGAGCCGTGATATAAAGGACGCGTCGGAGAGACTTTTGCGCTTTGCAAGCTATTTTCGAGTGGTGTTTCCCGAAACGGCTAAAAGCGACGGAATAATTGAGTCGCCTTTTGCCGAAATCCCTAATATGCAAAAGGCCATCGAAGAAAAGTACGGTGAGAAAATAAACGGCAAGCTGCTCGTAAAGCTCGACAGTAATCTTGCGGTTTCAGGCTCGATAAAAGCGCGAGGCGGCATTTATGAGGTGCTTTGCTTTGCGGAAAAGGTCGCAATGGAAGAGGGCGGCCTTAAAATTACCGACGATTATTCGGTCCTCGATAGCGAAAAATATAAGAAGCTGTTTTCAAAATACTCGGTTGCGGTCGGCTCGACGGGCAACCTCGGCCTCTCTATCGGCATAATCAGTGCAAAGCTCGGCTTTAACGTCACAGTACATATGTCCGCTGACGCACGTCAGTGGAAAAAGGATATGTTGAGGTCAAAGGGTGTCACCGTCATAGAATATGAACACGACTATTCGGTTGCGGTAGCAAACGGCAGGCGTCAGGCGGAGGGTGACAAATTTTGTCACTTTGTAGACGATGAAAACTCAAAAACCCTCTTTTTAGGCTACTCTGTCGCCGCAGAAAGATTGAAAGCCCAGTTTGATTTGGCAGGCATAGTTATAAATTCGGAAAATCCTCTTTACGTCTATCTTCCTTGCGGAGTTGGCGGAGGACCGGGCGGAGTTGCATTCGGACTAAAAATGCTCTTCGGCGACAACGTTCATTGTTTCTTTGCAGAGCCTACCCACTCTGCGTGTATGATGCTCGGAATGGCAACGGGTGAGCACAACGGACTTTCTGTTGCGGACTTTGGAGTTGATAACAAAACGATAGCGGACGGACTTGCAGTAGGTAGAGCGAGCGGATTTGTTGGAAAATTGATGCTCCCGTTTACCGACGGCTGCTATTCGGTTAAGGACGAGAGAATGTCGGCGCTTCTGAAAATGATTTCGGATACCGAAAAAATCAAGCTCGAGCCGAGCGCCCTTGCAGGTGTATTCGGTCCTGTAATGCTTTCAAAGGCTCTCGGCAAGCTCCCATACGGTTATCACTTGGCGTGGGCAACCGGCGGAAGTATGGTGCCCGACGATGAATATAAAAAATATTACAATGCCGGCACAATTGCGTGTGATAGCTTTTAGTTTCAGAGGTAAAAGATGAAAACGTTTTGCTTTACGGTTGATGACAATATAAGATTTTTGCAACAAATAACCGAAAACGGTTATAACAGCATTTTTGAGCACCCGTACCTTGCAATGTATAAGAGGCTTCACGAGCGGTTCGGATTAAAGGTACAGCTTAACCTCTTTTACAGACAAGAAGAATTCACGCTTTCCGATATGAGCGATAAATACTATGCTGAGTGGGAGAAAAATTCCGACTGGCTGAAGCTTTCCTTTCATTCGGATTTTGAAAATGAAAATCCCTATCAGTTTTCAGGCTATGACGAGGTATTTTGCGACTGCAACAAGGTAAATAACGAAATTATAAGATTTGCCTCGCCGAAAGCACTTGCAAAAACAACCACGATACATTACTGCCTTACGACCAAGGAGGGAAATAAGGCGCTTAGTGACAACGGCGTCCGTGGACTTTTGGGAATTTTCGGGAACTGCGAAAATCCAAGAACGTCTTACTTGGTGGATTCGAAAAATGCGAAAAAAATACGCGACGGAGAAATCATAAAGCTTGGAGAATTGAGCTTTTCGTCTTTGAATTTGGTAATAAACTCTTTTTCGGCGGAGGTCGTTTCCGAAAAGCTTGAGGCTCTCAAAGAAAGATCGCATCTGAACGTAATGATTCACGAGCAGTATTTTTACCCCGATTACAAGCGCTATCAGCCAAACTTTGAGAATAAATTGCGCGTAGCGTTTGAATTTTTAAAGAAAAACGGGTACGAAAGCGTATTTTTTGAAGAGCTAATATAAAATATTCCCCTACACCGAAGCGGTATAGGGGATTTTCTTATTTGTTTTCGCCGTTTTTTTCGTTTTGGTTGGAATCGGATTTTTTAGTTTTTATACTGCTAAGCACAGTTTTTGCATAGTCCTTTCCGCCGATACCAAATGAAATAGCAAATGCTACCGCAAGGGCGGAAAGTATAATAATGAAAGCAAAGTTAACTATTGTACTTGCAAAATCAAGCTGGCTGAATATCATAAATCCTGCTATCACGTAAATGCCTGCACGCACGATTTTGGAAATACCTGCACCCATAGACTTTTTAAGTGCCCCCTCGGCAAGATTTGCAACGAAAATTGCGAGAACGAGAATAGCGACAGCCTTTATGAGCCGTGGCATATAAGATATTACAAACGACATAATGTCGCTGAACACTTCAAGGCCGAGAATATCAACCCCCTGCGCTAAAACGAAAATTATGATTATAGCACGTACAACGCCTGTGATAACTTTTGATATTGAAACGCCCCTACTCATCTCGGGCATATTCTTTTTGAGCACACCGTCAAGATTGAGACCTGTGAGCAGGTTTTCGAGAAGCGAGCCGACAATGTTTGCGAGAAAAATTCCGAGAATAATTATGAGCGCTGCGAGGAATACGTCGGGTATAGCTTCAAATACCGTGCTTATGATTTTGAGCGCAGGCTTTGAAATAGTCTCAATATTAAGGATTGTCAGCGCCTCTGCAACAGCTATAAGAACCACTATTGCATAAACGATTTTTCCTATTATAGAGGAGATTTTTGGAGCATTTTCATTGTTTTCTTCCATTTCGGCAGAATTTTGACTATTTTTGCCAAGGCGTCCTTTGAGGTTGTCTATTTTTGTTTTAGATAGCAGGACGGCAATTACCTCGGATAGTATCTGACCTATAAAAATGCCGACGAATATGAGCACCGCCGCAGCAATGATGTTAGGTATATAGCTTATAAACGTGTCTACAAACTTCATTATAGGCTCTGTTACACCACGAAGTCCGAGCGCATCTAAAACAGCAGGGAAGAAAAGCAGAAAGACTATAAGAAAGGTGAGCTTGCCGATAAATTTCGACGCCCCCTTTTCCTGTCCGGACCTGACGCCCCACTTGTCAAGCTTTTTGTCAAGCCCTACGAGCTTAAATAATTTTTTTACAATAAGGGCGGCAATCCAAGCGACGACAATAGCTAAAACCAGATAAGCTGCGGCCTTTACGAAGTTGTTATCCCAAATTTTTTTGATAGTTTCGAGAATTTTGTCCATATTTATTCCTTTCTTTTGACAATAAGTACAACTTGACTATTGACAAAAAAGGGAAAAAATATGCAAAAAGGGCTACGAAAACGAAACCCGTCTTCATAGCCCTTGCCCTCGGCTCTGATTAAGCCTTGAATTTTTCAAGCTTTGCGAAGAAATCGTCAGCATACTCGGTGTGTGCGATTACCGAAATAGGTGAGAGTAAATCGAGTGAGAAAATACCCATAATTGATTTTGCATCTATCAGATATCTGCCTTGTGCGAGGTCAACCTCGTAGTCAAGCAAAACAACGGTATTGACGAAATCTCTAACGTCCTGAACGTTTGATAAAATAACCTTCATTTCTTTCATAGCGGTTCTCCTTTTTTAGTGTTTTATCTTACGTAATTATTATACCAAAAGTCAAATCCTTTGTCAACCGATATTTTACAAAAAAGTGAAAAATTGCACCGTAAATCTATTGACAAGATTTTTATATTATGCTATAATTATTTCGTGTAAAATATTTTGCTCTTTTGCAAACTTGGAGGAATACAATGAAAAGAATTCAGACAATCGAAACAAAGGATATTGTAAAGACTGTTGAAAACGGCGGTTGCGGCGAGTGCCAGACATCCTGCCAGTCAGCTTGCAAGACCTCTTGCGGCGTTGCTAACCAGCAATGCGAGAATCAGAACAAGTAATTCTGATTATTTGGGGTTGACTGTTCGGTTTTGCCCGAATCTGCCTATCCCAAGCAGTATGGGCTGTCTCGGCTTTGAGACAGCCCTACCTATTTTATAACTAAAATCGAAAGTGGAAAAATAAATGGTACATCAGTACAAGTTGAACGGCTATAATATAGTGCTTGATACGGTAAGTGGCTCGCTTCATTCGGTTGACGAGGTCGCATACGACATAATTTCTATGTATAAGAGCATAGATACCGAGAAAATCGTAGCGGAAATTCTTGAAAAATATAAGCATCTTCCCGACGTAACCCGTGAGGAAATTTTGCTCTGCATAGATGACGTCAAGGCTCTCGAAGAGAGCGGAAAGCTCTTTTGTGAGGACAAGTTTGAGAAGCTTGCATATAGCTACAAAAACAACTCAAACGTAATCAAGGCAATGTGTCTTCACATAGCTCACACCTGCAACCTTAACTGCTCATATTGCTTTGCAAGTCAGGGCAAATACCAGGGCGAGCGCGCCATTATGAGCTACGAGGTCGGAAAACGCGCATTTGATTTCCTTATCGAGAAATCGGGAACAAGAAGAAATCTTGAAGTTGACTTCTTTGGCGGTGAGCCGCT
>JAZNCB010000087.1:0-4438 GCA_046156285.1 Eubacteriales bacterium | reverse complement strand
ACTCCTTGGCTCACAGAACGACATGGCTACGATCCGACTTGATATGCTTCGCCTGTCATAGGATTAGAGTGGAAATTCTCAGGACTGAAGAGTTCCTTTGAGTCCTCGGGAATTTCAATCTTATCAAGGAAGCTCGTAGTTCCGTCGTACGTAACCTTTTGCCAGATAAGCATAGGAAGAATGATACCGGGAAGAAGATTTCCTATCATAGATCCGATAGAGCGCCAGGTTGAGAGCTGAGCTCTTTCGCCTGCGTTTTCGGTTACGAGGTTAAGCATTGAGCCGTAAGGCACGTTTGCGATTGTGTAGAATGCGTCCCAGATAATATAGCCGACAACGAAAAGTATCGCTTTAACTATTTTATGAGCGCCCTGAATCGGTAAAAATACCGCAGCGCCACCTACAAGAAGTCCGCACGCACCGATTAAGATATAGGTTTTGAATTTGCCCATTTTGTATTTTCTCTTATCGTTATCTATAAGAGAGCCGATAAGCGGATCGTTAACCGCGTCCCAAATCTGAACGAGTAGAAGAAGAATCGAGAGAAGTCCTGTTTCCAGCATCATAAATACGAGCCAGAAGGTTTGCACAGTTCCCTTCAAGGAAAAGCTCATATTGCATCCGAGGTCTCCTGCAGCATAAGCTACTTTATCGCGTATGCCAAATTTGCGATGCCCGTTGGCATCGAGTTTGACTTCCTTTTTCATTGAAAAGCTCCTTTTAATAAAATTTTTATTAGAAGTGTAAACCAACAACTATATGATACCATATAAGATACCGTTTGACAAGTTGTTTTTTCAACAATTTTCTTATATTTTATAAATTTATCGTTTGTTCATAAACTTTCATTCCAAAGCTTTTACAAAACGCATTTACAAAATCGACGAAAATGCAAAATTTGAAAAATAAACGAATTTTGAAGATTATTGCCATTATTTTTTGTTAAATTTCACAGTAAAATACGTTTTTTTTAGTTTTTTTTGCGAATATAGAAAAAATAGGGCTATTTTTGGTACTGCGATTGTGATATAATATATATGGAGGTGCGCAGCATGGACACTGTAAACACGAAAAAATATCTTATCATTTTAGTTCTTCGAATTCTGGAAACAAACACCGACAAAAACACCCCGCTTACGCAAACGGAAATTGCCAAGATGATATCTGCAAAATTTCCCTGCGACAGAAAAACCGTCGGAAGAAATCTGAAATTTCTTGAAGAGGTTGGCTATCCCGTCGTAAAAACGACAAAGGGCTTTTATATGGATAATAAGACCTTTTCAAAGGATGAGATTTCACTCGTGATAGATCTTGTAAAGAATTCAGCGCTTGACGAGACCTCGCGCGAGGATTTATGCGAGCGGCTTTACGAATGTCTTACGCGCTACTACAAAAGATAAATTTTAAGGAGAATCATGAAATGTCCGAAAAGCACAGATGGACCTATGAGGAAGATTTTACATGTTGCCTCGAATATTTGAATTTTGTATTTGAAAACGAGGGTGACGACAGCACGGAAAGGCTTGTTGATATTATCGCAGACAAGCTGCCCAACATAAAACGAGGCTCTATAAGAATGAAATTGCAGAACATAAAAGAGGTTGCTCTCGACGCAGGTCTTGAGGACAGGCTCGAAATTTCTCCGCTATATCAGTATTCCGCTCAGTGCAAAAGAGCGTTTAACTCCGCCGTAAATTATTTAGAACAACAGAAGAAAAATTACACTGCTTGGGTACACACTCTGAAGCCTGTTATAGCGAAAAACGAACTTTGTGACGAGGATAAAAGAAAGCTGATAGGTGCGGAAGTTGAGCACAAGTTGTTTGGCATTGGCAAGGTTATTGATATTAACTCAAAATATATCGATATCGAGTTTGCAAACAAAACCGCAAAATTTCTGTTTGACACGATGTTAAAGAATTTTATAACCTTCAAGGATGAGCGCATACAGGCTATTGCCTTTGGCGCTATGAAAGAGAATGGTAGAATATACAAAAAGAGAGCAAGAAGCACCGGCCTCAAATACGACCCGATAGAAGACACACCCGAATTTCTAAAAATAGAGGACGAGCTTGAAGCTTTAATAGAGGCAAAAATCGGAAAGAACAGATTTTTAGGTTTCTGCTTCTTTTATTGGAGCGCGAAGAAGGAAATTCTCAAAGAAAAATACGGAATCGACTGGAAATCCCCGTCTGAATTAAATCCGCACGTTATGTTTGATTGATAATACAAATCCCTCGGCAAAACCGAGGGATTTGTATTTATTAGCTATTCGTATTTGAATGACTACTTGTTTTTTGAAACAAGCTCGTTATATAGCTTGCTTCCTTTTTTGCATTTAACGGTTTTTGCGTTTCCGTTTTCGTAGTATACACGAAAGATGCAGTACTATAAAGCGGATAGATAAATGACGGAAAATTAAATTTTATTTTATATTTGGGTTGATCTTTTTTTGCTTTCGTGCTATAATAGTTGCATAGGAAACTGTTGCAGAAGAAACTATTTTGTTTTAGGAGAAAAATATGGCGAAATTTATGAAAATGCTGAATAATATCAGCCGCTCACAAGCTATATACAGACATAACAATATATCTAAAAAGGATCTTCATTCAAGCCACTACGCATTTGCGCTTGCTATATGCAGAGAACCCGGGCGCTCACAGGAGGAGCTTGCCGAGGAGCTTTGTATAAACAAGAGCACGGTGGCAAGAAATCTCTACTCTCTTGAAGAGATGGGATATATCAAAAGAGAGCAAATTCCAAGCGACAAAAGGCAATTTTCGGTTTATCCGACCGAGAAGATGCTTGACGTGCTTCCGGAAATAAAAGAGGTGTCGCAAAGCTGGATGTCACTTCTTTCAGAAGGGATATCCGAAGCCGATATGCAGGTTTTTGATTCGGTGCTTTCCCGTATGCAAAAGAGAGCTAAGGAAATTATAAAAAGCGAAGAGGACTTCAAATGAGTTGGATTTTAAGATATTTCAAGCCGCTGCGTAAAAGAGTGACGGTCGGAACTACGATAAAAATTATCGGTACGGTTTCCGAGCTGATAATTCCCTTTCTTCTTTCTTACATACTCGAAAAGGTTATAACCTCGGGAAGTGTCGGCAAAATAATTTTCTTTGGTGTAATTATGGCGTTATGCGCGTTTGTTGCAGGAGCGGGCAACGTTATAGCCAACAGAATGGCGGCAAAAACAACTATGCTTTTCGCAACCGAGATGAGACGGGAGCTGTTTCGGAAAACACTTTCCCTCTCGGCAAAGAATACCGACAGCTTCACAATTCCCTCTCTCGAAGCGAGAATAACCTCGGATACGTATAACGTACAGAACTTTATTGGAATGATGCAACGACTTGGCATACGTGCTCCGATACTTCTTCTTGGCGGAACGGTTATCACAACGATTATGGACGCGCGCTTGGCTCTCGTTATGATAGCTATGATGCCTATTATTTTCGCAATCGTTTACGGCATTTCAAAAAGAGGTATTCCGCTTTATACAGACGTTCAAAAGTCGGTGGACGGAATGGTAAGAGTTGTGCGCGAGGATGCGCAAGGAATACGAGTAATCAAGGCGCTTTCAAAAATAGATTACGAAAACGAAAGATTTGATAAGAAAAACGCAGCTCTATGTAAAAGCGAGGTCAGGGCCGGAATTATTATGGGAATAGCTAACCCCGTTATGACGCTTCTTATGAATCTCGGTATCGTTGCCGTTATTGCGGTAAGCGCTTATTTGGTTTCGCGCGGCATCTCGTCGGTAACGACGGTTATTGCATTTATGCAATACTTCACTCTTATATCAATGGCGCTTATGTCGCTTTCACGTATGTTTGTTATGTACACGAAATGTGCGGCATCGGCAAAGCGCATATCCGGCGTGCTTGAAAGCGAAAACGAGCTTACGGTAATTGAAGACGACGGGCTTGGCGACAAGGAAAAACACGTATCCTTTGAGGACGTCAGCTTTTCCTACCTTGGAAAAAAGCCTACCGTCAAGAACATCTCCTTTTCTATCAAAAAGGGTGAAACGCTCGGAATTATCGGTGCTACCGGCTGCGGCAAGTCAACGGTTATCAAGCTTCTTATGAGGCTATACGACGTGGACACGGGCATAATCCGAATTGGCGGACGTGACGTGCGCTCATATACAAAGGACGAATTTACCTCAATGTTCGGCGTGGTTTTCCAAAACGATTTTCTATACGCTGACACGATAGAGGAAAACATACGCTTTGGCCGCGATATTTCAAAAGAGGATATTGAAAAGGCAGCAAGTGTAGCTCAGGCGCACGATTTTATAACCTCGTTTTCCGACGGATATCTCCACGAGGTTTCTACCGGCGGAACTAACCTCTCCGGCGGTCAGCGACAAAGACTTTTAATCTCGCGTGCTATTGCGGGACACCCTGAAATTCTTATCCTTAACGATTCC
>JAZNCB010000086.1:0-6321 GCA_046156285.1 Eubacteriales bacterium | reverse complement strand
TAATCAAAATGGATCCCGGTATGGCCTTTGGCACGGGTACACACGAGACCACCCGTCTTGTTATGAAGATTATGCAGGACGAAATTCACGGCGGCGAGCGCGTGCTCGACGTAGGTACGGGCTCGGGAATTCTTTCTATTTGCGCCGTAAAGCTTGGTGCAAAATCCTCAAACGCATACGATATAGACCCCGTCGCAGTAAAGATAGCAAAGGAAAACGCGCTTGCTGACGGTCTTGATAATATCACGGTCGGTGTATCCGACCTGCTCCGCGACGTTGACACAACCGGCGGCAAGTACGATTTTTGCGTTGCAAACATAGTTGCGGACATTATAATAAGAATGATGCCCGACATTTCCGCATATCTTACGGACGACGCACCCTTGATTTTGTCCGGCATCATTTCAATGAGAGCCGACGAGGTCAGAAGTTCAATTAAGGAAAACGGATTTTACGTTGTACGCGAGGAGCGCGAAAACGACTGGCTCGCAATAATGGTAAGAAAGGTTAAGTAAATGCCACGTTTTTTCACACCAACGGAAAACTTTTTTGAAAACACGGTAAAAATTCTCGGTGACGACGCATATCACATTGCAAGAGCCTTGCGAATGGCGGTTGGCGACGAGATAACCGTCGCGGATATGCAGGGCCGCGAGCATATATGCCGTCTTACTAAAATCCGAGACGATATATGCGAGTGCGAAATCCTCAGAACGCAGGAGGGCAAGACCGAGCCTCCCTATAAAATTTCGCTTTATATGGGCTATCCCAAGGGCGATAAGCTTGAATTTATTATCCAGAAGGCAGTAGAGCTCGGCGCATCTGCCGTAATCCCCTTTGAATCCTCGCGTTGCGTAAAGCGTCCGCGCGCCGACAAGGTCGAAAAACAGAGCGCAAGACTTGCAAAAATAGCCGAGGAGGCGGCAAAGCAGTGCGGAAGAGCAATACTTCCCAAGGTTTCGCTTCCGATAAGCTTCGAGGCTGCGGTAAAGGAAGCAAAAAAGAGCGACGTTGCGCTTTTCTGCTACGAGGGTGACGGCACGGTTTCTCTTAAAAATCTGCTCACGGAAGCAGGCGAGGCTAAAAGCATTTCGGTAATCGTCGGCTGCGAGGGCGGCTTCTCGATAGACGAGGTAGCGCTTGCAAAAAGCGAGGGACTTACCCCTGTAAACCTCGGTCCGAGAATACTTCGTTGCGAAACTGCGCCCATTTACGTGCTTTCGGCAATATCCTACGCGTTTGAGTTATAAAATACAAAAATTACCAAATCAGACCGACTTTTTTTGTTTATTCATAAATTATTTTCTTAAAAACTATTGAAAAATGGCAAAAAATATTGTAGAATATAGTACAGTATTACCAAAAGAGATAAATTTATTAGGAGTTATTATATGTCCAACCGCTTATTTCAAAACGTCATCCATCAGATGAAGGATGTTATGGGACGCAGTATTGGCGTTATAGACGAAAACGGTATTATTATCGCGTCAAGCGAGCTCGGCAAAATCGGCGAATCCAAGCAGAGAATAAAGCAGGAGCTTTCTTATTCGGCTGAATTTATCGTATACGACGGCTTTACATACCGCTTTATCACCTCTACCGCTAAAAACGATTACATAGTTTTCGTTGAGGGCGACGACACAAACGCAGAGAAAATGTCGGAAATTCTTGCAATCTCTCTCGGTAACATCAAAAATCTTTACGATGAAAAGTACGACAAGGTTTCATTTATAAAAAACATCATTCTTGACAACATACTTCCGAGTGATATATACATAAAGTCAAACGAGCTTCATTTCAGCGAAGAGCCCCGCGCGGTATTCGTGCTTAAATTCCTCGGCACTTCGTCGGTTTCTCCTTATGAGATCGTTCAGGCGCTCGTTCCAGACAAAGCTAAGGATTATGTTATAGGCATCGGCGAGCAGGACATAGTAATAGTTAAAGAGGTTTCCGGCGCTACCGATACCGAAGAGCTTCAAGCCTATGCTAAGAATATGATAAGCGTAGTTGCAAAGGAGCATTCCGCGAAGCTTCTTATCGGAATTTCCTCTGTTGTTGACAGTCTTAAAGACCTCGCAAGAGCATACAAGGAAGCGAGAATTTCGCTCGAAGTCGGCAAGGTTTTCGACAAGGAAAAGCCGATTATGTGCTACGAGGACCTTGGAATAGGACGTCTTATATACCAGCTTCCCACAACTCTTTGCGAAATCTTCCTTGGCGAAGTATTCAAAAAGGGCTCTCTCGAATCTCTTGACAGAGAAACACTTATGACGGTTCAGAGCTTCTTTGAAAACAACCTTAACGTTTCCGAAACTTCAAGAAAGCTCTTCGTTCACAGAAACACTCTCGTTTACCGTCTTGAAAAAATCAGAAAGCTTACCGGCCTTGACCTTCGTGAGTTTGACCACGCAGTAACCTTCAAGGTTGCGCTTATGGTTAAAAAATATCTTACGAGCAAGCCTACGAAATTCTAATTTCGACACAAAAATTAAACACAACCGTGTATAATTGATTTACCCTGTCGGCACCGACAGGGTAAATATTGTAAAAAGAACCGCAACAGGCGCTACCGAGGAATGATATGAAAAAAATAAACGACGGACTTATCCGTTTTATTCTGCTTTTAGCAGTTATCTCTTCCCTCCTTTTATCATTTAACTCCTGTGTTGAAACCGATTACGTTGCAGACAGGTTCAGCGAATATAACATTTGCGGCTACGATAAGGAAAAGTTCAAAACCGTCGAGCGCATTTACCGTGACTACTACGTAGAAAATCTTCCGAACGCCACCCAGCTTGCAAAGGAAACCGTCGATATTTATTTCGAAAAATATCACGAAAAAGTTGACACGGGTGACAGGGTTGCGCTTACAGAGGCTTTAATCGAAGCCTATATAGATGCAATAGGCGATAAGTATTCAAGATACAGAACAAAGGAAGAATATAAAACCTACGACGACAATATGAGCGGTACCGTCTACGGCATCGGCGTTGTCGTGACCTACGATTATTCCAACACCTCGTATATCGAAATAAGTGAGGTTTACAAGGGTGGCGGAGCTTATCTTGCAGGTATTCTCGCCGGTGATAAAATAATCGGCGTCGATGGCGAGAGCATTCTCGATATCGGCTTTGACAACGTTTCCGGTAAAATCCAAGGCGAAGAGGGCACCGAGGTCAACATAACCGTTTTACGCGGCTCTTCCGAGCTTTCATTTGCCGTTACCCGTATGCCTATCGATCTTCGGTCGGTGGAATATGCTATCGACGAAAGCAAGATAGGATACGTTGCAATTTCGTCCTTTAAGGACAACACCTATGCGCAGTTCAAGGAAGCTATCGCTTTTCTCAAAAGCGAGGGAGCGGTTGCCGTCATTTACGATTTAAGAGGTAACCGAGGCGGATATCTTTCCTCGGTTGTGAATATACTCTCTCATATTGCACCGTCAGGTACTGAAATAGTTAGCTTTTCAAATAACTACTCAAAGCCAAGACGCGATAACGACAGTCATTCGCTTAATCTTCCGTCGGTTGTCCTCTGCGACAGTGGCACAGCCTCCGCGGCAGAGCTTTTCACCTCTGCTATGCGTGACTTTGACGAGGTTTACGGTTACTTTGACGTTACAATCGTCGGTGAGGTAAGCTTTGGCAAGGGCATTATGCAAAACACCTACAAGATTGGCGACGGTTCAAGAATAACCCTCACGGTCGCTTACTACACTCCCCCGTCGGGAGTTAATTACCACGGCGTCGGAATAGTCCCCGAAATTGTCGTTCTAAACGATACCGTCGACGTTGACGCTCAGCTTATTGCCGCCTATAACGAGGCGCTTAATTTAGTTAAATAATTTTAGGAGAATATAGAAATGGCAGAAACAAAAACCTACACCCCCCAAGGCTTTAAGGCACTCCAGGACGAGCTTGACTATCTTGAAACAGTTCGTGTTGAGGAAAACAAAAAGGAAATTTCCACCGCTCGCTCATTCGGCGACCTTTCAGAGAACAGCGAGTACGACGAGGCAAAGGCTGAGCAGGGTAAAATTCACGCCCGCATCGCAGAGCTTCGCGAGATGATTGCCAATGCAAAGGTAATTGACGAGTCGCAGATAGACGAATCCAAGGTCAGTGTCGGCTCAATAGTTAAGATATACAACAAAACAAGAGATATGGAAATCACCTATCACATAGTAGGCTCTTACGAAACCGACCCAAGAAACGGAAAGATTTCAGACTCCTCTCCCATCGGCGCAGCGCTTCTCGGAATGAGAGCCGGCGACGAGGTAGTGGTTACGGGCGCAAAAGAGCAGGTTCTTTTAGTTCGCGAAGTTTCAAGAGCGAAGGAATAATTTCTTCGGAAAGGACGTATTATGGCTAACGAAAACAATCAGAATCAGCAGAATTCAACGAGCGAGCTTGCGGTTCGCCGTGAAAAGCTTGCGGCTCTCGTTGAGGCAGGCAACAACCCCTTTGAAATTACGAAATACGAGATAACTCACACGAGTGTTAAGGCTATTGCCGAATATACCGAAAAGGAGAGCGCTCTTCTTGAAGGCGGCGAGGAAATTAAGGTCCGCGTTGCAGGAAGAATGACCAGCCGCAGAATTATGGGCAAGGCTTCCTTTGCTCATCTTCTTGACGGTGACGGAAAAATCCAGCTCTACGTTGCCCGCGATGACCTTGGCGAAGAGTGCTATGCTTCCTTCAAAAAGTGGGATATCGGAGACATTATCGGTGTTGAGGGAATTCTCTTCCGCACACGCACGGGCGAGGTTTCAATTCACGCAAAGAGCGCAACTCTTCTCGCAAAGTCGCTTCTTCCCCTCCCCGAAAAGTTTCACGGTCTTACAAATCTTGAACAGAGATACAGACAAAGATACGTTGACCTCATTGCAAACCCCGAGGTTAAGGATACCTTCTACAAGCGCTCAAAGATTATGCGCCTTATAAGAGACTACCTTGACGGTAAGGGATTTTTGGAGGTTGACACCCCTATCCTCGTTCCGCTTGAAATCGGCGCTTCCGCGCGTCCGTTCAAGACACACCACAACACTCTTGATATGGATATGTATCTTCGTATCGAAACCGAGCTTTACCTTAAAAGACTTATCGTCGGCGGTATCGACAAGGTATACGAGGTAGGCAGAATTTTCAGAAACGAGGGTATGGACCAAAAGCACAACCCCGAATTCACCTCAATTGAGCTTTACCAGGCATACACCGATTACTACGGAATGATGGACCTTGTTGAAGAGCTTTACAAGATGCTCGCAAAAGAGGTTTGCGGCTCTACAAAGATTACCTATCAAGGTATTGAAATCGACCTTGGCAAATGGGAACGCCTTACCATGATAGAGGCTGTTAAAAAGTATTCCGGCATTGATTACAACGACTGGAAATGTGACGAGGACGCAAGAGCTTGCGCTAAGGCAAACCACGTTGAAATCCCCGAAAATGCGACACGGGGTGCAGTTCTCGTAGAGCTTTTCGATGCTTTTGTTGAGGATAAGCTCATTCAGCCGACCTTCATTTACGACTATCCCGTTGAGAACAGCCCTCTTGCAAAGAGAAAGCCCGAAAATCCTCTCTTCACCGAGAGATTTGAGTATTTCATCAACTGCACAGAGTACGGCAACGCATTCTCCGAGCTTAACGATCCTATCGACCAAAAGGAAAGATTTGAAAAGCAGGTTGAGAAAAAGCGTAAGGAAGAGCCTAACTGCAACGCAGAGGTTGACTACGATTACGTAACCGCGCTTGAATACGGTATGCCTCCCACAGGCGGTCTTGGCTTCGGTGTTGACAGACTTGTTATGCTTCTCACCGACTCCGCTTCAATAAGAGACGTTCTTCTCTTCCCAACAATGAAGCCCGAAACCTAATTGAAAGGCTAAAACTCCTTGATTTTGCTGGGTTTTTAAGAAAATCAGCGCGTGAAATTGTACGCCATTACACCAATTTTACGCCATTTTGTGTAAAACACAACGGAATGTACTAAGAATACACAATTTAAGAGCTATGAATTAAGCGTTATTATGCGCCGTTCATAGCTCTTTTTGTTTTGCCAAAGAAAGGAGAAAACATGAAACACAATATCTATGAAATACCGAAGATACACCCATTTATAAAAACACTTGAAAAGGTTAAGGAGCTGCGAGACAATCTCGATGAGCATATTGAGATAACAAGTCAACTATGGGATGATGGCAAGGCGAGTGAAGCTTATTATTACTCCTCCGAAATCTATCACGAGTGTCAAAAGATTCTTGTACACGCCGCCTCGCTCATGTCCTGCACAGGCAATAAAAATGCCGTAATCGATATC
>JAZNCB010000085.1:0-11314 GCA_046156285.1 Eubacteriales bacterium | reverse complement strand
CAGTCGCGGGCTTAACACCGATAACCGCGTTGGTTCCCATCATGTAAGGTCTGATATAGAGGGTAGCGCCCGATCCGAAGGGGGGGACGTAAGCAAGGTTTGCCTTAACCACCATCTTAACAGCCTCAACGAACTTATCCTTGGGGAAGGGGGGCATTCTGAGTCTGATCGCCGAGTCCTCCATACGCTGTGCGTTGAGGTCGGGACGGAAGGTAACGATCCTGCCGTCCTCGGTCGTATAGGCTTTCAGCCCCTCAAAGCAGGTCTGCGCATATTGGAATACGCAAGCGCACTCGTTCAGTGTAATGGTGTGGTCAGAGGTAAGCGTTCCCTCGTCCCACTTGCCGTCCTTGTAGTAGGAAACAAAGCTGTAATCGGTTTCCATATATCCAAAACCGAGAGATGCCCAATCAATATTTTTCTTTTCCATAAAAAACTCCGTAAATTTAATAATAGTGTTACCCGTGTGAAATAAAATCACGCGGATTTTTTTATTTGTAGTCTTTTCCTAATGAAAGAGCCTTCATATTAAGCTCTTTGAGAGCCGCCTTTTTCGGAGGCACAAGCTTTTCAACAACCGCGTCAACACCCTCAAAGGACATATTGGGGTTATTTTCAAGAAAATGACCAAGCACTATCATATTAGCGAGAGTGCCGATGCTGTTATCCTTTGCCATCTGGGTTGCGGGAATGTAGAATACCTCAACGTCCTCGCGCTCTACCTTAATATCTATGAGAGAAGAGTCAACATATATCTGACCGCCCGAGACAACGGTGTCAACGTACTTTTGAAGCGAGGGGAGGTTCATTGCTATAAGAACGTCGGGCGTCATTATGATAGGTGAGCCTACGGGGTCATCGGAGAGAATTACGTTACAGTTAGCTGTACCGCCACGCATTTCGGGGCCGTACGAGGGAAGCCAGGATACCTGAAGCTCCTCCATAAGACCTTTATATGCAAGGAACTTTCCTGAGAAAAGAATTCCCTGTCCGCCAAAGCCTGCAATAAGAATCTGTGTTGTTTTCATCTTACTCATTCTCCTTTGCACTTCTATCCTTGTATACGCCGATAGGATAATAAGGAAGCATATCGCTCTCAATCCATTCAAGCGCCGCCTTAGGAGTCATACCCCAGTTTGTAGGACAAGCGGAAACGACCTCAACGAGAGAGAATCCCTTGCCTGCTATCTGATTTTCAAATGCACGCTTGATAGCCTTTTTCGCATTTTTAACGTTCTTTACGTTGTTTACTGCAACACGCGCGATATATTCAGGACCTTCGAGGGTAGCGAGCATTTCGCTGACGCGGATAGGCCAACCGCAGTGATTTACGTCACGGCCGTAGGGAGAGGTCTGAGTAACCTGACCGGGAAGGCTCGTAGGAGCCATCTGACCGCCCGTCATACCGTATATTGCGTTGTTAACGAAGATAACCGTAATATTCTCGTTTCTTGCCGCGGAATGAACCGTCTCAGCCATACCGATTGATGCAAGGTCGCCATCGCCCTGATAGGTGAAAACGATGTTTTCGGGACGGCATCTTTTGATACCCGTAGCAACTGCGGGAGCTCTTCCGTGAGGAGCTTCAATCATATCGCACGCAAAATAATCGTATGCCATAACTGCACAACCAACGGGAGCAACACCGATAGCCTTGCCCTCGATGCCAAGCTCATCCATAACCTCTGCAACGAGGCGGTGAATAATGCCGTGAGGACAGCCGGGGCAATAATGGAACGGTGCGTCGGTCAAGGATTTTGGTTTTTCAAATACTACTGCCATTATTAAAATGCTCCTTTCTTTGCGTTACGGATAGCCAGAAGAACCTCGTCGGGCGAGGGGATCATACCGCCGCAACGGTTGCAAAGCGATACCGGCTTTCTGCATCCCGTAGCAAGTCTGACGTCCTCGATCATCTGGCCCATGCTAAGCTCAACCGATACGAATGCCTTTACGTTTTCCGTCTTTTCAAATGCTGCGTTCGGGAAAGGCCAAAGGGTGATAGGACGGATAAGACCGACCTTGATGCCCTCAGCTCTTGCCGCAACGACGGCATTCTTAGCAACACGAGCGGCAATACCGAATGCTACGACGCAAATCTCAGCATCGTCAACCATGTATTCCTCCCACATTGCCTCATTCTTTTCTATTTCTGCATACTTTTCAAAGCGCTCGAAATTCTTCTTCTCAAGCTCGTCGGGTTTGAGGTAAAGCGAGTTTACGATATTGTGAGCGCGCTTCTTTTCAGTACCCGTGAGTGCCCAAGGCTTCTCATAGGTCTTGATTTCTGCATCCTCAAAGGTGATAGGCTCCATCATCTGACCGATAGTACCATCAGCCAAAATCATAGAGGTCATAAGATATTTGTCTGCAAGCTCAAAGCCCTTGATAGTAAGGCTTGCCATCTCCTGCACCGATGCGGGCGCAAGAACTATCATACGGTAGTCGCCGTGACCGCCGCCCTTAGTTGCCTGAAAATAGTCCGACTGAGAGGGCTGAATTCCGCCAAGTCCGGGGCCGCCGCGCTGTACGTTTACTACGAGAGCGGGAACGTCCGAGCCTGCTATGTAGCTAAGTCCCTCTGATTTAAGCGATATTCCGGGGCTTGAAGAAGAGGTCATAACGCGCATACCTGCCGCAGCCGCACCGTAAACCATGTTTATGGACGCAACCTCACTCTCCGCTTGAAGAAATACACCGCCTATTTTGGGCATTTTCTTTGCCATATATGCCGCTATCTCCGTCTGGGGCGTGATGGGATAGCCAAAGTAGTGACGGCAACCTGCACGTATTGCAGCCTCTGCAATAGCCTCGTTGCCCTTCATTAAAATTCTTTCTGCCATAACGTTCTCCTTACTTCTCAACAGTAATTATGCAATCGGGACACATAGTTGCGCAGAAAGCGCATCCGATACATTTTTCCTCATCCTGCATATATGCTGGGGAGTAGCCCTTTTGATTGAGCTTATCCTCGGCGATAGCAAGACACTTTTTCGGACAGGCGTCAACGCACAGTCCGCAGCCCTTACACATGTCAGTATTAAAGCTTACCTTTGCCATTTGTATTCTCCTTTTACAATGCTTATCTATCAAGACCGAAATCTATGAAAGAAAAGTCAAAAAATTTTCTTTTGTAACGTCATCGGCATAACCGATAAACCGTGAAGCTCGTTTGCGACAGATTCGACTGCCGTGTGCATCCATATAGGAAGCCCGGTTGCAAGAGAAAGCTTCTCGACAAAATCAAGCGAGCTCAAAACCGTCTCCTTTGTCGTCTCTTCACCTAAATTCGAGTTATTTACGATAGAGGTAAAATGAAGTCCGCACGCCGCCTCTATCTCGTGCATTATTTCGACCGTATCCTCGACGGTCGCGGTGTGCGGGCGGTAACAGTTAACGACGAATGCCATTCTGTAATCACCCTCTGCCCGTATAGCGTCAGCAAACCGACCGAGAGCATATGCACCTCTGTCGTCACCGCCGATATCCATAATACCGTAGACCGACTTGTCCTGAACGAGACGGTAGCTCTCCGCAGGCAATGCGGGAAGGTCTACGTTAGTGTTAGCATACCTTGGCGAGATAAGCTCAATACCCATAGCGGTGAGCTCTGCCTCGCTGTCCTTGGTTCGAAAATACGGATTTACGATATCAAGGTCGGCAATGCAAACCTTCTTTCCCTCTTTTGCAAGCTTCATTGCGTAATTCACCGCAATATTGGTTTTTCCGCTACCGTAATGGCCCGCAAAGAGTGTTAATCTCTTAGTTTCTGTATTCATTTTTCAAATTAAAGCTGTTTTCTTATGATTTTTCCGCTGGTAGTCTTGGGGAGGCTGTCGCGGAACTCGATAATTCTCGGATACTTGTAGGGAGCAGTCTTTGACTTAACGTAGTTCTGGATTTCGCGTTTGAGCTCGTCCGTGCCCTCCGTGCCCGAAACGAGAACTATGCTCGCCTTTACAACCTGACCGCGAAGCTCGTCGGGAGCTGCGGATACACCGCATTCAAGAACGTACGGAAGCTCCATAATTACGTTTTCTATCTCGAAAGGACCTATTCTGTAGCCCGACGACTTGATAACGTCGTCAACACGGCCAACGTACCAAAGGAAGCCGTCCTCGTCCATCCAGGCAACGTCGCCGGTGTGGTAATATCCCTCTCGCCAGGTTTCCGCAGTAACCTCCTCGTTTGCCTCGTATGCGTAAGCAAGACCGCAAGGAAGTCCCTCGGAAATATCTATACATATCTCACCGCTCTCACCGCGCGCAACCTCTTCGCCCTCGCTGTTAAGAAGCTTGACCTTGTAAAGAGGTACGGGCTTACCCATAGAGCCGAGCTTGTGGCTGTCGCCGGAAAGGTTACCGATAATAAGAGTGCTCTCCGACTGACCGAAGCCCTCCATAATTTGAAGTCCCGTGTTCTTTTCGAACTGACGGAATACCTCAGGGTTAAGCGCCTCGCCCGCAGTAGATGCGTGCTCGATAGAGGAAAGGTCGAAACGGCTGATATCCTGCTTTACGAGCATTCTGTACATCGTAGGAGGAGCACAGAAGGTGGTAATGCCGTATTTTGCAAACATGGGAAGTATGTTTTCTGCGTTAAATCTGTCAAAGTCGTATACGAAGTTTGCCGCCTCGCAAAGCCACTGACCGTAGAACTTACCCCACATAGCCTTTGCCCAACCGGTATCCGAAATGGTAAAGTGAAGACCGTCGGGGTTAACCTGATGCCAATACTTTGCCGTTATGAAATGGCCGAGCGGATACTTGTAGTTATGCGCCGCAATCTTCGGATATCCCGACGTGCCCGACGTAAAGAACATGAGCATGGGATCGCTTCCGCAGGGAGTGTCCTCTGTGCGAGCGAAATGGCTGCTGAAAATGGAGTACTCGTCATTGAACGAGTGCCAGCCCTCGCGGCTGCCGCCAACGAGAATTTTGCAGGAAAGGTTGGGAGCGTCCTTTGCCGCCGCATCAACTGCGTTTGCAACCTCACCGTCAGCCGTACAAAGTATAGCCTTGATATTTCCTGCCTCAAATCTGTATCTGAAATCCTTTTCAAGAAGCTGGTTCGGAGCGGGTATAGCAACCGCGCCTATCTTATGTAATGCGAGCACCGAGAACCAGAACTGATAGTGACGCTTGAGAACGAGCATAACTCTGTCGCCTCTTTTAATTCCAAGAGACTTGAAATAGTTTGCCGTTCTTGCAGACTCCTTTTTCATATCGGCAAAGGTAAATCTGCGCTCTGCTCCGTCCTCACTGATATGGAGCATAGCGAGCTTATCCGGCTTGCGTTTGCCAAGCTCGTCGACTATGTCGAATGCGAAGTTGAATTTTTCTTCGTTCTTGAACTCAATTTTAGTAAGAATACCGTCCTTTTCGGTAGGTATAATGAAGTCCTGATATATACGCGCGCTGGAATCGTCAATGCGCTTCTTTGTGGCTACTGAGGGAGCTGCCTCCTCCTCACCGAGTCTTGCCGCCTGGTTTCTCAAAACTATTGCGTAGAAGGTACAGTCCGCACCGCCAACGGCTATCATACCGTGAGGTGTTCCCGAATCAAAATAAATACAGTCGCCCGGGCCGAGAATTTCGGTCTTGTCTCCGATACGGATCTTCATCTGACCGCTTATAACGATGTCACATTCCTGTCCCTCGTGAGTTACAAGCTCGATAGTTTCCTCGTCTCCGTTATAGCTAAGCTCCATAAAAAGAGGAAGCGCTATACGGTTGCGGAAGCCTGATGCAAGGTTATAGCCTATCATACTGTGAGCTTCCTCAATCTTCTGCCCGCCGCCCTTACGTGTCAGGGCATACTGACGAAGCTTAGGGCTCTTACCTTCAAGAAGGTCGCCGAGGTCAACGCCGAAGCTGAGCGTACAGTGATAAAGAAAGGCTACGCTGAGATTACGCTCGCCTGCCTCGCACGCCTCGTATTCCTCGACGGTAATACCGGTGCGCTTTGCCATCTCCTCAACGGAGAGTCCTGTTACTATACGAAGCTCCTTAATTCGAGCCGCTACTTGATTTAATTTGTCATTCATCTCGTTTATAATCGGTTCCACGTTACACCTCTTCTGATATGCTAAACCATACGTAAATTAAACTATATAATAAAATATTATAACTAATTGAGCCCTTGTTGTCAACAGTATTACTCATTTTTTTTAATTATTTGACAAATACTTTTGTCATATAAATTCTGCAAAGGAGAGCCTGCTCCCGTTTTTTCAGAAAAGTCTGTGATATATTGGCGCATATTAAACAAAACGCGCCGTCAACAGAATGTTCGATTTGTACAAACTTAACAAATATGGCTTTTTTTAATAAAATTTACTTGACAAATCTCCTTTTTAGTGGTTTAATTATTGTATTCTACCGAATAATATTTTGTACACAAGTACTTAAAGACAATGACGGAAAATACGCCAATTTCAAGCGTTACAGAGAGTCGGCGGCAGGTGTAAGCCGATACGGACGATTTTGGTGTTCTCCTTCCCGAGTCGGTCTTGTCAAAGCGAAAGCGAGTAATAAGACACGGATGCCACCGTTACAGGGCACGGCCTTAGTTGAGGCTATAAAGTGATTTCCCTTTACGGGGGTAATCAGGGTGGTACCGCGATAATTTTTCGTCCCTGAGCTGCATTGCAGCTTCGGGGCTTTTTGTTTTATATTAGAAAGGAAGAGACGGACATGAAACAAATCAAAATCAGCGACGCAACAATGAAACAGATTTCCGAGGGCTTTTGCCTATCTTTTAAGGAAAAGATAGAGTTTGCAAAGCTACTTGATAAGCTTGGAGTTGATATTATTGAGCTCGAGGGTATTGATAACGCTCGCATTGATTCTCTCAGAATAAAATCTATTGCTGCGGCGGTCGGCGAAAGCATAGTTGCAGTGCCCGTTCCTATGGACGACGAGGGCATTGAAAATACTTGGTGCGCTCTTAAATCAGCAAAGAAGCCGAGGCTTCAAGTAACCGCGCCTACAAGCGCTGTACAAATCGAATATCTTTTCCACAAAAAGCCCGATGCAATGGTTAACGTTATTGCTTCCTCGGTAGCTAAGTGTAAATCCCTTTGCCCCGACGTCGAATTTATCGCAACCGACGCAACAAGAAGCGAGGACGCGTTCCTTTCCCTTGCAGTAAAGGCGGCAATCAAGGCAGGAGCTACTACGGTAACCCTTTGCGACACCGCAGGCAATATGTTCCCCGGTGAGCTTGCCGATTTCATTGCGCGTCAGTATGAAAACATTCCCGAGCTTCGCGAGGTAACACTCGGCATCTCGTCCTCTGACGAGCTTTCAATGGCTGAGGCAGCGGCTATTGCCGCAGTTTCCGCCGGTGCTGAGCAGATTCGCGCGGCGGCATATCCTATCGACTGTGCATCTCTTGCAAATATCGCGCATATTCTTGCAGTAAGCTCCGACAAGCTCAGCGCTACGTGCGGTATCAGAACAACTCAGCTCACAAGAGTTTCCGAGCAGGTTGAGCGCATTTGCAATTCCGACAAGAAAAAGTCCGCACAAGGTTCAACAGACGGTACAGATGCAGACGTTTACCTCACCGTTCACGATGACGAGAGTGCCGTTATGCTTGCCGTAACCAAGCTTGGATACGACCTTTCCGACGAGGACTGTGCCAAGGTTTATAACTCATTTAAGCAGATTGCAGAGAAAAAGGAGAGAGTCAGCCCGAAAGAGCTTGACGCTATCATAGCTTCATCGGCTATGCAGGTGCCGGAGACTTATAAGCTTGACACCTATCTTATCTCCTCAGGAAATACGGTTTCCGCAACCGCGCACATAAAGCTTATAAAGGACGGCTCTCCCATTGAGGGCGTATATATCGGAGACGGCTCTATTGATGCTGCATTCAATGCAATAGAAAATATCGTTGGCCGTCACTACGAGCTTGACGATTTCCAGCTCAGAGCGGTTACCGAGGGCCGTGAGGCTATGGGCGAGACAGTAGTAAAGCTCCGCTCGGGCGCTAAGGTATATTCCGGCAGAGGAATTTCCACCGATATTGTCGGTGCGGGCATCAAGGCTTACCTCTCTGCTCTTAACAAAATCATCTACGAGGAGGAAGTACAGTGAAGCTTTCCTTTTCAACACGTGGCTGGCAGGGCTTCTCTTGGAATGAGATGCTCGATACGGCGATAGATATGGGTTTTTTGGGTGTTGAGGTATACAACGTTCAGGATTCCACCGACCTTATCGACCGTGGCGGCCCTTTCCACAAATACAACACCGCAGCAACCGTAAGAGACCTGCGCGAAAAGGGGCTCGGCATACCCTGCTTTGACTCCTCAATTGATATTTCAAGTGACACGGGTGCTATCTCTTCGGTAAAATCGCTTATGGATATGGCATACGACGCACGTGTGCCGTACGTCGTAGTCTGTGCGCTTTCCGACAGTGAAGAGACCGTATTTGCGGCTCTCTGTGCACTTGTTCCTTATGCTGAAAGGCTTGACGTTTCTCTTCTTGTTAAAACGAGCGGTATTTATGCCGACTCGTCAAGGCTCAGAAGTATGCTTGACCGCTTTGCAAGCGACAACCTCGCTGTTCTTTGGGATATTCACCACCCGTATAGAGACAAAGGCGAGTCGGGCGACACCACGATAAAGAACCTCGGCTGCTACGTTAAGCACGTTCATATGAGAGATTCCGACAATTCGGGAAGATATCAGCTCATCGGAGAGGGCACGATGCCCATTGATGACGTTATGCGCGCGCTCACTTCGGTAAACTATGACGGCTTTATCTCTCTTGAATGGAAGCCCGAGTGGCTTAGAGACCTCCAAGACCCCGAGATAATCTTCCCCTACTTTGTAAACTATATGTCTCGCTTCAACTCTACAAGAGAACTCAAGAAAAAGCTCTACTTCAACCACGACGGCACAGGTCAGTACGTATGGAAAAAGGACGAGCTTATCGACCTCACCTTCTCCGAGGTGCTCGACCGAGTTGCAGACGAGTTTCCTGACCAGCTTTGCTTCAAGTACACAACTCTTGATTACACTCGCACCTATGCAGAATTCCGCGAGGAAGTCGACAGATTTGCAAGAGCACTCGTTTCACTCGGAGTTAAGGCAGGCTCAAAGGTTGCCGTATGGGCTACCAACCTGCCCGCGTGGTATATCACGTTCTGGGCAACGACGAAGCTCGGTGCGGTCCTTGTAACAGTAAATACCGCTTATAAAATTCACGAGGCGGAATACCTCTTGCGTCAGTCCGATACTCACACTCTCGTTATGATAGACAGCTGTCTTGACTCGAATTACCGTGAGATTATAAACGAGCTTTGCCCCGAAATAAAGGATACAAAGCCCGGCGAGCCTCTTCACTCAAAGCGTCTTCCCTTCCTCAGAAACGTTATTACCGTCGGCTTTAAGCAGAAAGGCTCTCTCACCTTTGACGAGGCTATGGAGCGCTACAAGCTCGTAAGTCGCGAGCAGGTTGCGAGAATGGCGGCGGCAGTTCGTCCGGGTGACGTTTGCAATATGCAGTACACCTCGGGCACAACGGGATTTCCAAAGGGTGTTATGCTTACCCACTACAACGTAGTTAACAACGGTAAGTGTATCGGTGACCGTATGGGACTTTCGACGGCTGACCGTATGATGATACACGTTCCTATGTTCCATTGCTTCGGCATGACGCTTTCGATGACCTCGTCAATGACGCACGGAACTACTATGTGTCCTATGCCTTATTTCTCGGCAAAATCCTCCCTTGCTTGTATCAATCAGGAAAAAATCACCTGCTTTAACGGTGTTCCCACAATGTTTATCGCAATGTTCAACCACCCAAGCTACAGAAGCACCGATTTTTCGCATATGAGAACCGGTATTATGGCAGGCTCGGGCTGTCCCGCAGAGCTTATGCGACGTGCCGCTGATCCAAACGAGATGAATATGACGGGTATCGTCAGCGTTTACGGTCAGACCGAGTGTGCTCCCGGAAACACTATGAGCTCTTGGACCGACCCGCTTGACGTCCGTACCGAGACGGTTGGATACGCATTCCCCCACGTACGCTGCAAGGTTGTTGATCCCGAAACAGGTCTCGAAGTTCCTCCCGGAGTAAACGGAGAGTTCTGCGCCAAGGGCTATAACACCATGAAGGGCTACTACAAAATGCCTATGGCTACAAAGGAAACTATCGACGAGGACGGCTGGCTTCACTCAGGCGACCTTGCCTCCTACGACGAAGCAGGCAACTACAAAATCACAGGCCGACTTAAAGATATGATTATCCGCGGTGGAGAAAATATCTATCCCAAGGAAATAGAGGAGTTTATATACACTCACCCCGAAACCAAGGACGTGCAGGTAATCGGTGTTCCCGACGAAAAGTACGGCGAGGAAATAATGGCTTGTATTATTCTTAAAAACCCCGGCAGTGTTACCGCCGAGGAAATGTCGAACTATATCAAGGCGAGTATGGCGCGCCATAAAGTGCCAAAGTATATTGAGTTTGTTTCAAGCTTCCCGATGAATGCGGCAGGCAAGATACTCAAATACAAAATGCGCGAAGAAGCGGCAGAGCGTCTCGGTCTTATCGACCCAATGAAAAAGAAAAAATAATAAAAAAAGGGCTGTATCAAATGTCGTAAGCATTCGATACAGCCTTTTTAACTAAAAAGCAGCTCTCCCCACAGCACCTCATTAAAGCCAACAAGAACGAAGCCGTCGCCGACTGCTATCGGTCTTTTTACAAGCATTCCGTCTGTTGAAAGAAGATTTAACATTTGTTCTTCGGTCATAGTCGGAAGCTTGCTTTTGAGGTCAAGCGACTTATATAAAAGTCCGCTGGTGTTGAAGAATTTTCTGAGCGGCAAGCCACTCTTTTCATACCACAAGGAAAGCTCCGCTTTGCTCGGGTTTTCAAGCTTTATATCCCGAAGCTCGTACTCAATTTTATTGTCGTCGAGCCATTTTTTTGCCTTTTGGCAGGTTGTGCATTTCGGATAGCATATAAATTTCAAAATTTTCACCTCTCTTTGCACTCGTTTTACGGAGTGTAGCTTTTTATTATCTCGGCAATATCGTTTTCGTAGATATTCCCGTCAAGAACGTCACCGTTTGGCGAAAAAGACAGGCATTTTACGTTACACGGGTCCTCGGTATATGGATTAGTTTGATTTTTTTCTACAAAATACTCCGAGAGATATTTTATGGCATTTCCCTCGGGATATACTATATTGCCGTCGCTCTCGGGTATTGAAAGGTCGGCAAATCTATCAATAATTTCTCGCGTTTTAAGGTTGTACGGGTTGTTATCCTCACGGCTGACAAGCCACG
>JAZNCB010000084.1:0-4837 GCA_046156285.1 Eubacteriales bacterium | reverse complement strand
CCCCTACACAATTGCTCTTAATATGATAGGTCTTCGTATTGGAAGCGTTGCGCTCGTTACTATTCCCGGTGAGCCCTTCACGGACATCGGAAGACAGATAAAGGATACTCCCGGCTGGGATATGATTCTTCCCTGCGCTCTTACCAACGGCTCTAACGGCTACTTCCCGATGAAATCGGCATACGATGAGGGCGGCTATGAGGCTCGCAGCTCGAACTACAAGGGTGGCGTTGCCGAGGCTATTATAGCAGCCGGCAAGGAGCTGCTTTCCGCGCTTAAGAAATAATCAATTTTAATAAAACATAAAAAGGAGAACATCATGGAATATATGCTTCCGAAAATCGGAATGGCGGCACTTCCGCTTTCTCACTTTCCAACGCGCCATCAGGCGTTTATCTTTCGAGCTTCCGAATATATCAGCACCGAGAGGATCGCAAAAATTCTGCACACGACCCCTCGAAACGTAATCGAAGCCGCAGACGAAATGGGGGTTCCGTATCGTTCCGAGGATGAGACGTGGATGAATAAGGGGTATATTACCATCATCCGTCGGCTGTGGCATATTCTTCCTTACGAGCAGCTTTTGGAGCTACTGGAAATGGACGAGGGAAGCTTTGCCACGATCCTGCGCGAGGAGGATTTTCTGGATGTCAAGCTTGGCGACAAGCCCGCTTGCGACCCGGTGTATTTCCGCCCTCTGACCGATGAAGAGAAGGCGCGCACAAAAGAGATCAAGGCGATTATGTCACATCTCCCCGCCGCCAAGACCCGACCGTTTGATTTTGAGTACCGTGTGCCAAAACTCCGTTTTGGGGGAGAGGAGATCTTCCATACCCGAATGATCTACGCGTTTTCGGGACTTTACCAAAGTGCTTTTGACGTTGACAGCCGCACGTATCTCCCCGATTCGCTCCTGGAAGCATACCGTAACCTTGGAATCAATGCCGTCTGGACGCAAGGGCTTCTTTCTCAATTGACAGAGTTCCCCTTCGCTCCCGAACTCTCGTCGGGTTGGCAGGCGCGTATCGAACGGATGCGAGATTTGACCGAACGCTTGGAAAAATTCGGTATCAAGCTGTTCTTGTATCTGAATGAGCCTCGAAGTATGCCGAAAAGCTTTTTCGAGAAGTACCCCGAGCTGCAAGGCCACGTCTTCTCTGAGGATAAGCTTTGCCTTTGCGTCTCCACTCCCGAGGTGCAAAATTATTTGACCGATGCGGTGGAGGCACTGTGCCGTAACGTTCCGAAAATTGGCGGATTTTTTACGATCACACGCTCCGAAAACCCATCGAATTGCTATTCTCACGCCACCAAAGAGACTTGCACCTGTCCCCGATGCTCGGAGAGAGAGGTTGCGGACGTGATTGCAGACACGATCGCTTGCTACCGAAACGGTGCCGACCGCGTCAACCCTGAGATTAAGGTGATCGCGTGGAGCTGGCAATGGGAAGAAAATTGCGAGCAGATCATCAAAAAGCTTCCCGATCGCGTGATCCTACAGGCGGAAAGCGAATTGGACGTGCCGTTTGAAAAGGGCGGTATCAAGGGCAAGGTGCTCGATTATTCCATGAGCAACATTGGCCCCGGAGAGCGTGCACTCAGAGAATGGAAGCTCGCGTTAGAACGTGGGCTGGAGGTTTCGGCAAAAGTGCAGGTCAATACGTCGTGGGAGGCGTCCACCTGTCCTGCGCTCCCCGTTTACCCCTTGATAGAGGAGCATATCCGTCGCCTCAAGGAGGTTGGCGTTTCTAACATTATGCTCAGTTGGACGCTCGGCGGTTATCCGTCGCTCAGCGTCGCCCACGCGGCAAAGCATTTCTTTGAGCGTTGTGATTTTCCCACACTTTCTTCCAATGTGGAACGTGCTTCCGAGCTTTTCTCCGAGGCGTTTAACGAATTTCCGTTCCACATAGCTACGCTCTATTACGGACCTCATAACGCAGGGCCGTCCTCACTTTTGTTTGAAGAGAAGACCGGATACTCCGCAACCATGACCTGCTATGCCTACGACGATATCGAGAAGTGGCGCGCGATCTATCCAATGGATGTATTTGAGAATCAGCTTGCCAAACTCTGCGACAAATGGCAAGAGGGTCTGGAGCTGCTGCGTGACGAGGAGGAAAGCGAAATCAAAACCATGGCACACACGGCATATTTGTTGTTCCGCTCGTCGCTTGATCAGCTGCGCTTTTACCGCGCGCGTGAGGCAGGGGATCGCGCGCAAATGATGATCTCAGCGGAACGAGAACTGAAAAATGCTGAGGCAATGCTTGCGTTGATGCTTTCTGAGCCTGCTATCGGCTTTGAGGCGGCAAACCACTATTATTTCTCTCGCGGTCAGTTGGCGGAAAAGATCCTTAATTGCCGCTATCTGATGGAACGCTTGAAAAGATAAATCTCTTTACAAAGTGTAAAAAGGCTGATATAATTATTATGCGTGATTTAGCCGATCCGCGCTCGGAATTTATAAATACATGGGGGAATTGGGCGTGTTTTTTGATTTAAAGCTCTACAAAAAAACAAAAACAAAGTTATCATTAGGAAAGAATACCGTATGTCTTTTTGGCGAAACGCAGTATTCGGATTGTATAAAACAACTCATTGCCAGCAATACGTCGCTTAAAAACGGAACGATCAAAGAAATTAGATTTGTTATTGGCTTAAGTGAGGACGTAATAAACAGAATTGGCAAGTATAGAAGTTCCTCACCAAACGACGAAGAGTATGCCATAGCGGTAGATACCGTAACGACGGTGTGGGCGGCAAGTACACGCGCATTTATTTACGCTACGTCCACCTTGTGTGCGCTATATACGTCGGGAGAGCTTCAGCTTGGATTTTTATACGATTACCCATTGCTTTCTACGAGAGGATACCGTGCGTATTTGCCATCCAGAGCAGGCATTTATGATTTTTACAAAACCGTAGATTTTTTGGCAGAATTAAAATACAATAGCATTATTTTGGAAATTGGCGGCGCAATGCAATATGACAGACATCCGCGCATCAACGAGGTGTGGTCTGAGTTCTGCAAGGAAGTGCACAAATATTCTGGACGTGCGCACGAAATACAGCAAAAAACCTACCCATGGCTTAAAAATTCTATACATTGCGATAATGCCGAGGGAGATATTCTCACCAAAGAAGAGTGTCGCAAGATTGCACAATACTGCCGTTCGCGCGGGCTCGAGGTGATTCCGGAATGCCCGACTTTAAGCCACTGCGATTATCTGGTCATGGCATATCCGCATTTGAGTGAGCGCAAAAATGACGCTTATCCCGATTCATATTGCCCCAATCACCCGGACGTTTATCGATACGTATTTGATATTTTGGAAGAGGTGATCGAGGTTTTCGAGCCTGCAAGGATCAACATAGGGCACGACGAAGCATATTCCGTCAGAATATGTAAAAGGTGCAAGCCTACGCCCGCCCCTGTTCTTTACGCTAACGACGTAAACCGCATACACGCCTTTTTGAAGGAAAAAGGTATACGCACGATGATGTGGGGAGAAAAGCTCTTGAACGCACGCTATTATCCCGGCAGCGGCTCTCGTATCGGCGGCGCAGGCCACGGTAAAGGAGATGCGCACGTACACGCCCTTTTCCCTTGCCGTGATTTAATTTCGCGTGACGTGGAAATGCTGCATTGGTACTACCCGTTTAACAAGGAGTACGATAAGGTATACCACTCGCGAGGTTTTAAAACCTATTTTTCAAATTTAAGTGTGCTGGATGTAGAGAGCTGGGATTTAAGAATAAAGCAAGGTATCTTAGGTGCCTTTGTTTCCAACTGGGGCTCGTTTGGCGAGGAGTATATGCAACGAAATATGCAATTTTTCGACCTAATTGCAGCAGCCTACGCCTTTTGGTGTGAGCGCTTTGGAAAAATGTCATATGAAGATAAGCTTTTTAAGACCTTGCGAGAGGCGTATCGCATTAAAAACAAAGGCATAAAATCGAAAATCAAAATCATCCACACCACCGCTCATAAAATTAATTACAAATTCTTTTACGACGGAGTTTTCATTGTGGATTCTACATATTTGCTCGGTCATTACAGATTGACCTACAACGATGGAAGAATCGCCAATCTTCAAGTCAAATACGGAAGTAATATATCCTGCAAATATTATGACGAGAATTACAAGGATTCAGGAATTAAAGAGGTTTCTTATTCAACTCTGCCCATCAAATATCGGGATGGATTCGCCTACGAAACCGTATATGAAAATCCGTATCCGGACGGAAGTATTAAATCGATCGAGTACGTTCCCGCTAAGGAAAAAGAAAATATTTTGGTTGAGCTATTGCACTTCTCCGTGGATTTCGATCAGCAAACTCAAATGCGTACGGTAGAAGCTACAGGAGAGGATTTCGCCTGGGACGGTGGCATGAAATAATAAAAACATAGGACACATCACCTTCGCTTTATGCGAAATGATGTGTCCAACTTTATTTTATGCATTTGATTTTGCTGTATCGGTTTTGCGAAGCTGTGGCTTCGCTTGAAATGGCAACAAGTTGCCTTGAAATGATGCTGCGCATCTTGAAATGAAACGCATAGCGTTTCTTGAAATGCACTAAAGTGCATTATTATGAATTAGACTTGGCAGTATTTATAGAAGAAATCAAAAGCTTTGTTATTTTACCGCAGTCGTTTTTCAACTTTTTGTAGACTTCTTCGGAAATTATGGCGGTTTTTACGAACAATTCGAGCCAATATTCGGTTTCATAGCATTCCTTTAATGCTATCTGCATTTTTGCTATAAAGTCCGCTCTACTGCTAGCGTAGTTTGCTTCGTGTATATTTGCACCAATGCTCGTTCCACTGCGG
>JAZNCB010000083.1:0-9515 GCA_046156285.1 Eubacteriales bacterium | reverse complement strand
CATCTTCCCGAGGACATGGTTCCTTATTGGGACTTTGATTTCGTAGACGGTGACGAGCCCCGCGACTCATCTGCCGGCGCTATTGCGGCTTGCGGTCTTTTCGAGATGGCGAGAATGCTTGACGATAGCGACCCTGATAAGACTATTTTCCAGAGTGCTGCGGTTCAGCTTCTTGAAGCTCTTATAGATAACTGTACCGACCTTGACCCCCGTGATGACGGTCTTATCAACCACGTAACTGCGGCCCTTCCTCAGAAGATGGGTATTGACCAAACGGCAGTTTACGGTGACTACTTCTATCTTGAAGCTCTCGTAAGATACAAATACCCCGATTTCAAAATGTTCTGGTAAGGAGGAATAAAAATGAAAAGAGATCCTATTAAGCTTAACAACCCCGAAAAATTTAGCACGGTACCCGTTATCGCTCCCGAAAAAATCGACAAAGCTATTGAGGTGGCTGTCGAAAGGCTAAAAAAAATGGGCGAGAAACACGGCCTCACCTTTCCCGGCGCGTGCGCTTATAACAGCCAATACATTTACAGCGAAAACAATAACTGGGTCACCGGTATGTACACAGGCTGCTTCTGGCTCGCATTCTTTCTCGCAACTAAAAAGAAGGCGTTTTTCTCAGATATGGCGAACAAGCTCACAGCAACCTTTACCGAGCGCGAGGAGAAAAAAGTCGCTATGGACGACCACGACATTGGCTTTGCTTTCACTCCCTCATGCGTTGCGGGATACAAAATAACCGGTGTCAGAGAATATAAAAAGACAGCTCTTGCAGCGGCAAAGTACTTTTATGACCACAGCTACTCAAAAGAGGGTAAGTTTATTATCCGTGGCTGGAACTGGGGCTTTGAAGCAGGCTACCGCACAATGATGGACTCAATGATGAATGCGCCCCTTCTCTATTGGGCGGCAAAGGAAACCGGCAACGAGGAATACTTCAAGGCGGCTCACGAACACGTAAAGACCACCGCGGAGCTTCTCATAAGAGCTGACAGCTCTTCTTTCCACCACTATCAGTTCAATAGGGAAACTCACGAGCCTATGTACGGACTCACCTGGCAGGGACGCTCTGACGAGTCCTGCTGGTCGCGCGGTCATGCATGGGGCATTTACGGCTTCCCTATTGCTTATAGCTATGACAAGTCGGACTTCATTAAGGAAGTACACCGCGACACTACATACTTTATGTTAAACCACCTCCCTGACGATATGATTCCTTATTGGGACTTTGATTTCGTAGACGGTGACGAACCGCGTGACTCCTCTGCGGCGGCTATCTCTGCTTGCGGTCTATTTGAGATGGCGAGAATGCTTGACGATAACGACCCCGACAAAGTAATCTTCGAGAGCGCTGCGGTTCAGATGCTTGAGGCGCTTATCGACAAGTGCACAAGCCTTGACGAAAGGGATGACGGTCTTATAAATTACGTAACAGGCGGCGTTCCTCAAAAATTAGGAATAGACCAAACGGCAGTTTACGGCGACTACTTCTATCTTGAGGCGCTTTTAAGATACAAGAACCCATATTTCAAATTGCTTTGGTAATTTTTTAGTAAATCGAAAGGATTTATAATGGTAAAGCTAACAAACCGACTTCGCAGTTTTCTTCTCGACGTTTTGCGAGGATGTGTAATCGGAGCAGGATTTATTATTCCGGGCTTTTCGGGCGGCTCGATAGCCGCTCTGCTCGGAATATACGAGAAAATAGTTTCCGCGACAGCCGACGTTTTCAAAAACTTCAAAAACACCGTTATCACCCTTTTGCCGATCGCTATCGGTATGGGAATAGGTGCTGTGGCGCTCCTCTATCCTCTCGGATTTTTCATTGAAAGATTTCCTATCCCCACGGTTTCCCTCTTCGTCGGATTAACTATTGGCGGACTTTCCCCGCTCACCGAAAAGGTAAAGGGTAAAATAAGGTTTACTAATATAATAGCTTTCATAATACCGCTTGCAAGCGCAACTCTGCTTTCTCTTCTCCCGATAGGAGAGGACGTTGCCCTTTACGGAATTGGCTTTGGCGGTTATGCGCTCCTTATATTAATCGGAATATTAGCCGCTGCTTCTATCGTTATACCGGGCATTTCGGGAAGCATGCTGCTTCTCATTTTCGGTTATTATATTCCGCTCAAAAACGTGATTACAGAAAATCTTTTGAAATTTAAGAATCTCGGAGAGTCGGTCCTTATCCTTGGCTTTACCTGCGTCGGTCTTGCTCTTGGCGTTATTTTGATTTCAAAGCTTATGAAGCTTTGCTTTACTAAGTGCCAAAGAGGAACTTATATTGCGATTCTCGGCTTCATTCTCGGCTCGATACCAACGATTTTTGCCTCGGTTGCGAAAGATGCAGGGTATACATGGACGAGCCTGCCCACATCTCCGTGGGTATGGATTTTCTCAACTGTACTGCTCGCCGTTGGATTTTTAGGAGCCTATATTCCTATTCGGTACACAAAAAAAAGAAATAAAGACGTTTAATAAAAAAACCGTTAAGGCTCACCTAAGCTTTAGCGGTTTTTATTATTGAATAGAGCTTACGAGGAAAGTCCGCTGACAAGCGGCTTAACAAATCCCTCAGGGTTGGCGCTCGACATGTCGCACGCAACTACAACGCCCTTATAAACTATAAGATTTACGAAAACGTCCTCTCGCGCGTTTTCATAATTTGTGACCTCGTAGGTATATCTCGTTACCTTTTTATTTTTATATCTTGAAAGGTCGAGGCCCTGCGCTTTCTGAATTTCGTTATAGCCGGATATTACTCTGTCAAAGCTCTCCGGTATTCTGAAGCTCACCTCTTCCTTTGCACTGTCCTTTACCTTTATTCCAAACTGCTCGATAAATTTAATTCTGTCCTCGTTGGTTTTTACACCCGAAAAATCAATTTCGTCGCTCATAGCAAGAGCACTGCTTTCACCCGACGTATTGATAATCAAAACTCCGATAAGGACAAGAAAGGTCAAGGCTATAACCGAAAAAAAACGAATTGTCGATGCACGAACAGAATATACAAACATAAGCTCCTCCAAAATTTTCTTTTAACTGTTTATATATACGATAGCATTTTCCTTTTTATTACAAAAAACAAAATCGGAGGCAAATTGCCTCCGATTTTGTTTGCGGTCCTCTATTAATGGCAGGAGCAGCAGCAGAAAACGATTATAATCGCAAGAATGATAATCCAAGTGCAGCTATCATCAAAGAGATTGCATAAGCAGTTGTTATTCATATGTTTGCCTCCGGGAGTTTGTTTGGCGATTTTTGCTCGCCTAATATCATACTATGCCGAAGGAAAAAAGTGGTGAATGCTATCAGGAAAAATCAAACACTGCCCCGCCGTCCTTTAAGACAAGGCGACCGTCAAACTGCTTTCCTGTTTTTGAGAAAAATCCACGGATTTTTCCCGTGCTTCCCACAGAAAGAAGTCTCGTTACCTCGTTTATCGGTATGTTTTTCTTACATATATTTATACCTACGCGGAAATCGCAGCCGTCACTGTATCCCATACAGCCGTAGCTCGTTTTGCCTCTGACTACGTTTTTGCCGCATTTGGGGCACTTTCCGACTATCTGACCGTATGCGCCGGTATCTACTCCCACCGCTACGGGTGTGTTTCCGCCGCGCTTGAAAATTTCGGAAATCTCTTTTTCGGCAAGTCGGACACTGTCGTCTACGGTTATCTCGCCGCGGAAAACCTTTTTAAGCGCCTTTCCGAGCTCGCTCGTCGTATATTTATCCATTCCTATCGAAAGCCTTTCAAGCGACTCAATAAGGTGCTCACCGCCTTCAAGTATGGTATATACGTCCTTTTTAAGATTTATATATCCGCTCTTTTTCGCGTTGTCGATAATTCCCGTTCTCGTAGCCTCAGTGCCAAGCTCAAGTCCCTCAAATATAGCCCGGTAGTCTTCGGCGTCGTCAATTTCTCCGCTTTCGAGAAGCTCCTTTGCCTTTGATTTATCGTCCTTGAAGGGATTTTTCAAATAATTGTTGAGAGTTTCTATTGTATAGTGCTTTGGCGGTGTGGTTTCACGTTCAAGAGGAGCAAAATTGATGTTTACGCTATCGCCAACCGAAAGCTTAGGTAAAATTCTGTCCTTTTGGTTATAGTCGTCGTATTTTGTCCAACCCGCCTCAAGCATAACCGTTCCTTTGAGCGAAAACTCCTCGTAGTCACCGACCTTGATTTTGATTTCGCTTTTCTCTGCTATGCACTCCTCGGCACAGAATACCGCAACAAATCTTCTGAACACGGTTGAGTATACCTGCTTTTCCTTTTCGGAAAGCTTTTCACTGTTCGGAATTTTATAG
Source organism: Eubacteriales bacterium (assembly GCA_046156285.1). Classification (GTDB taxonomy): domain Bacteria; phylum Bacillota; class Clostridia; order Oscillospirales; family CAG-272; genus UBA1740. Next base: position 5,195 of record JAZNCB010000083.1, on the reverse strand, counting down.
GTCGGAGTAAGAGCTGAGTGAGACTCAATTTTAGAGTCGTCAAATATATACTTTGAGTCTCTGAATTTTACAGGATAGCCGAGCTTTGCCACGTTTACTATAATCGCGCGTATCTTATCCTTTTCTGCGGTTGCAAGATACTCGGAGTTTGTTCTCGGATAGGTAAGATAGCCGTCCTCATAAAGCTTCTGAATTATTTTAAGGCTCTCCTCCATACTCATCTTATATTTTTTACCGAGGGTATTTTGAAGCGTTGAGAGCGAATATAGCTTTCCAGGGTGTACGGTATCCTTTTTGCTTGTAGCGCTTGTAACAACAGCGCCCGCATCATTATAAAGAGAAGATGTTTCGTTTGCCTTTTCTATCTCTTCTTTTGCAAACTTTTGTTTACCAACAAGTTCAATCTTCTCACCGTTTGTCGCTTCGTTTGATGCTACGACGTAATATTTATCCGGCTTGAAGTTTTTGATTTCCATATCGCGCTCGTAAATTGCGCGTACGATAGGAACTATAACTCTACCGACACGAAGCAGCTTTCCCGTGCGTATTGTGGCATACCGTGTCAAATTAACACCGTAAAGCCAGTCGATATAGGTTCTTGCAAAGCCCTCGTCTGCGAGGTTGTCGTATTCGGTCTCATCCTTCATTTCCGAGAGAGCCTTACGCACTGTTTCGGGTGTCTGGTCGGGAAGCCAAAGGCGCTTTTGCGCCTTATCTTTTTCAAGGGCGTTGTTTACGCAAAGTCTTACTATAATTTCTCCCTCTCTGTCAGCGTCTCCCGCATTTATTATCGTATCTACGTCGGCTCTGTTACAAAGTGTCTTTAATATCTTAAACTGCTTTTCAACGCCGAAGTCAACCTTTTTGTTGTCGGCGCGACGAAGCTCAAACTTAAATCTTTCAGGAAAGCAGGGGAGGTTATCAAGCGTCCAGCCCCCGACCTTCTCGCCCGAATAGCTCTCCACGTCTACGAGAGAAAAGAGGTGTCCGAAAGCCCAGCTTACGATATACTCGTCATTTATGAAGTATCCGTCTTTTTTATCCATTTTTCCGATTCCCTGACAAATATTGCGCGCAAGGCTCGGCTTTTCTGCGATTATAAGCTTCACTTGGTACTCCTCTCTTTTCTTAATACCTTATTATTCTACCACAGTTTTCGTTAAATTGCTATACTTTTGTGAAAAATTGATAAAAAATATTTGCCACCTCTTTTATTTTTATTTAATTTATGCTATACTTAAAGTAGAAACTAAGTTAAGGTGACTTTATGGCAAAATTATACTTCAAATTTGGCGCTATGGGATCTTCAAAAACCGCGCAGGCGCTTATAACAAAATTTAATTACGAGGAGCGCGGAATGCGCGTCTGGCTGATCAAGCCCGCAACCGACACGCGTGACGGAGCGACGGCTATTACGTCAAGAATCGGGCTTACGGCAGAGTGTGACGTAATCGACAAAGAGGACAGCATAATTAAAAAGCTCGAAGCGCTTGAAAATATCGACGTTATCATAGCTGACGAAAGCCAATTTTTCACCGAGGGGCAGATTGACGAGCTTCGTGAGATTGTAAACGACAGAAATATTCCCGTCCTTTGCTTCGGTCTTAAAACCGACTTTTTGACAAGGCTTTTCCCTGCTTCAAAGCGACTTTTTGAAATTGCCGATTCGATTTCCGAAATCAAAACTATTTGCGAATGCGGAAGCAAGGCAACCGTCAGTGCAAGAATAGACACAAAGGGTAAAATTATCACCTCGGGAAAGCAGGTGCTTCTCGGCGGTAACGACAGATACATCGCAATGTGCCACAGGTGCTTTGTAAACAGAATTAAGGAGCAGACGAATGAAAATTGAAGAAATACTTAGAGCTTGCGACCACACCAATCTTTCGGTTACGGCTACGTGGGAGGATATTAAGGCTACTATTGACGACGGAATAAAATATGAAACCGCTTCGGTTTGTATTCCTCCGTGCTTCGTTAAGAGGGCGGCAAGGTATGCTGACGGACGTGTCAAAATCTGTACGGTTATCGGATTTCCAAACGGCTATGCTTCGACAAAAGCAAAGCTTTTTGAGACAGAGGACGCGGTGCGCTCGGGCGCTGACGAAATTGATATGGTTATCAATATCGGTGAGGTTAAATCGGGGCACTTTGAGGCGGTGCTCGACGAGATAAAGATTATCAAGCTTGCGTGCAGAGATAAAATATTGAAGGTAATTATTGAAACCTGTCTTCTCACGGAAGAGGAAAAGATAGAAATGTGCCGAGTTGTTTCAGAAGCGGGAGCAGATTTTATCAAGACCTCGACCGGATTTTCAACCGGTGGCGCAACAAAAGAAGACATAATTCTCTTCAAAAAGCATATTTCGGACGGTGTTAAAATCAAAGCGGCAGGCGGAATTTCCTCTCTTGCCGATGCCGAGGATTTTATAAAGCTCGGTGCAGAAAGACTTGGAACGAGCAGAATTGTCAAGCTCGCAAAGAGCGAAAAAGATATTAAAGGATATTGAGGTGACAAAAGATGAACTACCCTACCCCACACATAAAAGCAACTCCCCAAGATTTTGCAAAAACGGTTCTTATGCCGGGCGACCCGCTTCGCTCAAAATTCATTGCGGAAAATTTTCTTGAAAATGCGCGCCTTGTAAACGACGTGCGCGGTGTTCAGGGCTATACCGGAACTTATAAGGGACACGAGATTTCGGTTATGGCAAGCGGAATGGGTATGCCCTCTATGGGTATTTATTCCTATGAGCTTTTCAACTTCTTTGGAGTTGAGAATATAATCCGCGTAGGCTCTGCCGGCGGAATGAGCGAAAGCGTTAAAATAAGAGATATTATTATCGGAATGGGCGCTTCAACGACTACGAATTACGCTGTTCAGTACGGTCTTGAAGGTACTTTTGCTCCCATTGCCGACTACGAGCTTTTAGATGCGGCGGTTGACGAGGCAAGAAGGCTTGGCGTAAGATTTTCCGTCGGCAATCTTCTCTCCTCGGATATTTTCTATAACGCAAACCCCGAGGCACACAAAAAATGGCAGGTGCTCGGAGTTCTCGGTGTTGAGATGGAAGCGGCGGCACTCTATATGAATGCGGCATACGCAGGCAAAAGAGCTCTCGCTATGTGCACGGTTTCCGACCACCTTATAACCGGAGAAACAACCACCTCGGAAGAAAGGCGCAGCACCTTTACCGATATGATGGAAATTGCCCTTAACACTGCTATAAGGTTTTAATTTATGAAAAGAGTTTTTTTGATAGTTCTCGATTCTCTTGGAATCGGGGCAGCGCCCGATGCGGATAAATTCGGCGACGCGGGTGCTAACACCCTAAAAAGCATATACGAAACAAAAACCCTCAACGCAGAGTCTCTGAGGTCGCTCGGTCTATTCAATATTGATGGAGTTAACCTTGGAGACAAGGCAAAAGAGCCGCTTGCCGCACACGCAAGACTTCGCGAGATCAGCGCCGGCAAGGACACGACGATAGGCCATTTGGAAATTGCGGGCATCGTTTCAAATTCACCGCTACCGACATACCCTAACGGCTTTCCTTGCGAGATTATCGCAGAGTTTGAAAAAAGGTGCGGTGTCGGAACACTTTGCAACAAGCCCTACTCGGGAACGGAGGTCATTGCCGACTACGGTAAGGAGCATACCGAAACGGGAAAGCTTATCGTTTACACCTCGGCTGACAGTGTTTTTCAGATTGCGGCAAACGAGGCGATAGTACCGATAGGAAAGCTCTACGAATACTGCAAGGTCGCGCGTGATATTTTGTGCGGTGAGCACGCGGTCGGCAGGGTTATTGCAAGACCGTTTGTAGAAGCAGACGGAAAGTACGTAAGAACGGCAAACCGCCGTGATTTCTCGCTTCTGCCACCGAAGGATACTATGCTCGATGCCATATCAGGCGCAGGGCTCGACGTGATTTCGGTTGGAAAGATTAACGATATTTTTGCAGGCAAGGGCATAAAAGAGGCTATTATATCCCACGGCAATGCCGAGGGGCTCAGTATTACGAGCGAGCTTCAAAAGAGGGATTTTTCAGGTCTTGCCTTTATAAATCTCGTGGATTTTGACTCACAATACGGACATAGACAGGACGCTATCGGATACGCAAGAGCGCTCTCGGAGTTTGACTTGTGGCTTCCGTCATTTATTTCAAATATGAGAGAGGACGACGTCCTTATAATCACGGCTGACCACGGCTGTGACCCCTCGGACACCTCGACCGACCACACGAGAGAGTACACGCCGCTTTTGGTTTTCGGCAAAGGAATAAAGCCCGAAAACCTCGGTACAAAAGACTGCTTTGCAACTATTGCGAAGCTTATATGCGACCTACTTATCGTTGATTTTACTCCCGACGTGTGTGAAACTATAAGCGGAGATATTTTGATATGACCGATAAAGAGCTTTATATTCTTGCAGACGAGGCGCGCAAAGCGGCTTACGCTCCATATTCAGATATAACCGTCGGCGCGGCGCTCCTCACCTCCGACGGAAAAGTTTACACCGGCATAAATATTGAAAATGCCGCATACTCCCCAAGCGTTTGTGCCGAGCGCGTTGCGCTCTTTTCCGCTATCGCTGACGGTGCACGGGATTTTGTCGCTATTGCCGTTGCAGGCGGAAAGAAAAATGCAAAGGCAAAGGAGCGGTTTTCACCCTGCGGTGTTTGCCGTCAGGTTATGGCTGAATTTTGCAAATCTGACTTTCGGGTGGTTTTGTCGGAAAAAGAGACGGTTTTCTTTTCCGATTTATTGCCCTATGCATTTAACGGAGAGCTCATAAAATGAGAATTTACGACGTAATTACAAAAAAGAAGCAGGGTAAGGCCCTCACCGACGAGGAAATCCGAGAATTTATCTCTGAATATACCGCAGAAAACATTCCTGACTATCAGGCATCAGCTCTGCTTATGGCGATATGTATTAACGGTATGACCGACAAGGAAACCGCAACACTCACCGATGCTATTGCAAAATCGGGCGACACGGTTGACCTTTCGGAGTTTGGCAGGCTTTCTGCCGACAAGCACTCGACGGGCGGTGTCGGTGACAAGACGACCTTCATCGTCGCGCCGCTTGCCGCCGTGCTCGGCTGTAAAACGGCAAAGATGTCGGGGCGCGGACTCGGACACACGGGCGGCACGATTGACAAGCTCGAAGCAATCCCCGGGTACAATGTC
>JAZNCB010000082.1:0-6332 GCA_046156285.1 Eubacteriales bacterium | reverse complement strand
TTGTGCAGACGGTCGCAGAGCTTGATGAATATTACTCTTACGTCCTTGGACATAGCGAGAAGCATCTTTCGAAGATTTTCGATGTGCTCCTCTTCCTTGTCGTCAAGGTCGAGAGCGACGAGCTTTGTAAGTCCGTCAACAAGAATTGCTACGTCCTTGCCGAAAAGCTTTTCTATCTCCTTGAGATTGGTCTTTTCCGAGCAATCCTCCACCGTGTCGTGAAGCAGCGCGGCGCATATGGAGTCCGTGTCAAGTCCAAGACTTGCAACTATCTCCGCAACTGTTACGGGGTGCGAGATATACGGCTCTCCGCTCGCTCTGAACTGTCCTTCGTGCAGAGCATTGGCATAATCAAAAGCCTTTTGTATCTTTTCCGTATCGTATTTTTTGCCCGTCGCTTCAAGCATTTCAAACAACGCAGCAGTATTTATATGAGGCGTAGAATCTGTCATTTTGCCCCTCCCGTGTAAATTTCAGGGGCAATATTTCACCCCTTACGATTAGCCATAAGCTTTTTGAAAGTCTGTGAGCTTTCTATACTTGTTTTTTGAGCGTTCTCACAAATTTGGATCTCGAATATATCTCCCGATATTTCAGTCACGCTCATAACCTTAATATCTACCAGCACGTCGAGAATAAATCTCAGCTTTACGTAGTTTATTCCCTTATCCAAACAAGTGTCAATTCGTGATTTAAGAGTTCTGTATGAGAACACAGTGTGTCCGAGTCCTGCCTCATAACGCAAAAATCTATATACCGCTGCGATCTCGTCTCTTGTTGGCAGAATATCCTCTGAGGAGGAAAATTCCTCTCCGCCCGATATTCTTATATACCTTTCCTTCTCAACAATTCTCTGGCTTGAAAAGTTTTCGGACATTCTGATGTCCTGAACAATAAACTGAAGTGATTTTACTCCGCGGAACTCGTTTATACCAAGTCGGCACAGAATGTCCACTCTTTCACCGCGCAAAAAGTCAAGCTTTGAGGCTGAAACGCCAAAGCATACCGCGCTGATGTTGTTTTCATCACCCATAAAGAATATCTTGCTGTGATTTCCTGCGCCAAGAGATATTATCTTATCTATCTCAAGGTCGCGAACGAGAAACAGTGGCGCGGAGTTTGAAACACCGAAAGGCTCAAGCATGTCTATCTCTTGTACAAGCGACATAGTCACCTCCGCGGGAGTTATCTCACAGTCTGCCTCATATCTTATTTTCACATCCTCATCGGTAAGACATTGTGAGGCATACTCGTTTATTTTCTTTCTGAATATGTCCACGTTTCCGCGTCTGACCGAGAGCCCTGCGGCAAGCTCGTGTCCGCCGAACTTTTCAAGAATATCCTCGCAATAGCTAAGCGCCCCCACAAGGTTAAGTCCCTTGATGCTTCTTCCCGAGCCTTTGCCGATATGCTCACCGCTTGGAGTGTCGGCATCGTTGCCCTCGAACGAAACGAGAATTGAGGGCTTTGAATATTTCTCGGTAAGTCTTGACGAAACTATTCCTATAACACCGTGGTGCCAGGTATCTGCATCAAGAACTATTACGCGGCTGTCCTCAACGTTCATGTTTTCAAGAAGCGCAAACGCCTCTTTCATAATCTTATTTTCTTCATTCTGTCGCTCTTTATTAGCCTGACAAAGCTCCTCGGAAATTGCTCTCGCTTTATCGAGATTTTCGGCAAGGAACATTTCTACCGCAATTTCAGCGCTCTTTATTCTACCTGCCGCATTAATTCTCGGAGCAAGAGTGTAGCCGACAAAGCCGGAGGTGATTTTTGTGCGCTTTTTGCGGCGGTCGCTCTTTTGTCCGTCCTTGGTTGAGGATGCCTCAATTAAGGCCAAAAGACCGGGACGCTCGGTGTTTTCTATCATTTTAAGACCGTAACTTACGATAATGCGGTTTTCGCTCTTAATCGGCATAACGTCGGCTATCGTGCCGATAGCAACAAGGTCTGCGTATTCCGCAAAGATTTTAAGCGCCGCTTCCCTGCGACTCTTGCGACAAACCTTTTCCTCATACGCAGAAATAAACTTAAAAACGACACCGACGCCTGCCAGCTCCTTAAAGGGATACTGACAGTCAGGTCTATGGGGGTTGATGACCGCTACTGCACGGGGCAAATCCGAGTGGCACTCATGGTGGTCGGTAATGACAAAATCAATACCAAGCTCGCTTGCATACTCAACCTCGGCATTTGCCGTAATACCCGTATCAACGGTAATAATGAGTGAAGCACCGTTTTCTTTAATCTGCTCGATAGCGGCTCTTGAAACACCGTATCCCTCGCCTGCGCGGTTGGGGATATGGTAATCGATTATTGCTCCCTTTGATTTCAAATAGAGATAAAGGGTGCAAACAGACGTGACACCGTCAACGTCGTAATCGCCGTAAACGACGATTTTTTCTTTTCTTTGGATAGCCTTTTCAATTCTTTCGATTCCTCGAGCCATATCTTTCATCTGGAAAGGGTTACAAAGCATTTCACTTTCCATTCTGACGAAATTACGTGCACTTGCCTCGTCGGTATAGCCACGACTGTATAAAAGCTTCGCAATTATCGGGTGAATACTAAGCTTTCTGGCAATTTTCGCTATTGCGTGGGCGGAATTTGCGCCGTCGCATTCGTTAAGAATCCACAGCTTCTCCTTTAACATTTTATTTTCCATTATGTAATAACCGGTTGGGCTTTCGCCCGCCTTCCAATTTAATAAACAAGGTTAAAGCAGTCTAAATTTCACCTGCTGTTTTTGTAACGCTTTATTACGGCAAATGCCGTTTTAAGTCCATCTATTGCCGCACTGGTAATACCACCGGCATATCCTGCGCCCTCGCCCGTGGGATATATATTATCCGAGCCGAGAGCAAGTCTCGTTTCATTGTCGCGCAAAATCCTGATAGGTGCGCTTGTTCTTGTTTCAGCACCGGTAAGCACGGCACTGTCCTTAGCAAAGCCCGAAATTTTCTTGTCGAAATCACAAAGCGCGTTTTTAATCGACCTGCAAACGAAATCGGGCAAATATTCGTTTGGATTCGAAAGCTTTATATCTCTTCCCGCCATATAGGTCGGAAGAACCTCCGTCGGCTCGGTTTTGCACCTATCCGAAAGAAAATCACCGACGGTAATAATAGGTGCTCCGTATGAAGAACCGCCTGCGATGTATGCCGCGCGCTCAATTTTTCTTTGAAATTCTATTGCTCCCATCGGAGTTTTGCCGTAATCCTCAGGGAAAATCGAGCAAACCACCGCAGAGTTGGAATTTTTACCGTCTCTTTTGTGATAGCTCATTCCGTTTGTAACTACGCCAAAGGCTTCGCTTGCGGCAGGAACTACCTCACCGCCGGGACACATACAAAAGGTGTAAACACCGCGTACCTTGGTATTATGCGAAAGATTGTACTCCGCGTGACCGAGTGACGCGTGTCCTGCATAGTCGCCGTAAAGAGCCTCGTCGATATTTTTGGCAAGATGCTCGATTCTCATACCGACCGAAATCTGCTTCGGCATTACCGAAAAGCCACTTGAAATAATGCTTTCGTAGGTATCTCTTGCGCTGTGACCTATCGCTAAAATCAAAGCTCCGTAAGGAATTTCGCCGACTGAGGTTTTGGCGACGGAATGCCCGTTTTTCTTGCTTGAAGAAATATATTTTGTGTTGTATAATACCCTGCCACCGAGATTTTCTATCTCTTTTAGGATATTATCGACGACAACCGACAAAACGTCAGTGCCGATATGCGCTCTTGCAAGGTAACTGATTTCCGCGGGAGCTCCAAATTTTATAAGCTCCTCTAAAACGAGGCTTGATAGCGGGTCGGAAATTCTCGTCATCAGCTTTCCGTCCGAGAAAGTGCCTGCGCCTCCTGCGCCAAACTGTATATTGGTATCGAGGTCAAGCACCCCGAATTTTTTGAATTTTTCTACTATTGCCGTTCTGTCGGCGATGCTTCCGCCTCGCTCTATAAGTGTCGGTGCGTAGCCTCGACGCGCAAGATAAAGAGCTGCAAAAAGTCCCGCAGGACCTGCGCCGACGACAAGCGGCGGAGCAAAAAGAGGCTCGTCTCCCGACGGAATGTCAAGGGGCGGCGCTTCTTCCATTGCCGAAATATCCGGTAATAAATCGCTTGGTTTTTTTGAGCTTTTTGCGTTTTTTACCGCAACCGAATACACGAATTTTATATCGGATTTGCGCCTTGCGTCAACACTTTTTTTGTGGAGGGAGAATTCCGCCTCGGAAATATCAACGCCCAAGCTTTTAAGTTTTCGTTTAGCAACCGAAAACGCCTCTTTGCAGGAGGCGTCAAGCGGAAGCTTTATGTTGTTAACAACAAATATCCGAGGAAAAGACGTCATTTCTACCTCAAAGCGCCTCGGAAGAGATATAAGCAGTCTCCTCTGCTACTCCACGAGCATTGCTGATTTTATATTTTGCAATCATCCACAGTGCAACTGCTACGGCAATGCAAACGACAACTGTTACAATAGTTCCAATTCTTATACCGAAAATTCTTTTATTCATACGAAACCTCGTTAGTTTTTACCGTCTGTATCGGTAAGGGTTTGTCTTAAAATAACTTTCATAAGGAATTTGCGAAGAGATTCCTGTGTGTAATTTCTTGTAAGCGCACAGTCGTATGCAACCGAAATAATACCCGTTTCCTCGGAAACGACGATAACGATAGCATCACTTGTTTCGCTCATTCCGATAGCCGCCCTGTGTCTTGTTCCAAGGTCGCCGTCAACGTCGGTTCTTCTCGTAAGCGGTAAAAGACAACCGGCCGCAACAATTCTTGCCTCGTCAATTACTACTGCGCCGTCGTGAAGCGGTGCTTTGTTGAAGAAAATATTGCGGAGCAAAAATGAATTTACGTCAGCGTTAATGGTAATACCCGTTTCGGCAATTTCATCGAGCTTTGTAGTCTTGGATATAACTATCAAAGCACCCGTTTTTGTTCTTGAAAGGTCACCGACAGCGGTTGAAATATGGTCGATAGCCTTAGTGTAAAGTTGTCTTTTCTTCTTCTGGTCACCAAACACTCGAAGACCCGATACTGAGCCTGATCCAACGCGTTCAAGCGCATCTCTGATTTCGGGCTGGAAAAGTATTATAAAGGCTAATACACCGTGGTCGAGAAGCGACGAAAGGATAAAGTATGTAGCCGTAAACTCGAATACATAGGTAATAACCGTGAGAGTTATGATAATTGCAAGACCAATCAGTAAAACTCCCGCCTTTCTGCTTCTGAAAAACCTGAACGTTAAGAAAAGGAGAAGCGAAAGTAATAGTATGTCGATAACGTCGGAGACCTCAAAGGTGAGAAACGCCTTTTTGACCTCTGTGAAAAAGCCCTGGAAAAATCCCTCAACCTCGGGCGAGATGAGTTTTAGTAAAGTGTTCATATCAAAAATCCTCGATAAATGGAGTTGTGGTTAAAATAATACAGTATATATTATATCACACATACATGCGAAAAAGCAATAGTTTTTATTATTTTTATTTTTAGCGCACTATTTTAGTGTCAGCACTTGACAAAATATGAAAAATATTGTATAATTTGTATCAAATGATACACTTTTTGAGGAATGTATGAGAATTGACGTAAAACAATTTTTGAAATCAACCTTTCTTTTCAGAAATCTTGACGAGGCGACGCTTCTAACGGCTCTTTCGGACCTATCATACGACACGGTCTCGTACCAAAAGGGTGAGACAATCTATTCCCCGTGTGATTTCTCGAAGAAAATAGGCTTTGTACTCGCAGGAGAGTGCACTGTTGAACGCGCAAAAAGCGACAGCTCCGCAGTTCCGCTCAACAAAATGGGGGTAGGTACTTCTTTTGGCATAGTTGCCGCCTTTTCTAAAAGCGAGGAATTCCCTACCGTGATTATAGCAAATAAAAGCACGGATATACTCTTTATACCAAGAACTGAGATTTTACGACTTATGGAAAGTTATCACGGGGTCTCACTTAACGTAATTGAGTTTCTCACCGAGAAAATCGAGTTTCTCAACAAAAAAATTGCTACCTTTTCATCCGATAGTGTCGAGGAAAAGCTTGCAAGCTATCTCATAATAAAGTCCGAGAAGCTCGGTTGCGAATTCCCTTTCAACTGTAAGGTGGGAGCGGAATTTATCAACGCAGGCAGAGCCTCGCTTTACCGTGCCATCGCCTCACTGACAGAAAAAGGACTTATTAAACTTGAAAACAAAAAAATTTATATATTAGACCTAACAGGTCTTGAAAGGATTGCAAAATGAAAAAACTCTTAGCAACACTCTTAATTCTCTCGCTCACAATTCTCGCTCTCGTCGGCTGTGGCGACGGTGATAC
>JAZNCB010000081.1:0-3626 GCA_046156285.1 Eubacteriales bacterium | reverse complement strand
GGCCTCCGACTTAGGGCCAACGCCACCCGGTACGGGTGTAATCATAGATGCGATAGGCTCGACAGACTCAAAATCAACGTCACCTGCAAGCTTGCCGTCATCAAGGCGGTTGATACCGACGTCAATTACAACAGCGCCCGGCTTAACCATATCAGCGGTAACGAAATTAGCCTTTCCGATAGCTACAACGAGAATGTCGGCTCTTTTTGTTGCCTCTGCAAGATTTTTCGTTCTCGAATGGCATATAGTAACCGTTCCGTTTTCAGCGAGCAAAAGAAGAGCCATAGGCTTGCCTACGATATTGCTTCTGCCTATAACCACGCATTCCTTGCCGGAAATCTCAACGTTATAGTAATGAAGAAGCTCCATAATACCTGCGGGGGTGCAAGGAAGAAAATCGTATTTTCCGCTTACAATTTTACCAACGTTTGTCGGGTGGAAAGCATCAACGTCCTTTTTCGGTGAGATAGCATTCAGAATATTCTCTTCGCAAATGTGCTTAGGAAGCGGAAGCTGAACCAAAATTCCGTGAACGTTTTTATCTGAATTAAGCTCTTCGATTTTTGCAAGAAGCTCTGCCTCGGTGGTTTCCTCGGGCATATTGATTTCGTAGGAGTTCATACCAACGTCAAGGCACGCCTTGTGCTTGTTTCTCACGTATACGCAGGAGGCGGGGTTGTTTCCGACGAGTATAACCGCAAGACCGGGAGTTACGCCGGTTTCTTTTTTGAAGTCTTCTACCTCGTGTGCAATATCACCTCTTACTGCCTGTGAAACGATTTTTCCGCTTATTATATCTGCCATTTTATTTTTCCTCGTTAGTTGTTTTTTTATCTTTGTAGTAATAAAGCTCTTTGTTTGGCTTTCTGATTTTGAAATAAATGAGAGCTGCCGTGCAGGCTGCGAATATCAGTGCGGCAAGAACCTGGGATACCCTGAATTCTATGCCGAATATGCTTGCGTATAGGCTGTCGGCACGAAGTCCCTCGATAAACATTCTTCCAAATCCGTACCACGCGAAGATAAAGAAGAAAATTTGTCCGTCATACTTGCGCTTTTTATAGAAAATATTCGCAAGAATAAATCCAATAACATTCCAAAGCGACTCGTAAAGGAACGTTGGGTGTACGTAGGTTAAAACGTTGCCGGTCAGGTTGTTTGAAACACCCATTCGGCAGAATATATCGGTCACAGCGCCAAAGGCTTCGCCGTTTGCAAAATTGCCCCATCTGCCAATTCCCTGCGCAAAAAGAATGCCGGGAGTGCAAATATCGGCAAATGCCAAAAAGGAAATTTTCTTGAATTTGCAAATTAAAAATACCGAAGCCGCTCCTGCAAGAATACCTCCGTAAATTGCAAGACCTCCGTCACGAATGGCAAAGACCTCTTTTATTGAGTCGTATTCTTCGATTTTTGCAAGAACGTAATACAGTCTTGCTCCGATAACTCCGACGGGAATGGTAATCAGAATGAAATCGAGCGTCACCTCAGGTGTAAGACCCGACTGCTTTCCGCGGTAAATTATATGCGCTGAGGCAAGTACCATACCAAAAGCGATTATGAGTGCATACCAGGCTATCTCGAAGTTACCTATTCTGAAAGCAACGCTATCGATTGAAAATTCACCGATACCTAAACCCGGGAAAGAAATTTTTGATATCTTTAACATATTTTTTTCCAAACTTATTTTATCGTGTAGGTGCGGTTTAAGACGTCGAGAATAGTAATTCCCGCGAGCTTTTTCGCAACGTCAAGGCTGATAACGTCAAAAATATTGTGATAAATACAAGCGGTTTTTTGCTGATTTAACGAGCAGCACTCTGCACTTTCAAGACATTTAACGATAGCAATAGGACCGTCTATATTTTCAATTACCTCTTTCAAGGTGATATTTTCCGGAGCCTTATTCAAAGAATAACCGCCGCGAATACCCTTAAAGGATTTTACAAGGTCGCATTTTACGAGCTTATGAAGAATTTTGAGGGTAAATTGCAAAGTAACCGAGGTTTCGTCGGAGAGGGTTTTAGCATCAACTATCCCATCGTGCTTTGCAAGTGCGCTGATTATTCTGAGAGCGTAATCCGATTCAAGAGTAATTCTCATCTTTATTCCTCTTTGTCGTTTATTTAATAAATGGGATTTCCGCGTTATGAGGAAATCCCATAGTAAAATTATTTTTTGTAGTTATCAAGAAGAGTATGTATCTTCTTTGACTGGTCAAGAAGGTTGCTGATGGTTCTGTCGTGGTTGAGTGTATCTATGATATACGCAACGTACTTGCAGAGATTAACCTCTTCGTACCAATCTCTTTTAAGAAGCTCGGGAGCTCTGTAAACGAGGTTCGTTGTAAAGATTTTTGTGATAACGCCGTCCTCGTAAGCCTTGTCCATATTTTCAAGACCGTTGCAGAAAAGACCGAACGTAGCAAATACGAAAATTCTCTTTGCGCCTTTGTCTTTGAGCTGCTGAGCAACGTCGATAACAGAATCACCCGAGGAAATCATATCGTAGATGATGATAACGTCCTTGCCCTTAACGTCGCGGCCAAGGTACTCGTGAGCTACTATCGGGTTCTTGCCGTTTACGATAATCGAATAGTCACGGCGCTTATAGAACATACCGAGGTCGATACCCATAACCGAGGAGTAGTACATACATTTAGCCATACCGCCCTCGTCGGGAGAAATAATCATTGTATCTTCGGGGTCTATCTTAATATCGGGATATATGCGAAGGAGTGCTTTGAGCATCTGATACGAGGTACGAACGTTCTCAAATCCGTGAAGAGGAATTGCGTTCTGAACTCTCGGGTCGTGAGCATCAAAGGTAATGAGGTTAGTGATACCCATATTAACGAGCTCTTGAAGCATAAGAGCACAGTCGAGCGATTCTCTGCCTGATCTCTTGTGCTGACGTCCCTCGTATAGCATAGGCATAATAACGTTAATTCTACGAGCCTTACCGCCGATAGCACCGATTATACGTTTGAGGTCCTGATAGTGATCGTCGGGACTCATAGGAACGGTCATACCGTACATGTTATAAGTAACACCGTAATTGAAAACGTCGCATATAATATAAACGTCGTTACCTCTTAAAGAATGGCGAACCGTACCCTTTGCCTCACCGCTTCCAAATCTCGGGCAGGGTGCTTCTACCAAAAACGTTCCGTCGCTGTCGTGTCTGCGCCACTCTTGAAGATAAGAGTCGAGCTGGCTTGCAAACTCCTCGCAGCCGCGCATACAAATAACACTTAATTCACCGTATAAAGAATCCTTCATTGTAATATCTCCGTCAAAATATTTAATTTTCTACGTAATTATTATATAATACTTTCCCGACAAAGTCAAGAGCAAAAACGACAAAAAAAGCATACAATTTAGGTAAATTTTATAATTAGGAGACTGATATATGGCATTTGATAAATTCGGAACGCTCGTTCTCAATATAACGGTTGCGGGCGGAGCGCTTCCACTTCGTGATACGAAAATAAGAATTCTGGGCGCAGACGAGGAAAATCTCGGTATTGAATATTCTGTAAGGAGTGACATTGACGGAATAAGCGAGAGAATTTCCCTCCCCGCCCCAAACAGAAGCCTCTCACTTTCTCCGGGAGCGGAAAGCGC
>JAZNCB010000080.1:0-4761 GCA_046156285.1 Eubacteriales bacterium | reverse complement strand
CCTTTCACACGAGCTTTCAACAAACGGTATCACCTACCTTGACCTTTTCTTTGATATAACCGACCTTACGAAAGAGGAAATCTTCACTCTCCGTATGCTCGTATCCCTTATACAAAACGTCAAAACACGGGCGCACACAACTCTTGAACTCCAAAACGAAATCAAGCGCGAGCTTGGTGCTTTTGACGTTTCAATGTCGGTGCTTACAAAAGATAAAAAGCCGAAAATCTACGCAACTGTCTCCATCAGCGTATTAGACTCAAACAAATCCTCTGCAATAAAGCTCTTAGAGGAGGTTTTGTACACTTCTGTTTACACCGAAGCCGAGGTCGCACGCAATATCGTAAGACAAATGAAGCTCGCAAGCGAGGAGTCTTTTACGAGTAGCGCGCCGCTTATCGGCTTTAACCGCGCATCATCCTACCTCTCCTCAGCATCAGCGGTTCACGAATATTTTTCGGGATACGAGGCTCACAAATCCATCAAGGCTCTTGAAAAGGATTTTGACACGCAATTCCCGTCCCTTGCAGATAGCCTCGCAAAGCTTTCCGAGAAAATTTTCACCAAGAAAAGACTTACAATTTCTCACACGGGTAGCCCCGATTCCGAATTTATTTCAAAAATTCTCTCTGCCGTGCCCGCAGGCGCGGAATATGAGAGCGAAGTAAATATTCAGCCTCTCGGCATTCGCCGCGAGGGCATTGCAGTCCCTCTACAAACGGCATTTGCCGAGCTTGCCGGCAACGTATTTCTTTTCGACGAGAAGCTTTCCGGCTCGTTTAACGTAGTCCGCTCACTTGTCTCTTACGAATATCTTTGGGGCGTTGTTAGAATACAGGGCGGCGCATACGGTGTCGGTCTTATCGTGCGCGCCTCCGGAAACGTCGGTTATTATTCCTACCGTGACCCGTCACCCGAAAGAAGCATTGAGTGTTATAAGGGTACTGCCGAATTCTTGCGTAATTTTGCAGAAAGCGGCGAGGATATCACAAAATTCATTATCGGTGCTATCGGCGACACCTCTCCTCTTCTGAATGCAAAAACAAAGGGCGTTCTTTCCGCAACGAGATATTTGAGGGGCAAGACCTACGAGGACGAATGCAGAGCAAAAGAGGAGCTCATCTCAACCGACAAGGCCGAGCTTCTGCGCATCGCTGACATTCTCGATAAGATAACCGAGACCGACGCAATATGTATCATTGCGGGAAAAGACAAGTTAAAAACCTGCAAGTCAATTGACACAATTCTCGAGATTTAATATTACACCCCCATCAAGCAAGCGTTTGGTGGGGTTCTTTTTTGCCCGCAAAAAAAATCGCTTTTCTCCATTTTATCCTTTATTTTGGGAATATAGTGCAAAAAACGAGGAATATAGTGCATTGTAATTTTATTTCTTTTGTGCTATACTAAACCTAACGAAATATAACCGAGAGGATTTCCGTTATGTATAGATTTAACGAAAATTTTGATTTCTACGATTCCGAAAAGCAGCCCTATTCCTTCGAGGGCGAGCATTACTCTCGCTACGTGCACCATTTCGGCGAGGTGGTTGACGGAGGATACTACGTAAATTGCAGCGGTGGCAAGCATTTTTTCAAAACGCCCATCATCAAAAACTTTACGCTGAAATTTAACCTTTACTACAAGGAGCCGTCTATTGTGCACCGTTACACAGATGGTACTGTCAGCTTTTCAATCTACTTCGGATACGACAGAGAAAAGAGAATAGGCCAACGCATATATTTCAGATACAACGACGACGAAAAGAGCCTCGTCGTTATGAAGCAGACCGACGTCTGTGACAATATTTGCACCTTGCAAGAGGTAAAATACGAGGGCTATGACTGGGCACTTTGCGAAAAGCGTCTATTTGAGATTTCCATGCTTGACGGAGTGTGCAAATACAGCTTTGGCGAAGCAAACGGCTCGTTTGAGGTCGAGTGCAAAGCAGGTATTATCGGCATTAACAAGGACGGCGGTGTCGGCGGATTTGTAATCAGCACTGCCGAAATCACTTCACCGGATGATGTAAAATCAACCAATATATTATCAAGAAGATTCACAGCTCCCGTATTTGACGGCGGTGACTATCCGTACGAGATTGATTTTGAGATAAATCGCTATGAGGGCGGCCTTTACGAGCTTGTTTGCAAGCTTATGGGCGGTGCCGGCGCTACGCCAAAGCCGGAGCTAAACGTATCAAATTGGACCGCAAGCAACGATAGCTTAAAGGACCCATACATTCGCCTTGTCGGAAAATGCACCGACAAAAAGCATTTTATTCACAACGGGTGGATTACCTTTTCGGAGCGTGTAAGTCCTACTGCAAAAACGCAAAGAATTCTTCTTGAAGCTGAGTTCGGTCCTAACGAGGAAAATCCGTACGTAAGAAGATACTATACCTATGACTACGAGTCGATGAAATACTTCGTATTCGGCTACGAGCATTTTAGAACGCATATTGCCGGTATGGAGGGTGACAGAAGCGAGTTCGTTTTCACACCCGACGGCGAGCTTGTTTATTACGGCAGACCTCTTGAAAACGATCTTTTAATCACTGTGGAATCCCCCTACGAAAAAGAGCTTGTGGAAATGGCAAAGGCGGGAAAATTCCATAATGACGAAAAGGTGCTCACTCATCTCAAAACAAACCACTACTTTACAACAAATGACGAGCTGAAATTTGTCGTTACGGTTGATTCAAGATATAATAACAGGTTTTTGAGCACAAAATATTTCCTGACAAACGCTTTCTTTGACAAAACAGAGGAGCTTTTCCCTAAAAATCAGGAAAAGACTCAAAACATTGTAGGAATAGACAGCTCCAAGGTAAATCTTGAGCTCCCAAGGCTTGCGCAGGGTGTTTACCATATAGCCGTTGAATGCTTCTACGGAGAGGAGCTTAAACAAAGACGCTATTTCGCATTTGAGGTAATTGACCCAAGCTCTGAAATTTCTCCGCAGGAAAGCTCTGCTCTTCCAAGCATTCATATAGGAGAGGGAGAAATCTCCGGTCCTTCCCCCTGGAGCATAAAGCCAAGCCTTAACACAAACCACTATATAGACACGATAATGTGCGGTCCGGTTTGGGCAGAGAAAAACGACGTGTTTGCCGTTCTTAAAACCCTGAAGAGAAAAATCTCTATTTGGGGTGACGGAAGAACGATAGGAAAGCTCAATCTTTTCGATTTTGAGAAGGCGGTCAAGAACTGCGACTACATTGAGGTTCCCGGGCCCGTGACCGGCGGTGCAAGCGGAACACCGTATCTCACATGGGCAGGCACATACAACTCCGAGCCCGTTCGTTCAATATACAACGAATTCGCAAATCTTCACCCCGAATACGACCTACCTCAGCCTGACGGAGATATCACCTTGACCGACATTCATTCGCTCGAGCCTCACTTTGCCGAGTGGATACATTTCGTAAATGAAAGGGTCTATCCGCTTCTTCTTAAGCAATCCGAGAAGATAAAGGAAGCAAATCCGAATGCAAAAAGATTCCTTTACGGTCCTTTTGCGATATACGGCTCAAATGCACTTGGCGGTGACGCATACTCCTGGTATAAATACGTTGAGAGGGGCAAGCTCTCCACCGTCTTTGACGGATTTATGGAATTTGAGGACTATCCCTTCAACGCCGGATACCGTACGACCTACGGTGCTTGGGCTATTATGACGATAAAGCTTCTTGACCCGGATGTCAGAATTTCAACAGACCTTTACGACACATTTGGCAAGGGCTGTCCTGACGGTTACGTCAACTACCCGTTCCCTCCTCTTTCGGTAAGCATCGTAGAGCCTCACCAGAACGTAACACAGGTAAACGAGTATCTTTATAATTCGGTTTACTATAAGAATAAGAGCTTCAAGTATTGGAACGATAATATGCTTATGAGCCTGGCTCACTTCGGTGATACTCCGAATGAGAAATTCTATGAGCTTGTCTACAACTGGGGAGTATATACAAAGAACAAGCCGAAGCGCCCCGTGAGAGCGATTTCTTACCTTTTCGCACCTAATGACAAGGATATAAGGTGCCGCTTTATGCCCCGCCGTGACTTCTTCGTTGCGAAAATGCTTTATAATATAAGCACTGCCGCAATGTATTATATTCACGACACGGCAACGGTAAGCGGTATCCCGAGCGGATTTGCAACAGACAGCGCCCTTGACCTCTCAGCTGACCTGACAGACGTTTTGGTTCTTCCGTCTCTTCTTGATTTTGAAAAAGAGGAGCTTGAGAAAATCCGTGAGCTTAACCGCGCAGGCGTTGCCCTTATCGCAACGAGCGACGTTACGGGACTTGAAGACCTCTTCGGAGTTAAGAAGCTCGATAAGACGGCTACCGTATCAAAGCTCTATGCAAACGGCAAAACAGAAATTATAACCACGGTTGATACACACTTCAACTACGCAAGCGACGGAGCTACCCCGCTCATTACGACCGACGCTCCTGAATGTGACGTTTTGTTTACAAACGGAAACTGCGCCCTTATCAACGTATCTCTTTCCGAGGTTGGTGCTGAAAACTTCACACGCCTGCCATCAAGCGGTGCAAGAGCAAATATCAGCACTATTATAAAAGAAGTATGTACCCGTGTCATAAAAGAGCTTTCCTCACCAGTCGCAACTGCAACAGACGGCTGCGGAATTAACATTCTCGTAAGCGAAAACGGTGACACGATAATTCATCTCGTTGACTACACACCGTATAAGCCCGCAAAGTCGGAGGCCAAGCGGTCTTAGGAAGACAACTGG
>JAZNCB010000079.1:0-10960 GCA_046156285.1 Eubacteriales bacterium | reverse complement strand
GCCAAGGTCGAGTGCCGCCTCGGAAAGCGAGTTTCCAAGCTCGGAAATTCTCGGCAAAACCGAGAGAATAACGTAGGGAAGACAGAACGTCGTGTGTGCTATAAGCATAGCAGCAAAGCCAAGTGTGTCGTAATCGGCAATCTTGAAAATCGCCATAACCGCCGCAAAGAAGAGCATCATCGACATACCCGTAACTATATCGGGGTTCATCATCGGTATATTCGTTACCGATTTTATAGCACCCTTTACGTACTTGTTTCTCATCTTGTAAATGCCCTCAGCCGCCGCAGTACCGATAACGGTTGCTAAAAGCGCAGACAGAACAGCGAGAATAAGGGTGTTTCGAAGAGCGGTAAACGCCTCACCGGAGTTGAGAAGCTCTCTATACCATCTCAGGCTGAATCCGCTGAAAACCGCAGTGCTTTCTCCTGCGTTAAATGAGAAGAAAATAAGTGTGAGAATCGGAATATAAAGGATACCGAAAATAAGACAGAGGTAAATTCGTGAGGAATATTTCATACTACTATACCTCCGTCGTCATCTGAAAATTTATTCATAACCGTAATAGAGATAAGTATCAGTATCATCATAACGAGAGAAATTGCCGCGCCAACGTTGAGCGCACCGGTTACGAACTGTCTTTCGATAGTATCACCGATAACCTCAAACGTACCGCCGCCGAGCTTTTGCGATATGTAGAACGTACTGATAGAGGGAACTAAAACCATCGTAACACCGGATATAATACCCGACATTGAGAGAGGGAATATAACCCTTGTAAGAGTTCTTACAGGACCGCAGCCGAGGTCGCTTGCCGCCTCCCACATATTCTTGTCGATTTTTGATATGCAGGTGTAGATGGGCAAAACCATATATGGCAAAAAGTCGTAAACCATACCGAAGATAACCGCACCCTTTGTGCCTATTATCTGGAATGAGGTGTCAAGGAGCTTGTTGAGAAGTCCGCCCTGATCGAGAATAGCCATAATGGAGTAGGTTCTGATAAGCAGGTTCGTCCACATAGGGAGCATAAGAAGCATAATAAAGAACTTCTGATTTTTCGGCTTTGCGCGTGATATGAAATACGCGAGCGGATATCCGAGAACAAGGCAGATAGCCGTTGAAATAACCGCAAGCTCAATAGAAAGCCAGAAAATCGGGGCATAGTCGGCAAGTGAGGTAATATTGCTGAATGAAAAATCACCGTTTGTGTCCGTGAACGCATAGAAGAGAACTATTACGAGAGGGAACACGATAAAGAGAACAGCCCAAAATATATGAGGCGCAGCCGCAATGGAGCGCATAATAGATTTTTTGTTCATTTCCATACCAAAGGGAGAAAAACTCCCACCTTTATAAGTAATATATTAGAATTCCTCTGCGGTGTCTGCGTCGGAGAGCTGATCGATTTCGTCAGAGAATGAGGAGTAGTCACCGAACATACCCGAGTATTTTGATTTTTTCATAATGTGTATAGCATCGGGCTCGATATAAACACCGATATCGGCATCGGGCTCAACGTAGTCGGTAGACTGAATCATCCACTTAAATCCACCGATATCGACGATAATCTCGTAGTGAACACCCTTAAAGGTAACGCTTGTAACCTTACCGTTTAGCATACCCTTGCCCTTTTCAACGACGTCAACGTCCTCAGGGCGAATAACGACGTCAACA
Organism: Eubacteriales bacterium; assembly: GCA_046156285.1. GTDB lineage: Bacteria > Bacillota > Clostridia > Oscillospirales > CAG-272 > UBA1740. The sequence goes on along the minus strand of JAZNCB010000079.1, from coordinate 9,283 downwards.
GGCTCGTTCTTGTCAAAGCCGCCGTCAACGCAGTCGAAGATATGGGAAGAAAATTTAACCTTCTTATCTTCAAGCATAATACCGTCGATAATATTACTCTCACCGATAAAGTCGGCAACGAAAGCATTCTTTGGCTCGTTATATATATCCGTCGGAGTGCCTATCTGCTGAATTTCACCGTCAGCCATAACGACGATGGTGTCGGACATTGAGAGGGCTTCCTCCTGGTCGTGTGTTACGTAAATAAACGTAATTCCGATAGCCTGCTGAATTGATTTAAGCTCGTTTTGCATATCCTTACGAAGCTTCAAATCGAGCGCGCCGAGCGGCTCGTCAAGCAGGAGCACCTTCGGGTGAGATATAAGAGCTCTCGCAATGGCAACTCTCTGTTGCTGACCGCCCGAGAGGGTGCTTACGCTCTTGTTTTCAAATCCCGTAAGAGCAACCATTTTGAGCATCTCGGTAACTCTTGTATTTATCTCGTCCTCCGACGTCTTTTTAAGACGGAGCGGAAAGGCTATATTTTCATATACGTTGAGGTGAGGGAAGAGGGCATACTTCTGAAAGACGGTGTTGACGTTGCGCTTATATGCAGGCACGTCGCTTATCTCAACTCCGTCAAAATAAAGCTTTCCCTCGTCAGCAGTTTCAAAACCGCCGATAATACGGAGAGTGGTGGTCTTGCCGCAGCCCGACGGGCCAAGCAGGGTAATGAATTCGCCGTCTCTTATGTATAGGTTCATAGAATTAAGAACCTTCTCGCCGTCGTATGACTTTGAAATTTTTTCAAGCTCAATGAGTTTTGCCATTTCTTTTTATTCCATTTCCTTTCAATAAAAAAGTAAAAATCAAAGTAAAAATCGAAATAAATTTCAAAATAAAATTGAATAAATGTATTATAACAAAAAGTATTTACATTTGCAATAGTTTTTTTGATATTTTTTTCAAAATTTTTTCAAATTTTTCTGCAATTAGGCACGATTAGGCGATTTTATCCGCAATTTTTCTTGGATAAAATTATGAAAAACTCTGAATTGCTCTTGAAATCTCTCGAAATCTCGTTAATTCTCCCAAATTGTCGTTCTTTGTTTTTTTACAATTCCCGAGATGAGAAGAGAGAAAAATACAACGAAAATCCAATACCCCGAGCCGACCTTTAATACGTAATAAAGCGCAAGGAAAGTAAGAGTGGCAGAGAAAGCGAGAGATACCGTATCGAGAACGATAAAAAAACGCGCTCCGACGCGACCGAAAATTCCGAAAAGCGAGGACAGAATTCTGTACCCGTCAAAGCTCTCGATAACAAAAAGGTTAGATACCGCAGTAACGGTATTTATTACCCCGAAGGTTTGAAGATAAAGTGAAAACTCTCCTTTTGCCGAAAGGAGAAGAAGCGGTATTCCGAAAAGCAAATTTACAAGCGGTCCTCCAAGCGATACGAGAAGCTCCTCTCGATAGGAAAGATTACCGATATTTATTCGAAATCCAAATATATTCGGTATGGGAGCTCCCGCCTTTTTCTCGGTAAAAGCGAGCGCAAAAATCAAATGACCGAGCTCGTGAATAACAGCGGCAAAAAGGGTTAGCGCGGCGCACCACGCATCGTCAAAGGAAAACATTATAAGCGCCCAGAAAAAGAGAGGAAGCGCTTTCTCCAAAAAAAGAAGAGCTTTCATATAAACCTCGAAAAATATGTTGTATTTTAATATACTCCGCTTCTTGACAAAAGATTATATTTATGCTAAAATTGAAGTTGTGTAAAAGATTTTTGGAGGAGCAGAATGGCGGTTAAATCAACGAAAAAAGCAGCTTACGACGACCAAAGTATAAAAAGCCTTAAAGGCGAGGACCGTGTCCGCAAAAGACCTGCGGTAATTTTCGGCTCCGACGACCTTATCGGCTGTCAGCATTCCTTTATAGAGATACTTGCAAACTCGGTTGACGAGGCGCGTGAGGGCTACGGAGATAAAATCATCGTAAAAAAGCACGCAGACCTCTCCATTGAGGTTGAGGATTTCGGACGAGGCGTTCCGCTCGGATATAACGAAAATGAGAAGCGTTGGAACTGGGAGCTTGTTTTCTGTGAGCTTTACGCAGGCGGTAAGTACGATAACAACGACGGCAATTCTGCCTACGAGTTTTCGCTCGGTCTTAACGGACTTGGCGCAACCGCAACGCAGTACTCCTCGGAGTTTATGAGTGTAAAATCCTACAACGGAAAAACAGTATCTGAGATGAATTTCAAGGCGGGTAAGCCTGTTGGAGAGCTTTCAGTTTCGGATATCGAAATAAAGCCCGGCTCAAAAAGGCAGGGAACTATCATAAGATGGAGACCCGATATAAAGGTATTTAAGGAAATCGACATACCGGTCGAGTTTCTTGCCGCAACCCTTAGACGTCAGGCATTTGTAAATGCAGGTATAAGATTTGTCCTTGAAGTAGAAAACTCAAACGGCAAATTTGAAAAATCCGAATTCTTCTATGAAAACGGAATTGCGGATTACATGGCGGAAATCACCGACGGAATTGCAATGACACAGCCGGTTATATGGAAAATCGAGACCAAGGGACGTGACAGAGAGGACCTGCCCGACTATAAGTTAAAGGCTGATATAACCTTCTCTTTTGCAAAGTCAGGCACGTGTGAGTATTACCACAACGCTTCCTTCCTCGAATATGGCGGAGCGCCCGACAAGGCGGTTAAAACAGCTTTCACCTACGCGATAGATAAGTATATAAAATCGCAGAACAAATACAATAAAAATGAGCAGAAAATATCATTTTCCGATATTGCCGACAACCTCTGCGTTATCGTTAACTCAGCTTCTACGCAGACCTCTTACGAAAACCAGACAAAAAAGGCAATTACAAACGCATTTATCGCAAAGGCGCTTACAGAGTTTCTGAAAAACAACCTCGAAATCTATTTTACGGAAAACCATACTGCAGCAAATACAATAATGAACCAGGTTCTCATCAATAAAAGAGCGAGAGAATCTGCTGAGAAAACGAAAATAGATATCAAAAAGAAGCTTACGGGTACAATGGACGTATCGTCAAGGGTTGAAAAATTCGTGCCCTGCCATTCAAAAGACCCCGAGCTTCGTGAAATTTATATAGTTGAGGGAGATTCGGCTATGTCGAGCTGTAAGCTTGCAAGAAATGCCGAGTTTCAGGCGATAATTCCCGTAAGAGGTAAAACGCTCAACTGTATGAAGAGCACCTACGACAAAATCTTTGCGAGCGATATTATCGTCGATCTCTTAAAGGTAATCGGTTGCGGAGTTGAAATCAAGACCTCAAAGAAGAGCGACCTTGCGACCTTTGATTATAATCTTCTCAAATGGAGCAAAATTATTATCTGTACCGATGCCGATGAAGACGGCTTCCAGATAAGAACTCTTCTTCTCACCCTCTTTTACAGACTTCTTCCTACTCTTATCGAAAAGGGTAAGATATTCATAGCCGAGTCGCCGCTTTTTGAAATTACCTCGGGCGGTGAAACCTATTTTGCTTATAACGAGCAGGAAAAGAGTGAAATACTCGCAAAGCTCGGAGATAAAAAATATACGCTTCAACGTTCAAAGGGACTTGGTGAAAACGAACCCGAGATGATGTGGCGTACAACAATGTGTCCGCAGACGAGAAGGCTTATAGCCGTATCTCCGACCGATGCGGAGCAAACTGCGAAAATGTTTGACGTTCTGCTTGGCGACGCCCTCGCAGAAAGAAAGAAATTTATCACTGAATTCGGTCATCTCTACATTAAAGACGCAGACATTTAATCCGTATATTACACAACGAAAGGCAATAAAATGAAAACACTTAAAAAATCAACGAAATTCCAGGGTGTAGAAGGACCGCTTCTCACAATAGTAATGGACGGTGTCGGCATTGCGGCAGACAACGGAGCAAACGCAGTAGCGGAGGCTCATACTCCCACTCTCGACCGTCTTATGAAGGATTATCCCACACTTGCAATCAAGGCTCACGGAACTGCGGTTGGACTTCCGTCCGACGACGATATGGGTAACTCCGAGGTAGGACACAATGCGCTTGGTTCAGGTCAGGTGTTCGCACAGGGTGCAAAGCTCGTATCACAGTCTATCGAAACCGGCAAGCTCTTTGCCTCGGGCACATGGTGTGAGCTTATCGCAGGTGTTAAGAACAATGGCTCAACTCTCCATTTTCTCGGTCTTTTCTCTGACGGAAACGTTCACTCTCATATAGACCACCTTAAAGCGCTTATCGAAAACGCAAAGAGTGAGGGAGTGTCCCGCGTAAGAGTGCATATCCTTATTGACGGCCGTGACGTTGGCGAAACCAGCGCACTCGAATACGTATGCCCCTTTGAAGAGTACATTGCTGCTCTTCGCTCTGATGACTTTGATATCGCTATCGCTTCGGGCGGCGGACGTATGCAGATTACTATGGACAGATACGAGGCTAACTGGGCAATGGTTGAAGCAGGCTGGAAAACTCACGTTCTCGGTGAGGGCAGACGCTTCGCTTCCGCAGAGGAGGCTATTACCACCTACCGTAACGAGCTTAAAGTTATTGACCAGGACCTTCCTCCTTTCGTTATTGAAAAGGACGGAAAGCCTGTTGGTACTATCGAGGACGGAGACAGCGTAATCTTCTTCAATTTCCGCGGTGACCGTTCGATAGAAATTTCAAAGGCATTCGAGGCAGGCGAGGACTTTGACAAGTTTGACAGAGTAAGAGCTCCCAAAGTCCTTACGCAGGTATGCTCGAATACGACGGTGACCTTCATATTCCGTCAAGATACCTCGTTAACCCTCCCGAAATTACAAATACAATGACAGAGTATCTCGTTGGTGCAGGTATTCCGTCTCTTGCAATTTCCGAAACACAGAAGTACGGTCACGTAACTTATTTCTGGAACGGAAACAAGTCCGGCAAATTCTCTGAGGAGCTTGAAACCTATATCGAAATTCCCTCCGACGTAGTTCCTTTTGAAGAGAGACCTTGGATGAAGTGCGCTGAAATCACCGATGCACTTATCGAGTGCTTGAAGTCCGGTAAATATAAGTATCTCCGTGTTAACTTCCCGAATGGCGATATGGTAGGTCACACAGGCTCATTCCTTGCGACCGAGTGCTCAATGGAGGCTCTTGACCTTCAACTTGCAAGAATACTTGCAGTTGTTGACGAGCTTCATGGTGCCGCTCTCATTACCGCAGACCACGGAAACGCAGACGAAATGTACGAGATAGACAAGAAAACGGGCGCTCCCAAGGCAGGAAAGGACGGTTCGTTCAAGGCAAAGACGAGCCACACACTTAACCCCGTTCCGTTCATCGTCTACGATAACTTTACCGCTGATAAATATTCGGTTAAGCTTGGCAGAGAGGACTTCGGTCTCTCCGCAGTTGCCGCAACCACCGTCAATATGCTCGGCTACGTAGCGCCTGAAATTTGGGACGAGTCGATGATCGAGATCTAATAATTGATTAAATGAGCTGCTGCCTTTTGGTTGTGGCTCATTTTCCTTGTTGGGCGCTTGTTTTAGAGTTGATTTTTTCGGAAACGACAAAATTATTGTTAATTTTGCATAGAAAACGATAAAAAAACAAAAATAATTTTGAAAAAAGTTTGTTTTGTTCATACTTTGGAAACATTTATCTGCTACAATATGTGGGCTATAATGTGCAAATTAAATCACGATATTGTGTTTTGTGACCAAATTTTGTGCTTTTAATAGTATATAATGGTAGAATAACTCGGAGGTTCGATATGGTTTTAGACAATCTTGAAGTTTATCATAAATCGTTTGGTAAGGGCGTTATTGCCGCATTGCAGGGCAAGTATATGACTGTTCAGTTTGAAAAGCTCAAAAAGACTTTCGTATATCCCGATGCTTTTGAAAATTATTTCACACTTGCCGACGGTACAGTCCCCGAAGAAATCAAGGCAGATATCGCTGTCGCAAAGAGCGCAAAAGAGCTTATTCTTGAAAAGAAAAAGCAGGAAAATCTTCTTGCTATGACTAAGGGAATAGTTATCCCCGGAAAAGAGGGCGCGTTTGGCGAGCTTGATAACGAGGAAGAGAACCGTTTCAAAAATCAGAATACTAACGAAGAAATATGATAAAGTATAAATTTACACGCTCAGGTCTTTGAGCGTGTATTTTTTTCTTGACTTTGACCGCCAATTTAAGTATAATGTATCTATAAAGTAAATTTAGGAGCGAAAAATGATATTAAAGGGCTATATTTTCAGTATTTGCTACGCATTTTTGTGCCTTGCGCTTGCGCTTGTTGCATATAAGCTTGGTATGCCTAAAAAATATTCGAGAAAGATGGTGCACGTGCTCGTTGGAGCGGAGTGGATAATTCTCTCGCATTATATGGGACCGACCTATCACTTTTTGGTAGTTTGTCTTCTGTTTACGCTCATACTCGGCATTTCCCACTTCAAAAATCTTATGCCGATGATTTCGTCGGAAAACGATAATGCGCCCGGCACTGTTTATTATGCAGTTGGTATGTCGATTATGGCAACTATCTGCCTTTTCGTTCCGAAAATGATGACGCCGTTTGGTATCGGAGTTTTTGCAACGTCGGTCGGTGACGGCTTTGCAGGTATTGTCGGTCAGCTTGTAAAAAATAAAAATCCCAAAATATATAAGAACAAAACGATCTTCGGCTTTTTGGCAAATGTTATCACCACCCTTGCGGTAGCTGTTATATTCAAGTACGTATTTACGATGGATATAACCCTTTGGCAGTGCGCGGTTATTGGAATTTTCTCTGCCGGCTTGGAGCTTATAACCCCGTTTGGACTTGATAATATCACTACAACGTTTGGTGTCTCGCTTCTTGCATATCTTTTCGTATACGTGTCGGCAATAGATAGCTATTTCGTTCCGATTTTATTGACACCGTATATTATCGCTCTTGTCCTCGAAAAAAAGGTTCTTACAAGATATGGGCTCTTGCTTGCGCTCTTTCTTGACCTCGTTATCTCTCTTGTGTTCGGAAACTTCGGTTTTACGCTTCTTCTTTCATTCCTTGTCGGAAGTGTTATCGTAGATAAATTCAAGAAAATCAAGGTAAAAAAGGACGATATAACGAAAAAGGACGATTGCCGTGATGCAATTCAGGTAATCGCAAACGGACTTATTCCGCTTGTTATGGCGGTTATGTTTGCAGGCACGTACCGTGCGGTATTCATTATCGGATATATCGCCTCTCTTGCAGAAGCGTTTGCAGATACTGCGGCATCGGGCTTCGGTGCGTTTTCGGATAAAACCTACGACCTCTTCCGTATGAAGAAAATCAAAAAAGGGCTTAGCGGCGGTGTTTCTGTTATCGGAACTCTTGCGGCGGCTATCGGCTCGTTCTTTATACCCGCTATCGCACTTTTATTCGGTGTAATAAACGTTAAGGTTCTCATAATTTCCGCAATAGCTGCATTTGTCGGCGCGCTCTTCGATTCAATGCTCGGCTCACTTCTTCAAATTAAGTATAAGTGTGCGGTTTGCGGTGAGCTTACGGAAAAGGAAATCCACTGCAAAAAGAGAACGAAAAAGCACTCTGGCTTTGAGTTCTTCGACAATGACGTCGTAAATCTCACCAGCGGACTTTTTGCCGCAATCTTGGGCATTGTTATCTATACCATGATCTAAGGACGGAAAAATGAAAAAAAGCATATTCGCAGCGGAATACGATAAAAACTGTCTTGCCGACGATAACGTCAAGGGCTATGACGTCAAGTATTATGACGTAAAGGAAGCGCCTTTCAGAATATACGGAGTATGGCACGATGGGGAAAGATACGTAAGATTTCCAAAGGAGCTTGCACCAAAGGTCAGCGACGGTCTTGCTATCGCATATAGCTCCTCATCGGGCGGTAGAGTAAGATTTGTTACCGACAGCCCCTACGTAGCGGTTAAAACCAAGTATGCCCTCGTCGGAAAAAACGAGGCTACCCCCTTTACCGCAACCGTGTCGGTCGAAATGCGCGTTGACGGTCAGTTTGGCGGAGTTTTCAAAACAGGCCCGAATTTTGCCGCCGATACCCACGTAGGTGTCCACGATATAAGAGCGGGGCAGGGCGAGCACCTTATTACCCTCTATATGCCGACGCATAGCCATATCAGTGATATTTACGTAGGCTTGAAGCCCGGCGCGCAAATCTCTTCTGCGCCCGACTATAAGTATGAAAGACCGGTAGTTTTCTACGGCTCGTCAATAACTCACGGTACAGGCTCAACGAGAGCCGGAAACCCCTATCCCTCGCAGATTTCAAGAATACTTGATACAAACTTTATAAATCTCGGCTTTGGCGGTCTTGCGCTTGGCGAGACGGTAATGGCGGAGTATATTGCCAAGCTTGATATGACGGCATTCGTTTACGATTACGATTATAACGCACCGTCGGTTAAGCACCTCAGAGCAACCCACGAGCCTTTCTTCAAAATAATAAGAGAAAAACAGCCAAATCTCCCGATAATTATGGCATCTCGCCCGTGCGAATTCCGCGCAGGCAAGGAAGAGACGGCAGAGCGCTTTGCGATAATCAAGAAAACCTACGATAACGCAATAGCAAAAGGCGACAAAAACGTCTATCTTATAAACGGACTTGACTTTTTCGGAGAATACACGAACGACTGCACGGTTGAGGGAACGCACCCGAATGATTTCGGCTATCGCTTTATGGCGGAAAAATTCAGCATAATATTAAAGGACGTACTCGAAAAGCAAAATTAAATTATTAAGGACGGAATTCTGTAAACTAAGCAATTCCGTCCTTTTTTGAGGGTAATATATAAAAGTTTTTAGAAAATAAATAAAACTACTTGACTTTGCTCTGATAGGGTATTATAATAGGCTTTAAGCTATACTATTGCTTCTTTCATGAAAGTGAGGAAAAAATCATGAAGCTTCTCGGTAAAAAAGACGTCGATATGCTAAACGGCCCTATCGTTAAAGGACTTTTGACGATAGCAATTCCGATAATGATAATGAATATCGTCCAGTCTATGTTTAATATCATAGATATGACGGTTCTCAAAAATTTCGGAGAAAGCGGCTCTGTTGGTGCGGTAGGTGTTTGCGGCTATCTTATAACCCTTATAACCGGTCTTGTTGTCGGTTGCTCCGCAGGAGCTAACGTCGTTATCGCAAGACATATCGGTCGAGGCGATAAGGAGAGAGCGAAGAAAACGGTTGCGACCTCACTTGTATTTGCATTTCTTGCAGGTCTTCTTCTGACCGTTGTCGGAATTTTCGGAGCACGTACCTTCCTTACCTGGATG
>JAZNCB010000078.1:0-4839 GCA_046156285.1 Eubacteriales bacterium | reverse complement strand
ATTCTCGCCCCGAGAGCCTCGCATAAGGCGTTTATGTATGCTGCGGCGCTTCTTGATCTTGACGTCGTTTTCGTATATCCCGAGAACTCTACCAATATATGCGAGGTTGCAGTCACACCCTTGGATATAGAAAAAGCGCTCACCGAGAACAAGTGCGACGCAGTCTATATTACCTCACCCGACTATCTTGGAAATATCAGCGATATTGAGAAAATAGCCGAGGTTACGCACAAGTTTGGAATACCGCTCCTCGTTGACAACGCACACGGTGCGTATCTTCGATTTTTAACCCCCTCAAAGCACCCGATAGACCTCGGAGCAGATATGTGCTGTGATTCCGCGCATAAAACCCTGCCCGCACTTACGGGAGCCGCATATCTTCATATATCCAAAAACGCGCCGGAAAGATATTTTGCTGCGGCACGCGATATGCTCGCGCTTTTTGCGTCAACGAGTCCATCGTATCTTATACTTGCCTCGCTTGATATATGCAATAAAAGGCTTCTCGATAATTACGAAAAAAAGCTTTCCAAAACCGTAGAAACGGTTAACTCTGCAAAGCAAGCTCTTCTGGCAAGCAATATCCCTGTTCTCAATACCGAGCCTCTCAAAATTGTTATAAAAACGAGCGAATTAGGTTATACGGGCGAGGAGTTTGCCTTTGTTTTGCGCGAGAGCGGTATTGAAATCGAGTTTTTTGACGGTGAATTTGCCGTTATGATGATAACTCCCGATAATACGAAATCGGATATAAAAAGACTTGTCGCATCAATACTTAAAATAAAAAGGCGTGAGCCTATTTCTCCTCTGGCAGTTCCGATAGGGAATATTACTCACGAATATAAAATGACGGTGCGCGAGGCTCTCTTTTCAGAGAGCGAGACGGTTTCGGTTGCTGATGCCGTCGGCAGAATAGTAGCCACACCAACGGTTTCCTGTCCCCCCGCAATTCCCATTGCGATAAGCGGTGAGGTTGTGACAGAGGAAATGATTAGCTACTTTTTGGAGTACGGAATAGAAAAAATCAAGGTTGTCAGGTGACGGAGGAAAATCACTTTGGATAAGATTAAAATTGACAGAATAAACGAGCTTGGCAGACTCTCGAAGCAAAGAGAGCTTACCGAGGCTGAAAAAAGTGAGCAAAAGGCGCTTCGCGAGGAGTATCTTGCCGAGGTGCGCGCTCAGCTTAAAAAGAGGTAATAAAATGGAAAAGACATGTTCTTTGTGTAAGGCAAGCGTGGATTCCGAAACCGCAACGCTTCTTACGATGGGTGGCTTTGGAAATCCGAAATACGTTTGTGACGAGTGCGATGCCGACTTAAATCTTGCAACCCTCGGAAAAGAACCTGCCGAAATCTTTTCGGCGATGGACAGAGTGAGCAAGAAAATGCTGAAATCCGACGTTTCCGACGAGCTTGTTCTCGCAACGGTCGGAGAAATTATGATGGGCGCAAAGGAAAGAGCCGAGCAGATAAAGCTTGGTGAATATGATTTTTCAGCCGATGAAATAAGCGAAGCCGACGAAGAAATCCCCGAGGAGCTTCTCGAAAGCGAAGAGGATAAAAAAGAGGCGGAAGAGATTGAGAAAAAGAATAAAAAGGCAGAAAAAATCACCAACATAATTTGCATTGCCGTCTTGCTTGCCGTTGTCGGATACCTCGGATACAGATTTATTTCCACATTCTTCTTTTGAATAAACCGAAAGGCCTCCGCATAATTTTATGCGGAGGTGTTTTTTATGCTTTTGTCCTCGGTTTTGCCTATACTGATAATAATTGTAGGCGGCTATTTTCTTATAAAGCTGCGTTTTTTCTTTGTACTGCACCCGATAAAGACCGCAAGGAAAACGGTATCGGCGCTAAAAAACAGAGAAGCGAGGCGCTCGCTCTCACTTGCTCTTGCCGGCACTCTCGGTGTGGGGAATATCGTCGGTGTAGCCTACGGAATTTCGGTTGGCGGAGCGGGAAGCCTGCTTTGGCTTCTTATATCCTCTTTTTTTGCGGGAGCTATCAAATATGCCGAGTCCTCTCTTTGCAAGGAGTGGTGCGGACGGGAGGGCGGCTCTTTTGCAGGTCTTCTCTCGGTAAGCTTTCGTAGGTTTGGCAGGCTTTTTGGTAGGTGCTACGCCATGTTTTGCCTTATACTCTCTTTTTCGGTTGGCTCGTCTTTTCAGTCGGGGAGTGTTGTCTTGTCGCTTGGTAGCGGAGTTGAGCCCCTTTCTTTTATAGCTGCGCTTTTATTTTTTGCGCTTGTCTTTTCGGTTGTTGTAGGTGGAGTGAAAAAGATAGAAAACGTTACGGTAAAGCTTATACCGATAGCAACTATTGTTTACGTTTTGCTCTGTCTTGGAGTTGTGTTTTTTAACCTAAATTCGCTTGGCGGTGTTATGCGCAGAATTATCCTCGAAGCCTTTGGTTTTCGCTCTGCGGGTATGGGCGTGTCACTTTATTTTGCCCTGTTAGCTATGAAAGAGGGATTTGCAAGAGGGCTTTTGTCAAACGAGGCAGGCGCAGGAACTTCCGCAATGGCCGAGACGCGCGCCGAGGCGCTCTCACCCTCGGAGGTTGGGCTTTTCGGAATATGCGAGGTCTTTTTCGACACCCCCGTTTTGTCAATTCTCACGGGACTTGCGATACTTACCTCGGGTGTCGGTTTTTCGGGCAAGAGCGGAATTGATATCGTTACGTCTACCTTTTTTTCTCTTTACTCCTCGGCCGGAGTTTATACGGTTTTTCTTTTGATTTTTGCGTTTGCCTTTTCCTCGGTCATATCCTGGTACTATTACGGCATAAGCTCCTGCCATCATCTTTTCGGAAAAGGGCTTGATAAAATCTATACGGCGCTTTTTCTTTTCTTCACTCTTTTTGGGTATAAAATAAACGCCGCCCTTTTAATTTCAGTAAGCGACGTTTTGCTTTTGCTTATGACTGTTTTGACCTCGGCAGTGCTTATAAAAAAATCCGAGAGGGTTTCGCACCTCTCGGAAAAACTATTAAAGAATTCTGATGCTTGAAAGAGGCTCAAAGCCATCTCTTGCAACCTTCGCGAGCAATTTTGAAAGCTCTGCTTCGGTAATTTCTTCGGTGATAAGCGAGCATTCGTCGGTGTCAAGGTAAAGAGCATCTGCAAATACCTTGCGTACCGCCTTTTCAGCTTCCTTGTCAAATGCGAGATAACGCTTTGCTTTGAAAAGAGCAAAATCCTTTACCTCGTCGCACTTTTCAAATTTGGGAAGTGCAAGTCCTGCGTAATTAATAGTCTGCATAAGGTCGCCGACAACCGCAGATGCCGTAGCGCCTGCGCCCGCGCCCTTGCCGTAAAACATAACGTTTCCGAGGGGCTCACCGACTACCTCAACCGCATTGTAAACTCCGCTGACACCCGAAAGTGCATAGTCGTTTTTAAGAATAAAGGGAGAAACCATAATAAACGGCTCGTCTTCGGTTGTTACGCATCTTCCGAGAAGCTTAATGCTTGCTCCGAGCTTTTCAGCTGCAACAACGTCAGCCGCTCTTATACCGATAATACCCTCGGTATAAATCTTCGTTACGTCGGCAAGCTTTCCGGTAACAAGAGCCGAGAGAATAACTATCTTTCTTGCCGCATCCGTGCCGAGAATATCCGCATCGGGATTTCTTTCCGCATATCCGCGCTCCTGCGCATCTTTAAGAGCCGTCTCAAAGCTGTCACCAAAGGAGAACATTTTCGTCAGAATGTAGTTTGTTGTTCCGTTGAGAATACCGCGTACCTCGGTGATTTTGTTCTGACCTATGCAAGAAATCATAGGAGAAATTACGGGAATACCGCCACCGACTGCCGCCTCAAAGCGATAGGAAACGTTGTTCTTTCTCGCAAGGGCAAGGAATTCGTCGCCGTAGTTTGCAACGACCTCCTTGTTCGAGGTGATAACGTTCTTTTTGCGGGAAGGCGCCTCTATTGTGAATTCATAAGCGGGGTGAGAGCCTCCCATAACCTCGATAACGGTAGAAACCGACTCGTCGTTAAGTATGATATTGTAATCGTGTACGACCTTGTCTGCAAAGGGAGAGTCGGGGAAATCACGCAAATCGAGAATGTATTTTATGTTGATTTCGTCACCGCCAAGCCTTGCAACCTCACTTGAATTTTTCGTGATGAGGTCGGCAACACCGCCGCCGACAACACCGAAACCGAGAATAGCAATGTTTGTCATTTTTTAGCTCCAAAATATAAATATAGAGATATTATAGCATAACGAAGTACAAAATTCAAGTATCTACATAAAAAATGTCACGAAGACAGATAGCCTCCGTGACCTTTTATTTATCCTACGTTATCTTTTACAATGCAGGACGCATTTTCGCCAAGAGAAATAATTCCCTCCAAAACGTAGCCGCGGTGCATTGCGTTATCCTTGACTACCGAATTCTCGCAGTTTTCGATTACTACCGCATAATTTGGGCTTATATTTCCGCTGCCGTCGTCGTTTTTGCCAACTCGCATACTGTTTGCCGAGAGAACGACTCCCGAGCAGTTTTTCATCACCACGTGGGAGTTAAGGTGCTCGTTTGAAAATCTTTCGTTTTCCATAAGCGCACCGCTCCGTCTGAAAACGTTTCCCGTTACGGTTGCGGTATTTATAGCCCTGTCGCCCTCGCCGAGCATAAGAGCAGGGCCGAAGCTTCTGTCAAAAAAGTTGCCGGTGATATTAAAGCTGTTGCCAAACGGGAAAATAAAGCCTCCGCGCTCGTTCCACTCAACTCGGTTGCCGGTTGCCGTGATAGAGGCGATAGCATCTCCACCGAGAACACCTCCGTTTTTGTTTGCGGTAAACCAGTTGTCGAGAATAAAACAAGTCGG
>JAZNCB010000077.1:0-3280 GCA_046156285.1 Eubacteriales bacterium | reverse complement strand
ATATCTTCACCGGGGTCGCTTATCGCGGGCATACCCGCATCGGTTATAATAGCACAGCTCTCGCCTGCAAGAAGTCTTGCGATAATTCTTTCACCGCTTGCCTTTTTGTTGTGCTCAAAATAGCTTACAAACTCGTTTTTTATGCCGAGAGCCGAGCATAGCTTCATAGAGTTTCTCGTGTCCTCTGCGGCGATAAAATCAACCTCGGAGAGTACCTTCACTGCTCGCTCCGAAATATCGGCAAGGTTGCCTATCGGAGTTGCGACAAGGTAAAGCGTTGATTTTTCTATTCTGTTTTTTTCACAGTTTTCCATAATGCCACTCGCTATCTTCTGAATTTATCGGGAAAAGAACCGAACTCCATAACGTAATTCATATCGTCGGTGTATTCCTTGTGCGATTTGTCCTTGTAGATTAAAAGGGGCTTTGTTAAAATCGCTCCGCTCTTTCCTCCGCGCTTCGCCTCGATTAAGACGATAGCCGCCTCGCTTTCTGTATCAGCGTGAACAAAGGTCATTCTTTTCGGTTCAAGTCCCGTCTCTCGCATTGCCGATATAATATCAACAAGTCTGTCCGGTCGGTAAACCGCATAAAACGAGCCGCCGTATTTCAGCGACTTCTTTGCGGCTGCGCAAAAATCAATAATGCCGCCAAACACCTCGTGTCGCGCAATGTTCTTCTTGTCCGTCTGGCAGGATACACCGCTGTCGGTTTTCATATATGGCGGGTTTGTAACTATAAGGTCGTACTCGCCGTCAGCTGAAATATCGCGCACGTCAAGGCAAACCGAATTAAGCCTGTCAGCGAGCTTGTTATACTCTGCGTTCCTTTTTATCAAGTCTGCGTATTCCTCTTGAACCTCGTACGCGTCTATTTTCTTTGCCTTGTCTCTTGCGAGAAGAAGCATAGAAATAATACCCGTTCCGCCGCCAAGCTCCGCACCGAGCTTGTATTTGCCCGAAACGTATCCTGCGAGCAAAAGCGCATCAGTGCCAAAGGTCAGCCCGTCATTTTTTTGTATAAGAGAGAGGTTGTCGTTAACCTCGTCAATTCTTTCATTTTCGTATATAGTCATATTAAGTAGCCTCAATTTGCAAAAGATGGCATTCGGCGTCAGTTTCGCCTTACCCGTAGTAAATAAAAAGCGGAGAAAACTCCGCTTTTTATTTCTATGTTAGATGAATTATTCCTCTACGGGAGCTCCAACAGGGCATGTCTCAGCGCAGTTGCCGCAGCTAATGCACTCGTCAGCGTTGATAACGTAGATATCACCCTCTGTAATGCAGGATGTGGGGCACTCGCCAGCGCATGCGCCACAAGCGATGCAATCGTCAGTAATCTTGTATGCCATTTCAGTTACCTCCATTTTAATAATGACTACATATATTTTAGCATATTTACAGAAAAAATCAAGAGGGTTTTCTGAAAAATATGAAAAATATCAAAAAACCTGAAAATCAGTCCTCAATCTTCTCGTCGCCGTCGTCTTTTAATTCAACGCCCTTGGCGGTTTTCAAGACCTTAATGTCACGGCATTTGTAGAGCTTTATTGCGTCCTTTTCACCTTCTCCGACCTTGACCTTAACCTCTTCTGCAAGGGGCT
This sequence comes from Eubacteriales bacterium, assembly GCA_046156285.1. Lineage (GTDB taxonomy): Bacteria > Bacillota > Clostridia > Oscillospirales > CAG-272 > UBA1740. The sequence continues at coordinate 1,677 of JAZNCB010000077.1, read as the reverse complement.
TTGTTTCGGTAACGACACCTACACCGTCGGGTGTTTTTACGGTAGAGCCAACCGGCGGAACGTGCTTTAATGCCTCCTCGTAGGTCTCGTGCTCGTAGCGCAGACAGCACATAAGACGTCCGCAAGCTCCCGATACCTTGGCAGAGTTAAGTGAGAAGTTCTGCTCCTTAGCCATCTTTATTGAAACCTGCACGAAATCGAGAAGAAATCCCGAGCAACAGAATTTTCTTCCGCAAACACCAAGACCGCCCATCATCTTTGCCTCGTCGCGAATACCTATCTGACGAAGCTCAATTCTTGTGCGGAATGTAGATGCAAGGTCCTTAACAAGCTCGCGGAAATCAACGCGGCTCTCACAGGTGAAGTAGAAGGTCAGCTTTGAATTATCAAAGGTGTATTCCGCTGCGACAAGGCTCATATCGAGCTTGTGGTTTTCTATCTTCTTTTTGCAAACGATAGCAGCTTCAAATTCGGCTTCCTTGTTTTTTCTGTCTTTTTCAAGGTCGTCCTTAGTTGCAATTCTCGTGATTTCTTTAAGAGGAGTAACGATTTCACCGCCGTCGACCGTTTTGTTGGGGATTTTAACCGTTCCTATTTCAACACCGCGCGAGGTCTCGACGATAACTCGGTCGCCGACAGCGACAGTATAATTTTTCGGAGCGAAGTAGTATATCTTTCCTGCTTCGCGGAAATTGATACCGATTATCTCAACGGGCGAGGGATTAACCTCAGCTTCGTTTTTTATTTCTTCGGGCATAAATAACCCTCCTTTGTGTTCATTTTGACATTTTGATTTTTGCGCCAAGCTCGGCTATTATAGCAGAGGAACTGACGTTTTTCGAGAGGTCGTCGATTGCCGCTTCTATAAGCTCGTATATCGCAAGCACCCTCTTCGTATTTAATTCTCTTGCACCCTCGCGTGCGCTCTCGGGCGAGGTGTAGAAAAGCAGGGGGAGATTTTTGTCAAACTTAATAAGTGAAATATCCCTGAGCGCAGAGAGAAGATTTTCAAGCATCCCTGCAAGCTCGTCCCTTGCCGTAGGCAATGCACTGAGCGCAAGATAAAGCTCGGAATAGGGGTGAGACGGCTTCATAGCCGTGATAATCTTTTCAATGGTAAGACGGTTTTCGTTGTTTTCCGCTGCCTCGCTCTCGGAGAGGAGCATATTCGCTCTTCCTATTCTGCCGTCGGAGGCGCGGATAACGCCCATAAGCGTCTCCTTATCAACCTTGTCGTAAAGCCTTGCCTTGTCGTTATTTTTGACAAGATAGCTAAGAAGTGCCTCATCGGAAAAGCGCTCCATAGCAACCGCTTGCGCGCGGCTCTTTATAGTGGTAAGAATTTTGTCAGCGCTCTCGACAAGAAGAAGTATGATAAGATTTGTCGGCGGCTCTTCAAGCACTGTGAGAAGTGCGTTTTGCGCGTTAACCGTCAGCTTGTCTGCTTCTTCTATAATGTATATTTTCCTGCTTGCTTCCGTCGCGGAAAGGAACATATCCTCGCGGAATAAGCGCACCTCTTCAACGCCTATCGTAGCCTTGCCTGACTGTCGCTTCAAGCGCAGAATATCGGGAAAATTATTTTCGCTTATCCTTTTGCAGTTTACACACGTATGACAGGGAAGATTTCTGCCCTGTGTTTTGCAGTTGAGTGCCGAGGCGAGCTCTGTTGCAAAG
>JAZNCB010000076.1:0-2632 GCA_046156285.1 Eubacteriales bacterium | reverse complement strand
TGCGCCGTAACGGGCGCACCCGTCGGAATTTAGCCGTAAATACGGTTCTCTCCGAGGCTCGCGGACTGCTTCATACAAAACGCCATTTGGGTTTTCACCAAGCCACCCAATCTCTGCATTGACGTGAGTTGTATTACTCCTTCCGGTCTTTGCCTTATGTAAATATTATACTCACCGAAGTGGGGTTTGTCAATAGAAAAAAACAAAAGTGGGAATTTTATTGTAAAAATACATAATTTGTATGATTGACAAACCTCGAATTTTGTTGTATAATGTAAAAAGATAATGTAAAAGAGGCATTATGTACGTAGTTGATATGCATTGCGACAGCCTATCTCTCGTATCGGGAGAAAGAGGGCTCGTAAATTCTTACAATTTTTCTAAAAAACACCCCCAGCTTCAATTCTGCGCTCATTTTTCCGAGTGCGGCAAAAGACCCCCAGAGGTGCGTCGTGCGGAGCTTATGAGGGCATTTAACGTATATCTTTCCGAATGTGATAGGCTCGGTATCGAGAAAATTGCGGGTAGCCGTGATTTGTTCTCCGTAACCGACGAAGCGGTTTCTTCGGCTCTCTTTACCGTTGAGGGCGGAGGCGGACTGTTCGCCTCGTCGCGTGAGCTTGATGCGCTTTTGCGCTCGGGGCTTCTCGGAGTTTTCGGTCTTGCGTGGGATACTAATGAGCTTGCCGCATCTGCGTGGGACGAAAATGACACGGGACTTACGGAGGAGGGACGGAGGCTTGTTGCAAGGCTCTCTGCCTCGGGTGTTACAATCGACGTGTCACATCTTTCGGATAAATCCTTTTACGAGCTTTTTGAAATTTCGCCATACCCTCATATAGCAACTCACTCGAATTTTAGAGAGGTATGCAAGTCAAGGCGCAACCTTACTCGCGATATGGCAAGGAAAATTTCGGAGCGCGGCGGAGTTGTAGGCATAAATTTATACCCCGGATTTCTTTCTGAGAGTGACGCGGGACTTTCCGATATACTTCGTCATATCGATTACGGACTTGACGTGCTTGGCGAGGACCATATAGGCTTCGGCTTTGATATTGACGGCACGGACGGCAAATACCCAAAAGGGATTAATATAGATAGCAGCATACACGAGCAGGTTATAGACTTGCTACTCTCTCACTATTCTACGACTACGGTTGAAAAGATAGCGGGACTTAACGTTATAAATTTTCTAAAAAGCAATTTGATTTGAGGTGAATTGACATGGTTTATACCCTTTATAACTCAACAGCAGGCGCACACTATATCCCCGAGGAGCTTGAAAAAAAGCTTCGTACCTTTTTCGGTGAAGAGGAAATCTCACTTGCCGACACTATCGAGATTGAAGACAAGCAGGCCTATATCTCCAAGCTCACAGCAGAGGACAAGCTTGTTGTCGTCGGTGGAGACGGAACACTTAACAAATTCGTAAACGCAATAGAGGATAAGGATTATCCGTTCCCCATCTACTGCTACGCAGGCGGTACGGGCAACGATTTTGTTAACGACGTCGTAGGTCTTCACTACGATGGAATAGTTCAGATTAACGAATACATAAAAGACCTCCCCGTAGTTACAGTTAACGGTGAGAGCTATAAATTCTTTAACGGTGTAGGCTACGGTATTGACGGCTACTGCTGTGAAGAGGGTGACAGAATAAGAGCAAAGACGGGCAATCCCCCGAACTACACTAAAATTGCAATAGGCGGTCTTCTTGGCAAATTCAGCCCAAGAGATGCTAAAATAACCGTAGACGGCAAAACCTACGAGTACAAGAACGTTTGGCTCGCACCCACAATGAACGGCAGATATTTTGGCGGCGGACTTATGATGACACCCGCTCAGGATAGACTTAATAAGGAAAGAGATCTTTCTGTTGCCGTAGTACCCTGCAAGTCTCGTATCAGACTTCTTCTTCTCTTCCCGAAGATTTCAACGGGAGCTCACGTAAAGAACGAAAAGCTCGTCAAGATTTTCAAGGGCAAGGAAGTGCACGTAGAGTTTGCAAAGCCCTGCGCTCTTCAAATAGACGGAGAAACAATACTCAACGTAACAGAGTACTCTGTAAAAAGCGCCGCTCTTCTCAGAGAAGAAGCAAAGGTGTAAGATTATATGAAAACAACCGACTCTTTTCGAGTCGGTTGTTTTTTGCTTGAAAGGTGAGTTTTGCGTTTGCAAAGAAAATGCTTCACTGCAAAGCCAAAAGGGAAAATTCCATATCCTTATAGACAAGAGCAGAGCCTATGTCAGTGCCGAGCGGCAAAAGAGCCATAGCAATAAAAAGCTCTTCCTCGTCGTCGCTCCCCTTTTCTTTCAGATAGGCATATTCGCCCTCAATTTTCGTAATTACATATATTTTTTCTTCCATACTTATACCTGCCTTGCCTCAAAGCATCTGTTTTCGTATAGTATAGCATAAAAATAAAATATAGTCAAGAAACGCCGGGAATACCGTTTGCGCCACCACAGGTATTCGCCGTTGGCGAAGATACTCACCCTCTGCGCCTGGCAAGCGAGCTTGCCGATCTTCGAGCGGAGTATGTGAACTGGATCTGTGCGCGGCACAGAACGCAGCTCAAAGCGTGAGTAGAGTCTCCAAAGAAAAAAAGCACTCAAGTCGGAGGCCAAGCGG
>JAZNCB010000075.1:0-15828 GCA_046156285.1 Eubacteriales bacterium | reverse complement strand
AAGGTAGTTTCTATAAAGGGCGAGACCTTCGTTCTTGAAACAACCAGAGATAAGACCAAGATTCGTTTCCTTAAAGGCGCTATAAGATCCGTAGACGTTAAGGCCGTTGACCTCGCAGCCCAGGCTATCGAGGCAAGTGCTGAGACAACCACCGACAAGAGCGAAAAGAAGCCTGCTCGCAAGAAGGCTGAGAAGAAGGCTGAGCCGGTAGCTGAGGCGGTTGAAGAAGCTCCTCTTTCCGAGCCCGAAGTAAAAGAAGAAAACAAGTAATAAAATAAAAGAGCTCCGAATAGGTTTTAGTAAACTTATTCGGAGGTTTTTTTATGAAAAAAAAGAAGCTTTTCAATAGAAATAAAGGTCGCACGAGCTCCTTGATTTTTGGAGTTTTCTCGTCCTTTATTTTTCTTTTTATCGCTTCCCTGCTCGTCTCGCTCGTTATATCTATGACAAAAAGCCCGACTGAGATGCTGTCTCTCGGCTCGCTTATCTCTCTTTTGCTCGGGGGTGCGATTTCGGGTTTTTTCGTTGCAAGGCGCAATAAGAGTTTTGGCGCTTCCTTTCTGTCTGCGGTGCTTTTTGTTTCTATTTTGCTGATTTGCTCCTTGATTATGGAAAAAGGAAACGTTTCGGGCGCAGTGTTTATGAATGCGCTTTGCTATATTCTCGTCTCTTCCCTTACCTCGTTTTTTGGCATAAGAAAAGGGGCGCGCCGTATAAGACGTGCCCATTAGCTTTTCTCTTATTTTACATATATGAAAGAAGCTCGTCTATCTGCTCACGGGTTGTCGCAAAGCTCGTAACAAGACGAATAACCGAGGTGTTCTCGTCGAGCTTTTCCCAGAAGGTAAAGCCTACGTTTTTGCGAAGATTTGCAAGTCTTTCATTATCAAGAACAACAAATTGCTGGTTTGTCGGTGAGTCGATATGAAATTTATATCCGCGACGTTTAAGCTCCTCTTTCAGATACATTGCCATATCTATCGCATTCTTTGCGATTTTAAGATAGAGGTCGTCTGTAAAGAGTGTGTCAAACTGAATACCGAGAAGTCTGCCCTTAGCTAAAAGCGCACCGTGTCTTTTTATCATCGAGAAAAAGCAGGGACAGATATCGGGGTTGGTTATGACAAGAGCCTCTCCAAAAAGCGCTCCTACCTTTGTTCCGCCTATGTAGAATACGTCGGTGTATTTTGCAATATCGGCAAGGGTAACGTCTGTACCCGGGGCGCAAAGTCCGTAGCCAAGTCTTGCTCCGTCAAGGAAAAACGGTGCGTTATATTTACGACAGATTTCGCTGATTTTTGCAAGCTCGGATTTCGTATATAGTGTACCGTATTCGGTGGGGTGAGACACGTAAACTGCACCGGGCATTACCGTGTGCTCACGCGACTCGTCGGCAAGATAGTTTTCAAAGCAGGCTTCAAGGTCAGCCGCCGATATTTTTCCGTCATACGAGGGGATAGTTATAACCTTGTGTCCCGAAGCCTCGATAGCACCTGACTCATGTGCAGCAATGTGTCCCGTTGTTGCGGAAACGACACCCTGATACCCTCTCAAAAGAGAGTCGATAACGGTAGCATTGGTCTGTGTACCGCCGACAAGAAAATGCACTCTTGCGTCGGGAGCAGAGCATGCTGCCTTAATCTTTTCGCGCGCCGCCTTACAGTAATCGTCATCGCCGTAGCCTGCCGTTTTCTCGTAGTTTGTTTCAATGAGGCGGTTAAGAATGGAGATATGCGCGCCCTCCATATAATCGCTTAAAAAATTAGGATATCCCATTTTATTTTCTTCCGGTAGAGCCGAAGCCACCCTCTCCTCTCACAGTGTCTGAAAGCTCCTCTGCCTCGCAGAATTCCGCTTTAAGATACGGCACTATAACGAGCTGAGCAATTCTCTCTCCTGCCTCGATTGTGGCAGGGATTTCGCTATGGTTGTGGATAGCGACCATACACTCACCGCGATAGTCGGAATCTACAACTCCTACCTTGTTTGCGGGAGCAAGTCCGCGCTTCATTGCAAGACCGCTTCTTGCAAAAACAAGTCCCATATAGCCCGTCGGAATTTCAATGGCAAATCCGAGATGTATCATTACTGTTTCGTGGGGGTTGACGATGATATCGGTCTCGGACGAATTATAAAGGTCTGCACCAGCTGAAAAGTCCGTTCCGTAGGTGGGGATTTTTGCGTTAGGGTTGAGCTTTTTAATCTTAACTTCCATTTCGTATCTCCATTATTTTAGTCAAATTTTCTCTCGTCGAGAAGTCCGTCCCAAAGGACAAGACGTCCCTCCCTGCGAGTTTTGTTCATATCAATAATACGCTGATTTAGAGAGCCTCGGAATTTAAGTCCGAGCCTTTTTTCTTCTTCGATAAACCGTCCGTCAACGAGAATGTCAACAAGCGATAGGAGCTTCTCGGTTATTTCGAGGTGCTTTGGGTGAGCGCCACACGCACCTGTCAGCTCCTCGTAAAGATTACCTGTGTAAAGCCATACCGTTTTATCGGGAAACCTTTCCTTAAGCTCTGAAAGAAAGGGGAAAAGCCCCTCTTGATTTTCAGGCTCCATCGGCTCGCCACCGAGAACGGTAATTCCCTTTACGACGGGGTTATCAAAGGTTTTGTAAATTTCTTCCGCAGTGGCGCACGAAAACGGCTCGCCGTAATTAAAATCCCAGGTTTCCTTTTGGAAGCAGCCGGGACAGCGGTTTCGACAGCCCGAAACGAAGAGGGTTGTTCTTATTCCCTCGCCGTTTGCTATATCATTCTTTTTTATAGCACAGTAGTTCATTTTTCACCTAATTTTGAGCGAAGGAACATACCCGTGTAAGATTTTTCGCACTTTGCAACCTCCTCGGGAGTGCCCTCTGCAACGATAGTTCCGCCGCCGTCGCCCCCCTCAGGACCAAGGTCTATTATGTGGTCCGCGGTCTTGATAAGGTCGAGGTTGTGCTCTATTACGACAACGGTATTTCCGCTATCGGCAAGCCTTTGAAGTATGGTTATAAGCTTCGCTACGTCCTCTGTGTGAAGTCCTGTCGTAGGCTCGTCGAGAATATATATCGTCTTGCCCGTTGAGCGCTTGGCAAGCTCTGTTGCGAGCTTCACTCTCTGCGCCTCACCGCCCGAAAGGGTGGTTGATGACTGACCGATTTTTATATATCCGAGACCTACGTCAAAAAGGGTTCTCAGCTTTCTTTCGATTTGCGGAATACCCTCGAAAAAGCTTATTCCCTCCTCAACAGAAAGCTCAAGCACGTCGTATATGCTCTTACCCTTATACTTAACGTCAAGGGTATCTCTATTATATCTTTTTCCGCCGCAGACGTCACACTTTACGTAGACGTCAGGCAAGAAGTTCATCTCTATACACTTAACACCGTCGCCCTCGCATGCCTCGCATCTTCCGCCGCGCACGTTAAAGGAAAATCTGCCCGCATCGTAACCCTTTGCCTTTGCGTCCTTGGTCTTTGCATAAAGGTTTCTTATATCGGTGAAAAGTCCGGTATAGGTTGCGGGGTTTGAGCGCGGTGTTCTTCCTATCGGGCTTTGGTCGATAGCTATAACCTTATCGAGATTTTCAAGTCCCTCAATGCGCTCAACCTTGCCGGGATAGGTTATCGAGCGGTTTAAGTCGCGCGCGAGTGTTTTATAGAGCACCGAATTTATAAGCGAGGATTTTCCGCTACCCGAAACACCGGTGACGGCAATAAACTTGCCGAGCGGAATATTGACGTCGATTTTTTTGAGGTTGTTTTCCTCAGCTCCGATGACACGTAAAAATTCACCGTTGCCCTCTCTGCGAGACTTGGGCACGTCAATATTCTTTCTTCCCGAAAGATATGCGCCGGTAATTGAGCGCTCGTTTTTCGAAACCTCCTCAGGTGTGCCGACTGCGACGACCTCGCCGCCGTGAATACCTGCTCCCGGGCCAATATCAACGATGAAGTCAGCCTCGCGCATTGTATCCTCGTCGTGCTCTACGACGATAACGCTGTTACCGAGGTCGCGAAGATTTTTAAGAGTTCCGATGAGCTTGGTATTATCTCTTTGGTGAAGTCCTATGCTTGGCTCGTCAAGGATGTAAAGAACTCCCGTAAGAGCCGAGCCTATCTGCGTTGCAAGTCTGATTCTCTGCGCTTCACCGCCCGAGAGCGTGCCCGCAGTTCTTGAAAGGTTGAGGTAATCGAGGCCTACTCTTTGCAAAAAGCCGAGGCGAGCCTTGATTTCTTTCATAATTTCACTTGCTATTTTCTTTTCGTTTTCACGGAATTCGAGTCCCTCGACAAAATTCAACATTTTATCTATTGAGAGCCTGCAAATCTCGTCTATATTAAGTCCGCCGACGGTAACTCCGAGTACCATATCCGAAAGTCGTCTGCCACGGCAGGCAGGACACGCGACCTCTTCAACGAACTCCTGATAATAGTCTCCGCCCTGCATTCTCATTCTCTTCTCGATTATGCCGACGATACCGTCAAAGGTAGTGGTCTGCTCCTTTGCTTCCCTGCCAAAGTATCTTGTAACGGTATACTTTTTCGCACCCGTGCCGTACATAAGAATATGGAGCTTTTCCTCGGTAAAATCCTTTATGGGAGTATCGAGGTCGAAGCCGTTTTCACGGCCAACAGCCGCAACGAGAGGTCCTGTCCACGAGTCCTCGGTCAAGGTCTTAAATCCGTTTGCCGCAATTCCACCGTCACGAAGCGTAAGCTCGGGGTGCGGTATCAGCTTTTTAACCGAAATTCTCTGCTTGTTTCCGATACCTGCACATTCGGGGCAAGCACCTATCGGGTTATTGAACGAGAACATTCTCGGTTCAAGCTCGGGGAAGCTTATTCCGTGCTCCTCGCAGGCATACTTTTCGGAAAATTCGAGCTCCTCGCCCTCACCGCCGTCACGGGGGACGGTTACAATTCTCACTCTTCCTTCGGATGCCTTTATAGCGCTTTCAACCGAGTCGGAAAGACGGGAGCGGACGTCTTCCTTTATCACGAGACGGTCAACGACGATATCGACCGAGTGCTTAATATTTTTGTCGAGCTTTATTTCTTCTGAAAGCTCGTACATATTTCCGTCAATTCTTACTCTTGCAAATCCGCTTTTTCTGGCATCAGCAAGAACCTTTTCGTGCATTCCCTTTTGCTCTCTTACAACGGGAGCGAGCACCATAAAGCGAGTACCCTCGGGGAGCGTCATAATTCTATCGACTATTTGGTCCTGTGTTTGCTGTCTTATCTCTTTATTACAAACGGGACAGTGAGGCACACCGAGTCTTGCGTAAAGCAGACGGAGATAGTCGTAAATTTCTGTAACAGTGCCGACGGTTGAGCGCGGGTTTTTCGAGGTGGTTTTCTGGTCTATTGAAATAGCGGGTGAAAGTCCCTCAATAAGATCAACCTCGGGCTTGTCCATCTGACCAAGAAACATTCTCGCATAGGACGAGAGGCTCTCGACAAAGCGCCTATGTCCCTCGGCATAGAGAGTATCAAAGGCAAGCGAGGATTTTCCACTGCCCGAAAGACCTGTCAAAACTACAAGCTTATCGCGCGGTATCGTCAGGTTTATATTTTTTAGGTTATTAACTTTTGCGCCACGAATAACAATATTTCTCGACATTTCGCAGTCCTTTTAATTTTTTTCGTTTATCCTCGCAGCTCACGAATTCTGTCGCGAAGATATGCAGCCTTTTCAAATTCAAGCGCGCGCGCCGCATCGCGCATTTCACGGGTAAGAAGCTCGATTTCACGCTCACGTTCAAGCTTCGTGAGCTTCTTTTTCTTCTCGGGCTTTTCTTTTTTGCCGATTTCGATTATATCGCGGACTTCCTTTTTAATGCTCTCGGGGGTAATACCGTGCTCCTCGTTATACTTTTTCTGTATCGTGCGACGGCGGTTGGTTTCGTCTATTGCGCCCTTCATTGAGCCGGTTACCGTATCGGCATACATTATGACGTGACCGTTAAGGTTTCTTGCCGCTCTTCCTATCGTTTGTATAAGAGAGGTTTCGCTGCGCAAAAAGCCCTCCTTGTCCGCATCCAAGATAGCTACGAGGGATACCTCGGGTATATCAAGTCCCTCTCTTAAAAGGTTAATTCCGACGAGCACGTCAAACTCTCCAAGACGCAGGTCACGGATAATCTGCATTCTCTCGATGGTTTCAACCTGGTGGTGTATATATTTTACTTTGATTTTATGGGTTGCGAGGTATTCGGTAAGGTCCTCTGCCATCTTCTTCGTCATAGTGGTGACAAGGGCCTTTTCTCCTCTTTCGGTGGTTTTGCGTATTTCTCCGATAAGGTCGTCAACCTGCCCCTCGATAGGTCTTACGAAAATCTCGGGGTCGACAAGGCCGGTCGGTCTTATAAGCTGTTCAACAAGGCTTGAAGACTCGCTTTTTTCATATTCGCCGGGGGTTGCGCTGACGAAAATCGTCTGTTTTATTTTTTCCTCAAATTCGTCGAAAAAGAGCGGTCTGTTGTCAAATGCTGACGGCAGCCGGAAGCCGTATTCGACGAGATTTTTCTTTCTTGCGTAGTCGCCGCCGCTCATACCGCGCACCTGCGGCAAGGTAACGTGCGACTCGTCGATAAACATAATAAAATCGTCCGGAAAATAATCGAGAAGTGAAAACGGAGTTGAGCCGACGGGTCTGCCCGCAAGCACTCTCGAATAGTTTTCAACTCCCGAACAGAAGCCTACCTCTCGGAGCATTTCGAGGTCGTATTTCGTTCTCTCCTCTATTCTCTGCGCCTCGATAAGCTTATTCTGACTTTTGAAAAACTCGACGCGCTCACGCATTTCCGCTTCGATTTCAAGAAGCGCCGCCTCACGTCTGTCGTCGGATACGGCATAGTGGGTTGCGGGGAAAATTGCGGCATAAGAGAGGACTTCGAGCACCTCTCCCGTCAAGGTGTTTATTTTTGAAACTCTGTCAATTTCGTCGCCGAAAAATTCTACTCTTATAGCCTTGTCGGTGCTCGACGATGGAAATATTTCAACCACGTCACCGCGCACGCGGAACTTGTTACGGACGAAATTCATATCGTTTCTCTCGTAGCTTATTGCAACGAGACGGCGTATAAGCTCCTCCCTGGTCATACTCATTCCCGGTCTTACAGCAACGAGCAGGTCCTGATACTCCCTCGGGTCACCGAGAGAATAAATACAGGAAACCGATGCGACGATAATTACGTCACGCCTTTCAAAAAGAGCTGAGGTTGCGCTATGACGAAGCATATCTATCTCTTCGTTTATCATAGCGTCCTTTTCAATATACATATCCTTTCCCGGAATATACGCCTCGGGCTGATAGTAGTCGTAATAGGAAACGAAATACTCAACCGCGTTATCGGGGAAAAAGGAGCGGAATTCGGTACAAAGCTGAGCGGCAAGCGTTTTGTTATGCGCTAAAACGAGGGTAGGTCTATTAAGATTTGCTATGACGTTAGCCATAGTAAAGGTCTTACCCGAGCCGGTTACGCCAACGAGGGTTTGCGCCCTCTCACCTGCCAAAATTCCCGCGGTTAAGGCAGAAATTGCCTCGGGCTGATCGCCCGTCGGCTTATATTCACTTTTTAATATGAATTTATCCTTCATTTCTACCCAAACCCTTATCTTGTACCGCGCCTGCCTCCTCCGCCGCTGCTACCTCCGCCACGGGAGGTAGACGTGTTTACCCTCGTCCTCGTAATACTGCTTCCAATGAAAATATCGGCGCACAAATTCGGCTCGACTATCATTGATGCGTATTTTTCAAGGGGGTATGCGGGCGCTTTCTGCTTGCGCTTGTATTTATAAATTATTATTCCCATAGCCACACCTGCAATAATTAGCGCTATCAAAAAAGATATGGCAACGGTTACGTAAAATGGCTCTTGAAGCTTGCCGAGATACGCCACCTTTGCTTCTTTTGCAAAAGCGCATATTCCTTCTTCGAGCCTGCCTGATTTAATGCTTTTATAGACACCGTCGGCATCGAGTATTCGGTCAACCTCACTGTCGGTTATCCTCGCAGTTGCATTGCCGTAGGTGTAAATCGAATAATAGTAATCTTCGGTTATTTCAAGAATTATTACGTCGTCAGAACGCGAAAGACCAAGCTCGGAGAGCGAGAATCCACCCGTATAATGAGTAGTAACGACAAAAAGCGGAATTTCACACTTCAATTCAAAGTCTCTTATTGCCTCGCTGACCGTTGACTTGCTGTCTATCAGCCCCACTTTATCGTAAAGACGGCTCTCTTCACTCGCCAAGGGGCTTATCGAAAGGACGGTAGCGAAAATCGAAATCAAGATAAATACGAGCAGACACTTTTTCATATAAGAAACCTGCCTATCAGGGTGAAAACAGTAGTAAGAGCCGTTACTATTGCACCCGCCGTAGCTAAAATTTTCGGTATGCTTACGGGAAGCTCACCGTATACCTTGCCTGTGCTTCCGTTCATTGCGTAGGTATAGACCTTATCCTTTTTCCGTCCTTTTTTACGGTAGGTTAAAATCCAGACCGGAAGAAGCGAATAGTCCCAGTGACACGAGTTGATATTCACGCAAACACTCGGGGTATCGACCTTTCCGTATCCATTGACGGTGCGTTTTAGCAGGGTTGTTGCGTAGGATTTCATACGCTCGCGCACCTCGCCCTGAACAGCTTCTCTTTCCATATCCTTTTTCTTAGCCACGTAGCCGAGAAGATACGGCATAGAGAAGTCGCGGTATGCCTCCATAGGATAAGGAAGTATACCTTCAAGCATTCTTTTATCCTCCTCGGAGTATGCCGAGGTGGTTATGTCCTCAAAATGTATGTACCCGCTACGCTTAACCGAATAATTCGATATTTCGGTGTACCGATAGCTTCCCGAGCGCCATTTTGCAACTCTGTGCGCCACCGTATCAAGATGCGCGAGAGTGTCTGCATCTGTTACCCAGAAAGGAAAATACACACCTGAAATCTTCTCTGCGGTATCAAGCGAGAAGTAATCCCTTGGCAGAAAGCGTTTTTTCTTTGCGAAGCGCAAAAAGGCTTCCTTTGCCGCCGCCTTGTCAAAGGCAAACGGGATTATCTTCACCGGCTTCAAGCTGCCCGTTACCCTATCGACTAAAACGACGGGGTTATGGCAGTAATAGCAAAAGTCGGCTACCGTGGATTTATCGGCTATGATTTGCGCTCCGCAGCTTTGGCAATGATACTCGTTTATCTCCTCGCGAAACTCGGAGTTTTCCCTCTCCGCCTTTTCTGCCTTTTCCTGAGACGAGGTGCCTTTGAGGTCATCCTCACCAAACTCGGAAAGACAGAATTCGCAGGCGAAAAGCTGTTTTTCGGCATCGAATATAAGACCTGCGTCGCAATTCGGACATTTATAGGTTATTGTCGTTTCTGCCATATTTAAGCTTTCTTATTGCCGCATTCGGAGCAGAATTTTGCATCGGGGGCATTCTTTGCACCGCAGGAGGTACAAAACCACTCTGTCTCAGGAGCTTTGCTACCGCATTCGGAACAGAATTTTCCCGTGCACTCGTTTCCGCAGGTGCAAATCCAAGCGCCCTTTTTGGCAGGCTTTTTGCTTCCGCACTCAGAGCAGAATTTTCCGCTCGCAGTGTTACCGCAAGTGCAGAGCCACTCGTCAGCGGCATTTGCTTTTTTAGTTGCGTCAATTTCCATTTGTCTGCGGTTTGTTTCACCGGCACTTGCCATAAAGCCTCCGCCGGCACCCATTCCCATTCCCATTCCAACGAACGTTTGAGCCGCACCGGCAGAATTCGAGCCTGCCGCCTCAAAGCCGCGGGCAACAGCACCCTGAACATAGCCCTCTCTAATAGTAGCATCACCAAGCATTGCGCCCTTGTTGCGCATATTGATAAGCTCCTTCGACTCGTCGTCGTAGGATACGCTTGCTATTCCGACCGACTGAACCTCAAAGCCGCGAAGATTTTTCCAGTCCGCATCAAGCTCGCTTGCCATATATTTCGAGAGTTCTCTTGACTGACCTGCAACGTAGGATATGCGAAGTCCGTCTCTTGACATATTGTTTATTGCCGCTCCGAGAGCTTCGAGAAATTCGGAAAGATATTGCTCGTTAATCTGGTTTATATCAACTTTGTCGGCATTTTTCGGAATTACCTCGGTATAGAACTTGATAGGATCGGTAATTTTAATCGAATAAGTACCGTGAGCTCTTATGAAAAGCTCGGAGTTGTAGAAATTGTCAAAATAGTTGACGGGTGTTCTCGTTCCGAATCTTATACCCTTTATCTCTTGAAGATTTATGAAATACGCCTTTTGAGCATAAGAGGGTACGCCCGAGAATTTAATTCTCGAAAACGCATCGAGAAGAGATGCGCCAAACTGACCTGCAAAAAGCGAGGGCGCTGACGAATTGTCTACCTTGTAGTAGCCCTCCTCTGCGGTATAGTCAACGATTTTTCCACCGTCGACCAAAATCATAAACTGATTGGGGTAAACGTGGATTACAGAGCCGTTCGATATCGTATCGCCCGTTCCTTTTTTATTATTGTTTCTTTTTTCCTTGCCTCTGACTTTGACACCCTTTGTAAAGACTATGCCCTCGCCCATTTCGTCTGCCTCGATTACTTCGAGCCAGGAGTCAGCAAGGTTACCGCCAAGGGCGTTAAGTGTTGCCTTGATAATACCCATTTTAGCTTCCCTATGACTTAGCTATGCTAAATCATAATCCTTTCATAGCTTATTTTTTGCGCTTATTCTAAATATGCGCCGTTTTGGATTTTGCATATCAACCTATCTACGTACTTCCGGCTTTTAAGGCCCATAAGCTCTCTTATTTTCTCATTGCCGATTTCTGCATCGTCCTGCATAATACAAACGATTTTTATCATACGGGAATAGTCCCAGAACGAAATCCAAAAAAGCGGGAAAGCATAATCGGAGCCTACGAAAATTATCGTCGCGATAATAAGCGGAACGTATAAAAAGTTAACCGTAGAAACTACTATTACGACTATTGAGGCTATTGCAATTACAGAGAAGATAATAGCCAGAATGAAAGCCGTTTTCTTCTTTTCTAAAAGCTTTTCCATAAATCAGTTGTCCCAGTTTGTGAATACGGCGGTAACGTCATCGTCCTCGTTGAACTTGTCAAGCATTTTTTCCATATTTTCTATGTCCTCGTCGCTTGTAAGCTCAACGTAGGTTGAGGGAACTTTTGCAAGGTCTGCGGTATCGATTTTGTAGCCGAGAGCGAGAATTGCATCACGGACTGCATCGAGCTCGTCGCTTGCAGTATAAATCTTGTATTCGCCCTCGTCGGACTTGATATCCTCAGCTCCGCATTCGAGAGCATCCTCCATTATCTTATCCTCGTCGATTTCCTCGTCGATAATGGTGATAACGCCCTTTTCTTCAAAAAGATAGCCAACGCAACCGTTCTGCCCCATATTTCCGCCGTACTTGTTAAACCAAGCGCGAACGTTTCCCGCGGTTCTGTTACGGTTGTCGGTTGAGGTCTCTACGATGATAGCAACTCCTGACGGACCGTAGCCCTCGTATGTGATTTCCTCGTAGTTTATATCGCTGTTGTCGGTAAACTTCTTGATAGTACGCTGAATGTTTTCGTTAGGCACGTTGTTTGCCTTTGCCTTTGCGATAAGGTCGCGAAGCTTTGAGTTAACCTGAGGGTCAGGTCCGCCCGCCTTGATGGCAACCGCCATTTCCTTACCGATTTTGGTGAAAATCTTCGCCTTTGCGGCATCTGATTTCTCTTTCTTGTGCTTAATGTTATTCCACTTTGAATGTCCTGACATATTTATTTCCTAACCTTTCGTTTATATCTCAAAATTAAATCTTTTCGGGGCTTTGCATACAGATGAGGTGAAGAGCAGTTCCGAGAACTCTCTTGACTGCCGCCGTCAATGCAATACGGTTTTCACGGACGAGCTCGTCCTCACAGCTTGCTATCTTACACTCGTGATAGAAGAAGTTGAAGTCTGCCGCAAGGTCGAGAATGTATCTTGTGATAATGCTCGGCTCATACTCAGCGAGCGCAGAGTTCACCTTTTCCGGGAAGGTTGCAAGTGTTTTTACAAGATTTTGTTCGGGAGCTGTAAGCTCGGAGTCGTTCATCTTGGGTGCGCAGCCTGCCTTTTCAAGAATTGAAGATGCTCTTGCATAGGTATACTGAACGTACGGACCTGTGTTTCCGTCAAAGGAGTGCGCCTCCTCCATAACGAAGTTTATATCTCTCATACGGTTGTTTGAAAGATAATAGAAGATTATCGCTCCGACACCGACCTTTTGTGCAATAGCCTGACACTCGGCTTCGTCCTTATTCTTTTCCTTTGCGATTTCGTACACTCTGCTTATCGCCTCGTCGAAGAGGTCCTTTAAGAGAATTACGTTGCCCGTTCTCGTTGCGAGCTTTGCACCGTTTATGCTGACCGTTCCGTAAGGAACGTGGACAAGCTTATCAAACCAGTCGTAGCCCATAAGCTCAACGACCTTGAACCACTGCGCAAAGTGAAGCGACTGAGCCGCACTCGTTACGTATATTGCCTTATCAAAGTTATATTCGCCCTTGCGGTATACCGCTGCGGCAATGTCACGGGTTGGGTAGAGAGTTGAGCCGTCGCGCTTCAAAATAAGGCAGACCGGCATATTCCATTTTTCAAGGTTAACGATAGATGCGCCGTCATCGATTTCAAGAAGTCCCATATTGCGAAGCTTCTCAACCTCGGCAGGCATTTTGTCGGTATAGAAGGACTCACCCTTATAGCTATCAAACTCAATTCCGAGAAGCTTATAGGTTTTCTGATATTCAAGAAGGCTTACGTCAACGAAATGACGCCAGAGCTTGAGATTTTCCTCATCGCCGTGCTCAAGCTTTGTAAACTCAGCACGAGCCGCGTCTGCAAGGGGGGATTTCTTTTCTTCTCCGCTTGCGTCCTCCTCCGCCTTGATTTCGTTGTTAATTCTTACGTAGAGCTTTACAAGCTCGTCAACTCCTCCCTCGGCTACCGTTTTCTCATCGCCCCACATTTTGTAGGCAACGATGAGCTTACCAAACTGTGTTCCCCAGTCGCCAAGATAGTTGATACCGATACACTTGTAGCCTGCGAACTCGTGAATAAGCTTTAAGGAGTGACCGATTACGGTCGTTCCGAGGTGACCTATATGGAACGGCTTTGCAACGTTTGGCGAGGAGTAGTCGAGAACTACCGTTTTTCCCTCGCCTGTCATAGGGGAGCCGTATTTATCTCCAAGTCTTTCGATATCCGCGATAACCCTTTTCGCAAATGCTTTCATATTGATTTTGAAGTTAAGGTAACCGCTGACCGCAGAAACCTCGGAAAACTCCTCGGAAGAAACGCCATCGCGGAGAGCCTCTGCTATCTGAACGGGAGAGCGCCTCAACGTTTTTGAAAGACGGAAGCACGGAAGAGCAAGGTCGCCCATACTCTTATCCGGGGGATATTCAAGCATAGAAAATATCTCGTCAGCCGAAAGAAGCCCTGCGCCAAAGCTCTTCTCTACTGCCGCGGCAAGCATTCCGGCTGTTTTTCTCTTTAATTCAATCATTTATTTATCCTCGCTTAAAGTGAATTTTTCATTTTCGTGTATTTTGCTGTATCGACGGTTTCTCTTACAAGCCTTACCGGTATAAAGGTATTCATATTAAAGGAATACGCAAGCGCACTTTCAAGTCCTGCGGTAAGATAAAACTCTCCGTCAAGCTCGGTTGCCAAAACCTCGGGTATTTTTTCGCCAAGTTCGAGGCGTCTCGAATACTCGGAAACAAGCTCCGCATCGGGTGCGTCGTCGGGGAAATAAAGCCTTTCTGGTGTGATATATGCCGCCTTATATTCTCTGTTTTCAAGCCAGAATTTGAACGAGGCTGAAAGACGGTCCGCAACCTCCTTTGGAGTTGCGTTTGAGGTATCGATTATGAGTGAATAGTTCATAAGGTCCTTTATGTCCACCCCGTACTGTGTCATATATCTTTTCTTTTCACTCTCACGGCGCGCCTTGGTTTCCTTTATGGTTTCTTCAAGGCTTGCGGCGTGCTCACCGTCACGGTTGGCGTTCATTATACGAAGCGCGCTCGTTTCGGGGTCTGCCGAGAGGTAAACCTTAAACGTGCCGCGAGTAAAGTGAAACGCCATTCTCGAATCTATGATAAGAAATCTGTCCACGTCGGACAAAGCTTTAAGCCCGTCGTCTATTTCGCGGTCGATTTCCGGGTGTGTTTCCATATAAACGTTGAGCTCTACGACACTCATTCCGCGTTTATTTGCAATATCTCTGACTATTGCGCCCGTAGAATAATATTCTGCCCCAAGCTCCTCTATCAAAATCTTTGCGACTGTGCTTTTGCCGCTTCCGAGGTCGCCCGCAAGCGAAATCTTTTCCTGCATTTTTTAATCTCCTGAAAGTCTTTTCTGTCGTGTGCGCTAAATACTGAATAGCTTTTGCGCGTTTATAACTATAATATTATATAATATTTTCGCACACTTGTCAAGCAGATGAAGACGGCTATCCTATATTTTCAGGAAATATTGGGCAGTTTTTTTGAGATAGGTGAATAAATTTGCTGCAAAATGAGAAAATACAAATAGAATATCAAGGAAAGGACACAAAAAAGTGGAAAAGAAATTCAAATTCAGCGACAATCCGAGTATGGCAAAAGCAATTTACGGAGCGGTTATTGCCCTCCTTTGTATCACGGCTATCGTCGTGGGAATAGTAGCGGCAAACAACCGTAAAAAACCAAGCGAAAACACACCCACACCTCCGATAACCGACGAGAGCGGTGACGGGACCGGCGAAAACAACGGTTCAAATGCCGGCGAAAACGGTGGCGAAAACGGCGGTGAAAACGAGGGTGGAGAGAACAAGGACGAAAACAAGCCTACCGTCTTTATCGCTCCCGTAGTTGGCAGAGTTTACAAGGAGCACAGCACCACTATACCCGTATATTCCGAAACTCTCGAAGCCTGGAAAATTCACACGGGTATAGATATCTCAACCGAAGCGGGCGCTGACGTGTTCGCAGTTGCAGAGGGCAAGGTAACCCGAGTTTATTCAGATGCGCTCCTCGGAAACACTGTTGAAATCACCCACGCAAACGGTGTAAAGAGCGTTTATTCGAACCTCTCGGCTGACGGTCTTGTGACGGCTGGTGTCGAGGTTGTCAGCGGTGCTAAAATAGGTACGGTTGGCGACAGTGCAATTTCCGAGCTTGCAGACGAGGCTCACCTGCACTTTGAGATGATTGCGGGCGAGGTATCGGTAAATCCCCTCGACTATATCTCGGAGGACGCAAAGCGCGCATCTCTCGGAATAGACACCGAAAATGCGGCATAAGCGGTAATAATTCAAAAGAAAAGTCGGGTCAACATATCGTGTTGGCCTGGCTTTTATTTTTTCATTGACAAAAGCAGCTCTTTGTGATAGAATTTTCTCATAAAGCAAAGTGGGGTGTCAAGATGAAAAGCATATTTGATATTACCGATTTCGGCGCAATAGGCGACGGAAAAACAAATTCAACCGAGGCCATACAAAAGGCTCTCGACACTGCGGCGGAGTGCGGTGGTACGGTTACCGTTCCTCCGGGGTGCTACCTTACGGGAAAGCTTAAACTCAGCGGTACGGGTGTATCCCTTGTCGGCTCTTCTGCGTGGAGCTTCCGGCGTGACGGCGGAAGTGTACTTATACTCTCCGACGAGAGTGCTGACTGTCTTTTAGATATCAGCAGCTCCTGCGGGTGCTCGGTTCGCAATATATGCCTTGACGGACAAGGCCTCGGTGAAAATATTCACGGAATTAAGCTTTACCACGAGGACTACAATGGCGGCGGTGAAGAGGAT
>JAZNCB010000074.1:0-30233 GCA_046156285.1 Eubacteriales bacterium | reverse complement strand
ACCATATCGTCAATCTTGCCGTACTTAGTAGAGCAAACGCCGATACCTCTGTGTGCAAGGAAACCACCTACTGTTGAGCAGGTAAGAGATGAGGGATAGTGCATTGTTGCCTTACCAACCTCGTTTGCCGCCCACTCGATGTGCTTGTATATAGCGCCTGTTCCGCACTCGATATACATAGCCTCGGTGTTAACCTCGTAAATCTTGTTCATACGCTTTGTATCAAGAACGATACCGCCGCCAACGGGAATAGCACCGCCCTGTGTTCCGCCGCCTGCACCCCAAACGGTTACGGGCATCTTGTAGTAGTTAGCGATTTTAAGAACCTTTGATACCTCTTTTGCATCCTCGGGGCAAACTACGATGTCAGCCTCGGGCATACGGCATCCTCTGTCTGCCCACATACGAGAAAGCCAGTAGTAGTCAACGCTGTGCGTAACCTTATCAATAGCTCTCGTTGAGCAGTTTTCCTTACCTACCGCATCTTCAAGCTCGGTAAGTATCATTGCAAATAGAAATTCATTCATCTGATATTGCATTTTATGTACTCCTTGTATTTAATTATTTTTTAATTAACTTAGTCGAACAAACCGTTGATTACGGTTTCGTATCCGCAGATTACAACGTCGCGCGAAAGCTTGAGAAGCGATGCGGGAATTGCGGACTGGGGCTCGTCAAAGAGAACGTGCTTTACGATACCGTGCTGCCAGTCTCTGCTGAGAGCGATATAGATTTTTCTTGATTCAAGTATCTGCTTCATACCGATAGTAATGCACCACTCGGGCATACCGCGGAGGTCACCGCGCTGATATCCGTATGCATTGATAGTTCTTGTTTCTCTTGAAATCGGGAGAATGCGTGTGCCGTAGTTCTTGAACTCATCTACGGGAACAAACTCTTCGGGGGGCTCGTTGAATGCCATGTGTCCGTTGATGCCGAGACCGCCAAGGCAAAGGTCAACTCCGCCAAGCTTCTCGATAAGTGCATCGTATTCTGCTTCCTTACCAACCTCGGGGAACTTGCGCTGCTCCTTAGGCATTACAAGCTCGGGCTTAACCTGTGAGTAGAACTCGTCGTTCATTCTCTTGTGGAAGCTCATCTTGTCGTTCTCGTCAATAGCCTTGTCGGGAGCGATGAGATACTCATCCATATTGAAGAACCATACGTTTTTAAGCGATACGTTAAGCTCGTTTACGAGTCTTGCAAGTATCGGATAATGGTCGGTAGGTCCTACGGGAACGATCATTACCGTGTTCTTTCCCTTTTCGTTGTTGGCCATAATTTCGTTAAGCATTGTTATTGCCATATCGAAATATACGTCCCACTCTTTTTTGACAACTCTTACTGAGATATTGTCGACTTTCTTTTCCATCTCTTTTACCTCTATATAAAAATTTTTATTTTTGCCATACTACTCTGCCGCCGACAACCGTCTTGACAACCGTAAGGTCGTCGTCCATAAAACAGAAGTCTGCGTTTTTGCCAACCTCGATAGAACCGAGCACGTCACCGTAGCCGATTATCTTAGCGGGTGTTGTTGACGCCATCTTAACCGCGTCGATAAGCGGAACGTCACAACGGGTTACGATATTTTTGAGCATTCTTGAAACCGACTGCAAGCTACCTGCAAAGGTTCCGTCAAGAAGTCTGCCGATACCGTTAACAGCGCGGAACATAAGAGAATTCTTTTCCCATGTCGGACCGAGCGAATAGAGAGTTCCGTCCTCAGGCATTCCGCTTGCACGGAGAGAGTCGGATACAAGACAAAGCTTATCTGCGCCTTTGCACTTATACGCAAGCTTTACAAGCTCGGGAATAAGGTGGTGCATATCCGCTATCATTTCAAGGGTTACTCTGTCATCAACAAGTCCTATCTCCATCATTCCGACGTCACGGACACCGTTAACGATAGATGCAACAGATGCCGCACAGTACCAGTGCGTTACGTTGGTAACACCTGCCTCAATTGCGGGATAAATTGTTTCTCCGCGTCCGTCATCGTGACCGCAGGAAACAAAAATTCCCTTTTCTCTCATCTTCTTTATCATTTCCACCATGCCGGGAAGCTCGGAGGAAATCGTAACGTTTACTATTGCATCGCTGTTATTAAGAATGAAATCGTATGCATCCTTATCGGGAACACGCAGGTATTTCTCGTTCTGTGCGCCTTTTTTCTTATGCGAAATGTACGGTCCTTCTATGTGAGCACCGAGAACGCGGCACACGGGATTTTCCTTTTTCATATACTTTCTCGTATAACCGAGAAGCTTCTCAACCGTTTCAACGGGAGAGGTTACCGAGGAGGTAAGCACCGCGGTAGTACCCGAGCTTGCGTGGAACGCAAGAACCTTGTCAAAGGAATCGTCGCAGGCGTCCATATAATCGCCGCCAAAGCCGCCGTGGTTATGTATATCGACAAAGCCGGGAAAAACGTATTTTCCGTCAGCATCGATTACCTCGTCGTTATCAGCTTTAAGCCCTTTGCCTATTTCAGTAATTTTGCCATTCTCAACTCTGACTTCAACCTCTGCGATTTCGTCACCGACGAGAACTCTGCCGTTTTTTATGAGCATATAAAACTCACTCCTTATAAAAAACTCGTGTGTAAAGCTTTTTATTTTATTAAAATAAAATTCCACCGCATAGAATTATACCACAAATGAAAATATTTTTCAATAGTTTTTTGATATTTTTTTGAATTTTGGAGTTTTTTTTCATTTCGACGGTTTTTTTGTTGACTTTTACGCTCCATTATGGTATATTTTAGTTATAATCCACAAAGGAGCTAAACTTTATGAACAAGGTAATTCTCCAAATCAACGTTTTATATGATAAAATGGGAGCTGCCGAGAAGAAAATAGCCGACTGGCTTATTGAAAATCCCGACAAAATCATTTCCCTCTCCATAAGCGACCTTGCGGAAAGATGCAGATGCGGTGAGGCTACTATCGTAAGATTTGCAAGGCGTCTTGGCTTTGGCGGTTACCAGGAGCTCAAAATCTCGCTTGCCAAGGAGCAAGGCACGGTTGAGGTTTCAAATACTATTGAAAAGACAGACTCCTGCTTTGAGATTTTTGAGAAGGTTTCCTACGATATTTACCGCTCGCTTGAAATGACAAAGCAATGTCTTGACGAGGACTCGCTTGAGCTTGCCGCAAAAACGATTATGAAGGCGCGCAGAATTATGATTTGCGGACTCGGAAACTCTGCTGCGGTTGCTCTCGATTTTCAGCATAAGCTTATGAGAATAGGTCTTGATGCCACCTCGTACAGCGATAACCATATGCAAGCTATCAGCGTTTCCCACTCAACGAAATCTGACGTTGTAATCGGTATATCTCATTCAGGCTCGTCCCGCGACATAGTAAACGCGCTGAAAATAGCAAAGGAAAACGGAGCTACGACAATAGCGGTCACAAACCAAGGCAAATCCCCTATTATAAACGTGAGCGATATCGTACTCTACACCTCCTCAAACGAGACGAAATACCGACTTCTCGGTCTCAATTCAAGAATTGCTCAGCTTGCTATCGTAAACTCGATATACTACTACATAATCTGCAAGGACAGTAAAAGACAAAACACCATCAAGAATACGGAGCTTGCGCTCCAAGATAAGAAGTTCTAAAAAAAGCCGTCAGCTGATTTTGCTGACGGCTTTTTTTATACTGTTTTTACGGTAATTTTTTCGTTTTTAGGCGAGAGTGCCAGAACGTATTTTCCCCCAAAAAAATCGGCTGTCATAACCGACGCGTCGGCATCGGTTGGATTAACCTTTGAGGGTACAAATTGCGGCTCATTCTTTGCCTTGAAAAATGCTTCCTTTGCTGTCCATTTTTTAAGAAAATATACTTCCTGCTCCTCGTCACAAAGAGCCGAATATTCGTCGAATTCCGCTTGGTTTAAGTACTTTTTTGCAAGAGAGGCGTGGCGCTTATACGAAACCCTTTCGATATCTATACCGACCGACTCTTTTGAGACAACGACTGCCACAGCACCATCGGTGTGGCTTATCGAAAAATCGAAGTCTCGCCCCGTCCATCTGCCGTTTTCGTTTTTATAAATTCCAGCCTCGCGCGCGTCGATAGCAAGCTCCTCGAAGACAGCTCTTTCAAGAAGCTTGAACGCAGAATATTTTTCGAGCCTTATGCGCTCGTTTTTAGTGCTTTGAATTTCTGCGTTTCTCTCTTCCGAAAAGAGCTCCGAAATCTGCGTATTTTTGCAGATTTCGGTAATATAAACGCAAATACCGCTACCGTTTTTCATAGTCTGTTATTTGAGGTTTTTCTTGATCAACTCTATATAATAAGGAAGCGCAAGCTCGAAGTTAACACCGTAGAAGCGGTGATTTTCGTCTCTCACTGTTTCCTTCATACATTCAAGCGTGAAGTCAACTGCGATTTCAAGCGATTTTTCTATCGAAATTCCCCTCATCATTGCACCGAGTGCGCTTGATGCGTAGATATCGCCTGTGCCGTGAAATGCAACGGGAAGCTTTTCGTTGAAATAGCAAAAATACTCATCCTTTTCACTGTCGTAGTAATAAACACCGATTTTGTCCTCCTCGAAGCTGACACCTGTGAGAGCCGCCTTGGGACAGCCAAGTCCGGTAAGCTTTTTAAGAACCGACTTTATGTATTCCTCATCGTAGTTCGGGTTATACGGAATTCCGAGCATAAACGACGCTTCGGTGAGGTTAGGTACGATAATATCGGCTTTGCCGCAAAGCTTTGCCATTGCCTTTGCAAATTCCTCGGTAAATCCCTTGTAGAGAACACCGTTATCCGCCATTACGGGATCGATAAGCACAAGGTTTCCCTCTTTTCTGAAATCGTCGAAGAATTTTCCAACAAGGGCAAGCTGATCAAACGAGCCGAGGTAACCCGTGTAAATAGCGTCGAAGTCGATATCAAGCTCACGGAAGGTATCAGCTATCGGTGTTATCTCGGAGGTGAGGTCGCAAAACGTATACTTTGAGAACATTGTATGTGTTGAGAGAACTGCGGTAGGCAAAATTCCTGCCTCAACTCCTGCCGCGGATATAATCGGCAATGCAACCGTAAGCGAGCACTTTCCCACACAGGATATATCCTGTATCGTCATAATTCTTTTCATTTTTTCGTCCTTTCGAATTTAAGTAGTTTCTATTATGTCCGCGCCGACTTGCGTTAGCTTTTTAACTATGTCGCAGTATCCGCGTTTAATAATCTCAGAATTGTATATCACACTCTCCCCCTCGGTATAGAGAGCACTCATAAGAAGCGCCGCGCCTCCGCGCAGGTCGGGCGCTGTCGCAGTTGCGTAGCGAAGCCTCGATTTATAGATTTTTGCGCCTCCGTCAAAAAGGCTGTATTCCACACCGAATTTCGAAAGCTCTGCAAGATAGCCGAAGCGGTTATGCCATACTCCCTCGGTTATTCTGCCGCCAAGCGCACCCGCAAGAAGAGGTGCAAGCTCGGGTTGCAGGTCGGTAGGATATGCGGGATAGGGTGCGGTTTTTACCTCGATAAATCTATTCAGCTTCCCTTTTGGGATAATCGCGTCTCCCTCGGTAGAAAATTGAGCGCCTCCACCCGAAAGAAGCTCTAAAAAAGAGCCGAGAGACGCTTTGTCGGGGTTGTGAATTTTAAGCTCTGCTCCGCAAAGGAGCGAAAGCAATATATAAGTACCTGCTTCTATCATATCGGGAATAATTTTTGCCTTTCCCGACGAAAGAGTTGCTCCGACAATTTCAATGCACTCGTCGGTGAACGAAATTTTTGCTCCCGCCGAAACAAGAAAGTCGATAAGTGAAATAATATGCGGCTCTTTTGCATATCCGAATATACGGCTTTTGCCGGTAGCACCGACAGCAAGCAGAATTGCATTGACGGTTGCTCCGACCGAGATTTTATCAAAATGAATATCCGAGCCGAAAAGCCGAGTGGCATAAATGTTGTCTCCCAAAAGAAAAGCTCCGTGAGAGAGTGCGGCATTTACGTGCATATCTATCGGACGGGTATCAAAGTTGCAGCCGCCAAAGCGCTGAATTTTTGCCCGACCAAATCTCGCAAGACAAGCTCCGAGAAGATAAGAGGAGGCTCGGATTTTCGAAACCAGCTCCTCGCTCGGCGGGCTATATTCGAGATTAGTTGTATCAATATAAGTTTTTCCGTCGTGAACGGAAATTTTTGCTCCAAGGTCTGAAAGCAGTGAAAGCGCGACGCAGGTGTCACTGATATTCGGCAGATTTTCAATCACCGAAACACCCGAGGTCAGAATGCAGGAAAACAAAATAGGAAGTGCCGCATTTTTAGACCCGTCAATATATATATCGCCCGATAGGCGCTTTCCACCGTTAATTATAAATCGTCCCATTTCTCACTCCAAGGACAGCAGTCCTATCATTATCTTATGAGAAAAGGAGATAGGCGGTCACATAACGTGAAACCGCAGAATAAGAAAGCGGCTTTGCTCCTCCGACAACTTCACCGTGAAGCGAGGAGAGCTTATCCGAAATTATATAGCTTTTGCTCCCCGAATATTTATCGGTATAATCTCGGTAATTTTCAAGGTCGAGCTTCGCTCGGTCTGATAGCAAATTGTAAAGTTTGGTGTACGTTTCAAAATCAAGCCTCGCAATATCCGAGAGGATATATTGGAGAGTTGAGAGAGATGCAGAGTAAATTGCGTAACGGTCACCCGAAGCCAAAGAGGCGACGTAAGCGAGAAAATTCGCCTCTCCCTCTGAAAACACACCGACAAAGTGTGCATACTCGTGCGCGAGTGAAACCGGTATAAGATAGCTCGGAATATCGGTGTTTATACACACCTCCGAGGTATGCGGTAAATAAAGCGCTAAAATGCCGAGATAGCTCGCAGCGCGAGAGGCAACAATAGGCTTTGAATTTGGCAGTTTTACCCCTTCTATGCCGTACCCGTGTGAAATTTTCGCATATCCGCCCTTTATTTTTTCTTCTATTTCCGAGAGGCTTGGAACGGTGCTTTGCGGACTTTCGTTTATGTCCGATATAAGCATTTGTGCCGCACAGACGAGCTCGCTTTTAGTTGGTGGAATATCGTACTCACAAAAGCGCCTCGGTGCATAAGAAGGTATAACCGATGTGAAAACGTATATACCGCTTACGAAAGAGATAACAGCAAGAGTGTTCAAAAAGAGCTTTTTTTCTATCCCGAAGACGAAAAGCAAAACTATCACTATCGGAACGGCATATATTAAAAGTTCGAAAACCGAGGCAGGATATACCGAGGTGATTTTAGATACAAAAAGTCTTACGTAAAGCGAAATATTTTTCTCTATCCAAAGCGCCGCTTCCTGATTTTTGCTCGCATAGAAAGCCAGAAAAAGTGAAACGAAGAAGAGAAAAAACAAAATATTTCTTATACGAAAAATCCGCATTTTTTCCTCCCCTGTTTTTTCATATTATTTGCAGGGGCGGAACAATTAAACCTCGAATTTTGAGTATATTCTGACCGAAACCTTACGGAGAAGCGTATAGAAAATTGCGGTCAAAAGAACGTAAGCAAGAAGAGTTAAGAGAACTACGGTCATCGGATTTACAACTGTAAGCAGGAAAAAGCTACCGACAAGCACTCCTGCGCCAAGAAGCATATTTATCATCATCGAAGCAAAAACCGAAAGCGACTGCTTTATCGGCTCGACCTCGTTTACAAACTTAAACTTAGGGAAAAAGACGTTTATAACCGTGCCGAGCGTTGCGCTAAACGTTATCGCAAAGAACGGTATGAGAATAAAGAAAATCCAATATTCTATCGGCGATGCGCTTGCAATAATGAACAAAACCGAGGTAGCGAGAGTTGGCGGAAACGTCAGCACAATTTGAGCTGCGACCTTTGCGTGCAAGACGTCGAGGTCCTTTACGGGAATTGTGCGAAGTATCCAAAGCCTCTTACCTTCAAGCGAAAGTGAGCAGGCGCTCATCGTATTGAATGCCGACAAGGTGACTATCGCGCTTATCATAAGCGGTACAAGCATTAAAGCAGGCTCCGCATCTGACGTTCCGCCCATAAGAGCGGTTGCAAGCATTGAAATACTATCAGATTTAACAACAGCTACAACTCCGATAATCACCTCGAAAATCAAGCCGATGCCGGTGTTGAGCATATACGTGGGAGAGGAGAAAAAGCATCTGATTTCCTTTGATATAAGCGTTGAAAGGATACTCTTCTCTCTTATTTTCTCGCTCTTGTATTTTGCCTTAGTCTTGACGCTTGCGGTGATAAGAGAAAAATATCTTCTCGAAATCAGAATATAGGCAAGAGCTGATACAATAAGTGACGATAGCGTGATAATTGCGGTAGACACCGGAGCAAAAAGCGCCGAATTGCCGAGATGGTAAAGGAAGCTGAACTGCTCCTTTGCAACGCCGCCGGATGCCATAACGTTAGCCAAAAACAACTCCATTTTATTCATCACAAACTCATATCCGAAGAAATAAAGCACGATAAATGCAATTGCGAAAGTAACGATAATCGCATTGTTTTTCTTTATTTTTTTGGAAAGATATGCAACGAGATAACCTACCGCCGATGCAAGCGCAGTTGCGATAAGCGGAATAAAGATCGTAATAAAAAGTCCGCCGAAAATGCCGACAACGTCCCCGCTCTTTATGCCGTAGTAAATTATAGCGGGAAGCATTACAATGAGAGCTTCAACGTAGTTGTAAATTAAAACTACGGAAATTCTCGCGACAACTATATCCCTTGGTTTTATCGGCATTGAAAGAAGAAAGTCGTTATCCTTACAGTCAAACAGCTCGCCCTTGGTTTCAAAAATGCTGAAAATGAAAACGATTGAGAAGGATGCAATGAAAAATATTGCATAGTAAAGCCAGCCTGCTCCAAACGGAATAAGGACACTGCCGAGGGCCATCGCCGCCGCAGTCGATATGAATGCAAACGAGCCGACAGCAAAAAGGTACACGAGCACTATAAAAACGCCGCTTAAAAGAGTGGGCTTTTTCGGTCCGCGCTTGCTTTTCATCGTCATCGTGCCAAAGACCGAGAGAAGTCGGTTCTTAACGAGAGTTCTAATCATTTTAACCCTCCAAGCCAAGAAAAGCGTCTTCAAGAGAGGTGCTTCCCTTTACCTCTTCCATTTCTCCGGTTATGACAAGCTTTCCGCCCTTGATTATTGCGACCTTGTCGCAAAGCTTTTCTGCTACGTCAAGCACGTGAGTTGAGAAGAAAATCGAGCCGCCGCCCGCACAGTGCTCACGCATCATTTCCTTTAACGTGTGAGATGCCTTGGGGTCAAGACCAACGAAGGGTTCGTCCATAATTATAAGCTTCGGTGCGTGAATCCATGCCGAAATAATGGCAAGCTTCTGCTTCATTCCGTGGGAATACGTGCCGATAGGTGCGGATAAATCCTTTGTGAGACCGAAAAGGTCCGAATATTTTTTTATGCGCTCCTCACGTTCCTTCTGACCGACACAGAAAACGTCGGCAACAAACGCAAGATACCTTGCTCCCGAAAGGAACTCGTAAAGCTCCGGGTTGTCAGGTATATACGCGGTTATTTTTTTACATTCGATAGGGTTTTCCTTGATGGATTTTCCATCGATGATAATGTCTCCCTCATCAAAGGAAAGTATACCCATGCAAGCTTTGAGCGTTGTGGTTTTTCCGGCTCCGTTATGTCCGATGAAGCCGTAGATTTCACCGCTTGCGATTTCGAGATTTAATCCGTCAACCGCCTTTTTCTCTCCGTATAGCTTGGTGAAATTTTGTATTTTCAGCATAAGAAAATCCTCACTAAATATTTAATAAATAAATTATAGCACCGCAAAGGCTTCTTTGTCAATATTTTTCAATAGACAGCATGAAAAAATCCATTGATTTTTTATTTGCCTTTTCTGTATTTCAATGGAGTTGTTCCCGTAAAGAGTGAAAACACCGTGCGGAAATGGTTTTCCGAATTGAAGCCTGTCATACGGCTTATGGTTGCGATAGAATAATTGCTGTTTTCAAGATGCTCTATTGCAACGTTTATTCTTATCGAATTCAAAAAGTGTACGGGAGTTTCACCAAGCTCCTTCTGAAAGAGGTGATATAAGGTTGATTCGCTGACGCAGCAGCTTTTCGCAATGTCGCCAACCGAAAGATGCTTATCCCAATTCTCCGTTATGTATTCTATTGCGGTATAGACGGTTTTGTCGAGTACAACGTCGCTCTCGCGTGTTTTCGAAACGATAGTCCGAAGAAGCATATAAAACCTTGAATATGCCTCAAAGGTTTCTGCGTATTCGGTCGATAAAAGCTCCGAAATTTGCAGAATATCCTCCTTTACCTCCTCACCAACGTCGAGTATTTGCGGCTCGTAGTGCGAGGTGTCGCTATGCATAAAATAGTTAAGATAGACGACCTTGATATCCGGCTCTCCCCTCCACTCCGAATAGCAATAAACGTTCTCGGGAATAAAAACGACGTCTCCCGCGGAAACGTTAAGTCTTTTGTTAAGATATATATACGTACCGCTACCGCTGACGATAACGCCTATTCTCGTTTTCCTTTTATTACTGTTGCCGCGGCAAAAGTGATGCTTCGAAAAAACGTGCTTTGACGTTGACAGCTCGGAGACGTAAATATTTCGATTTTGCATAATTACCTCATTTGCAGAATAGTTACTTTTTTTACAGTATAGCATATTGCACATTTTTTGTCAAGGTGTTATAATAATATCAGATAACTATGAAAGGTGTTCAGCCAATGAAAAAAATCAGAATTGCTCAAATCGGTACAAGCGCTAACAGTCACGGAAGCGACGTGTTCGGAACTCTCGTAAAGCTTCGCGACCATTTTGAAATTGTCGGATACGCATTTCCCGAAAACGAAAGGGAGAAATTTCCTCTTCGCGCAAAGGTTTTTGACGGATACCGCGAGATGACGGTTGAGGAAATCCTCGCTGACGAAACTATCGAGGCGGTAGCTATTGAGACCGAGGAAATTTACCTCACAAAGTACGCAAAAATGGCGGCTTTGGCAGGAAAGCATATCCATATGGAAAAGCCCGGAAGCCAAAATCTTTCGGAATTTGAGGAGCTTATTAAGATATTAAAGGAAAAAAATCTCGTATTTTCAACGGGATATATGTATAGATTTAACCCGAAGGTGAAGGATGCTCTTGCCGCAGTCAAGGCAGGCAAGCTCGGAAAAATCTATTCGGTTGAGGCGCAGATGAGCTGCAAGCACACAATCCCCGTCCGCGAGTGGCTTGAAAATTTCAAGGGCGGTATGATGTTCTTCCTCGGTTGTCACCTCGTCGACCTGATTTATCAGATTCAGGGTGAGCCCATCGAGGTTATTCCCCTCTCAACCTCGACAAAAACCGACGGAGTTAAGACAGAGGACTTCGGTATGGCGGTTTTCAAATATGAAAACGGTGTTTCTTTTGCAAAAACCTCGGACGTTGAACGCGGAGGAGTTTTACGCCGGCAGCTCGTCATTTGCGGTGAGCTTGGCACAATAGAAATCAAGCCTCTTGAATTTACGACGGGCGAGGGTGTGGTCAGCGTATCAAACGAGTGCTACTCTGACGAGTGGATAGGCTCGCATACGGTTTCAAACTCCGAGGTTTTCAACAGATACAAGAGTATGATGCGCAATTTTCATGAGTTGATAGAAGGAAAGGAGAACCCCTATTCGTACGACTACGAGCTTAATCTTTATAAGCTCATACTTAAAGCGTGCGGGATGAATAAATAAAATGGAAAGAATTAAGCAAATAGTTTTCACAAAGCCAAATACGGCAGAGTTTTTAGATATGGGTGAGGTGGATTTTGAAAATCTCGCTCCAAACAGAGTAATTGTAAAAACCTACGTATCTACGGTCAGCGCAGGTACTGAACGCGCAAACATTATGGGAAGTGAAAATCTCGGTCCGGGTTTGAAGCATGCAACCTTTCCAAGATATTTAGGTTATAGCTCGTCGGGTGTCGTAGTCAAGGTTGGCTCGGACGTAACGAAGGTTGCACCCGGTGACAGAGTTGCGGTATATAACACGAGCCAGCACAAGACATATAACATAGTTAAGGACGAGTTCGTTGTAAAAATAGAGGACGAATCCGTATCCTTTGAAAATGCGGCAATCGCATTTATAGCAACCTTTCCTCTTGCAGCTATCCGCAAGGTAAGGCTCGAAATTGGCGAGTCTCTTCTCGTTATGGGACTTGGAATTTTAGGACAGATTGCAGTGAAGCTTGCCAAGGCGGCAGGCGCATGTCCGATAATTGCGTGCGACCCCATCAAAGAAAGACGCGAGGAAGCTTTGAAAAACGGTGCGGATTACGCATTTGACCCTCTCGAAGAAGGCTTGCGTGAAAAGGTCAGAGCCATAACGACAAAAGGCGTTAAAACGGCAATTGAGGTCACCGGTGTCGGTGCAGGACTTGACGAGACTCTTGACTGTATGGCAAGATTCGGTAGAGTTGCGCTTCTCGGTTGTACGAGAAACAGTGATTTTTCTATTGATTATTATCAGAAGGTACATTGCAGAGGTGTAACCCTCATTGGCGCACACACAAACGCCCGTGCAGAGCTTGAATCCTCTCCGCATAACTTTACTCATATAGACGACATTAAGGTTGTACTCAACCTTTGCGCAAAACGTGATTTTACTCTTACCGATATTATCAAGGAAACTCACAACCCCGAAAACTGCTCCGCAGTTTACGACAGACTTGTAAATGATAAGAATTTCCCTATCGGTGTTCAGTTTGATTGGAGAATGTTAGATGAATAATGTAAACATAAAATACTCGGGGCTTATTGACGAGGCGGCTCACTTCGTTGAAAAATTACAGCTTCTTGATAAGGCACTTTGGGACAAGGTTGTTGCCGTTTTCGAGTTCGGAAAATACAAAAAGCATTGGCACGGTGAATACTGGGGCAAGCTTATGCGCGGCGGATGTATCGTTTATAAATACACAAAGTCACAAGAGCTTTACGATATGCTCACCTACGCTACAAAGAAGCTTCTCGAAACGCAGGACGAAAAAGGCAGAATTTCTACCTACGACGAGGAATACGAGCTTTACGACTGGGATATCTGGTGCAGAAAGTACGTTATGTACGGTCTTACGTATTATATGGAAATCTGCCGTGACGAGAGCTTCAAAAATGAAATCCTTGCAGCTCTTATAAAGCACGCAGATTATATGGTAGAGAGAATCGGCGAGGGTAAAATCAACATAACCAAAACGAGCGAATACTGGCTCTCGGCAAACTCCTCATCTATTCTCCGCCCCTACGTTTTACTCTATAAGATGACGAGCGAGAAAAGATACCTCGATTTTGCGGAATACATAATTTCGACAGGCGGCATTGACGGTGGAAACCTTATAAACCTCGCTTTTGAGGATAAGCTTGCTCCGTTTGAATACCCCGAGGTTAAGGCATACGAGACCACGTCGGTTTTCGAGGGTGTTTTCGAGTATGCTACCCTTATGAAAAACGAGCGCATGATAGAGGCTTGTATCAAATACGGAAACAAGCTTTTGGAAACCGATTTTACTCTTATCGGAGCTACGGGCTGCTTCGACGAGCTTTTTGACAACTCGACAAGAAAGCAGGTCACCTATACCGAAAAGCATATGCAGGAAACCTGCGTTACGGTTACCGTTATGGAATACCTTTGCAGACTTTTCGAGTATACCTCTGACGCAAAATACGCAGATGCTATCGAGGTTGCCTTCTACAACGCATTTCTCGGCGCTATCAACCGCCACTACGGCGAGGGCGACGGACTTCATTTTGACAGCTATTCCCCGATACTCAACAACCGCCGCGGACTTCAAGTAGGCGGAAAGCTCCCTCTTCTTGACGGAAGCTTTTACGGCTGTTGTGCCGCTATCGGCGCGGCAGGCTTTGGCGCTATAACGAAGATGTCGGCTGAGTATTCTTCTGACACACTTAAAGTCAACTTCTACGAGAGGGGAGATATCGGGCTTTGCGGCAAGAAAATTGAGGTCGAAACCGACTATCCCTTTAATTCGGATATAAGATTTACCGTCAAAGAATCGGACGAAAAGTTCAAGCTTTCTTTGAGAATCCCCGCCTTTTCCAAGAGCTTTGCGGTAAAGAAGAATGGCAAGACGGCCGAATACACCACACTTGGCGGTTATATTACGCTTGCCGAGGGACTTTGTACGGCTGACGAGGTTACACTTACTCTTGATATGCCGTTTAAGACACACATCTCCTCGGATTTTGACCCTGCGGTTACCGATTATTTTGCTATAACCAGAGGTCCTATCGTTTTTGCAACGGAGGATTACGAGGGCAAAATATTTGACACGGGCACACCCTTTGCCTATAAATATAAGGATCTGACGGCTTCGGCTACGGTGAAAACCGCAGACGGACACGAGGTCGGAATTACAAACTATGCTTCACTCGGAGCTGATTGGAAAAAACCTCTTACGGTATGGCTCAAAAAATGATTTGCTTTGAGGAAGAGATAAAAAACGTATACCGCTTGAAAATACCCTTTGAGGACCTTTATACCTCGGTGTTTTTAATCAAGTCCGAGGCAGGAAATATCATCGTTGACTGCGCTACGACAGACTATGACGTTGACGAGGTTATCCTGCCTGCGCTGGCTGCTCTTGGGTATAGTCCCTCGGACGTATCGGCCCTTGTTATAACCCACAACCACAAGGACCACTCGGGCGGAAAGAACAGAATTCTATACCACGCGCCGAATATCAGGGTTATCTCAAAAAAGGAAGAAATCGACAGTGATATTTCTATATACGAGATGCCCGGTCACGAGAAGAATTTTGTTGGTGTATACGACAAGAGGACTAACACCTTGATTTCCGGCGACGGACTTCAAGGTGCAGGCGTCGGAAAGTACCGAGCATACTTTGCGGATAAAGACGGTTATCTTTCCACTATCGAGAAAATTCGTGCTGATAAAAATATCGAAAATCTATTATTTTCCCACGCTTACGAGCCGTGGTACTGTGACAAGGCTATCGGCCGCGAGGCTGTGCTTCGGACACTTTCCGACTGTCTTGACTACGTAAAATAAGGGCTAAAGAAAAGATAGTCGGCGGCAGAAATGATATGACAAGGAGAATTTAATATGAAAAAAAGCTTTCTTAACAAAAGCGAACCGCTTATTATGGAAATGGTGCAGGTTAAAACACCGAAGCAGGCAAAAATACGAATTCAGAATGCAGTTGCCGACGGTGCTACCGCAATTGGCTTTCAGATGCACTGTCTTGAAACACAATACAGAGATGAAGAAACAATAAAGGATATTTTCTCGGTTTGCTCCGGCATTCCTATCTATTTTACAAATTACCGTCAGGTTTTTAACCAAGGTATGAGTGACGAGGAGCTTGCGGAGGGGCTGCTTTTTGGACTTTCCTGCGGCGCTACTCTCGTTGACGTTATGGGAGATACGTTTTGCCCCTCCCCCGAGGAGCTGACGACCGACAAGGCGGCAATAGAAAAACAGATGCGCCTTATAGACAAAATTCACGCGCGCGGCGGTGAGGTTCTTATGAGCTCGCATATGGCAGGATTCCGTCTTGCCGATAGAGTTCTCGAAATCGCTCTTGAACAGGAGCGCCGCGGTGCTGATATAGTAAAAATCGTAACCGGTGCTAATACCGAGCTTGAAGAACTAGAAAACCTCAGAATATGCGCTCTTCTCAAAAAAGAGCTTAAAGTTCCTTTTCTCTTTTTATCAGGTGGAACGAACAGCAAGCTTCACAGACTTATCGGACCTGCGCTCGGTGTCAATATGTGGCTCTGTTTCAGAGAATACGACGAATTTACATACCCAGGCCCGCCCCTCTTATCAAACGTTTTGAAAATTAAAGCGGGCTTAAATCTATAATTTTTTGTGAGGATAAAAATGAAAGCAATACTTATAAACGATGATAAAACCTTACGCTGGGACAACGTTCCCAACCCGACACTCAAAGCCGGTGAAGTAATTATCGAGGTGCACGCGGCGGCAATTAACCGCGCCGACCTTTTACAAAGAGAGGGCAATTACCCTCCCCCGCCCGGCTGTCCTGTGTGGCCCGGTCTTGAAGTTGCGGGAATTATCAAGGAGGTTGCGCCCGACGTTTCACGCTTTAAGGTAGGCGATGAGGTTTGTGCGCTTCTCGGCGGCGGCGGTTATGCCGAGTTTGTCAGCGTACCCGCTGAAATGGTGCTTCCTATGCCTAAGAATCTTTCTTTCATTGAGGCGTCTGCTATCCCCGAGGTTTATATGACGGCATACCTTAACCTTTTCTACGTTGGCGATGCAAAGCCCGGTGAAACACTCCTTATGAACGCAGGCGCGAGCGGTCTTGCAAGTGCCGTAATTCCTATGGCAAAGGCTTTCGGTCTTCGTGTAATCACAACCGTTCTCGGAGAAGAAAAGGTACGCGAGGTTGCATATCTTGGTGCTGACCGCGTGGTTGACACAACGAAAGAGGATATTGCAAAGGTTCTCGCAGAGGAAGAGAAAAACGGCACTCCCGTAAATATCGCTATCGACTGCCTTGGCGGCGAGGCTCTTGGAAGATGCTTAAAATACGTTGCAAGAGGCTGTCGCTGGATACAGATAGCAACCCTTGCAGGTGACATTTCCGAGGTTGATTTCAGAAATATTTTCGTTAAGAATATCCGCATTATCGGAAGCACACTCCGTAGCAAAACTCCCGAGGAAAAGGGACGGCTTCTTTCCGAGCTTGTCGAAAAAACTTGGGAAAAGTTTGAATCTGGCGAGATGAAGCTCAAAATATACAAGACCTTCCCTATCGAAGAGGCAGACGAGGCCCAGCAGGTGCTTTACCGTGGCGAGAATGTCGGAAAAGTCGTGCTGGTTGTGAAGAATTGACATAGTTTCAATACTCACTGACACAAGCGCAAAGGAGACGCTGAAACTATGAAAAAAATACTGCTTATTGGCGGAACGGGAATGATGGGTAGCGCTATTATTCCATTGCTACTGAAAAAGGGCTACTCGGTAGATGCCATCTCATTAGACGATTTGCAATCAAGCGACAAAAATCTCCGCTACATAAAGGCGGACGCATTCGACACGGAATTTCTTCGAGAGCTTTTGAAAAATGGGTACGACGGAATTATAGATTTTCTTCACTACCACAAAAGAAGCATATTCGAAGAAAGATACCGTATGCTTTTGGAAAGCACGAGCCATTACGTATTCCTTTCTTCCTATCGTGTATATGCAGATTGCGACGGCAAGCTAACCGAAGAGTCGCCACGACTTACCGAGGCTTACAGTAACGATACAGAATTGATGACCGAGGACGGATACGGTGTGCTGAAATGTATCAGCGAGGACATTTTACGGTCATCGGGATACAAAAATTATACGATAGTACGTCCCGTCGTTGTATATGCAGAGAACTCACTGTTACTTGCGACCTGGAAGGGACGTCTAATTCCCTACCGTGCAAGGCAAGGCAAAAAGCTTCTTTTGCCGATAGAGGCAAAGGACAAGAATGCCGCTATTATTTATGCAGGTGATATTGCCCGCCTTTTCGTCGGCGTGCTCTTTAACGAGAAGTCGTTTGGAGAAACCTATACCTTTGGCTCGCCCGAGCCTTTTACGTGGGGTGATATGGCAAAGGTTTACGAGGAGAATTGCGGTATATCGTGTGAATGGATACCCGGCGAGGAGTTTTCAAAAATGATGTCGGGAAACACCGATAAAATCAATTACGTGGCTAAATTTATGCTGTATTATGACAGATTTTTTAACCGCAACGTAAACGTAGACAAGGTGATGCGTGACTGCGGTGTGTCGAGCGAAAGCTTTATTTTACATAAGGACGGCTTGAAAAAATGTATCGCCTCTTATCCTGACGATTACGAGCCGACAAAGCTTGAAAAAATGCAATGTGAATATATGGACGACTACATTGCAAAGCATAGCTGAAAAATTAAAGCTAAAATTATATTGACAACGTGTCTGATTTTGTGTATAATTAAATAAAATAAAACACCCCGGGAGACAAATATGACAAACTGGCTAAACGATGCCGTGGTATACGAGATATATCCGCAATCCTTTTACGACACTAACGGTGACGGTATTGGCGACCTTCGCGGCATTATAGAAAAACTTGATTACATAGAAGAATGCGGCTTTACGGCTATATGGCTTAACCCGATAAACGAGAGCGCTTTTCTCGATGCGGGCTATGACGTTACCGACTTTTATAAGGTTGCGGCTCGTTACGGCACAAACGAGGATTACAAGGCTCTTTGCGATGCGGCGCATGGGCGCGGAATGAAGGTAATTTTCGACTTAGTTGCAGGTCATACCTCAATTTATCACCCTTGGTTTGTCGAGTCGGCAAAGCGAGAGAAAAACGAGTACACTTACCGCTATATCTGGACTGACGGCGCTTTTAACTACACCGACGGTATTTCGGGATATTCGGATAGAGACGGAAACTTTGTAAACAACTTTTTCTGGCATCAGCCCTCACTTAATTACGGATATGCAAATCCCGACCCAAATAAGCCCTGGCAGCTTCCGCCAAGCCACCCCGAGTGCAGAAAAACGCTCGAAGAGCTTAAAAAAATCATCGGCTTCTGGATGGACCTCGGCACTGACGGATTCAGAGTTGATATGGCAAAATCCTTAATCAAGGGCGATAAGGAAAGAAAATACATTGGCGCACTCTGGAAAGAGGTTAAGGACTATATGCACGCAAAAAATCCCGAATGCCTTTTGATTTCCGAGTGGGGCTTCCCCGGTGATGCGATAGAGTCGAATTTCGACCTTGATTTTCTTCTTCATTCGGGACAAAGCGCATACACTTCCCTTTTCAGATACGAGGAGGGCAGAAACACAAACAACCGCTTCGTTGGAAACAGCTACTTTAACAAAAACGGCAAGGGTAATATTTCGGAATATCTTGACGTTTTTCTCCGTGACCTTGAAAGAATTAAGAACAAGGGCTACGTTGGACACATTACGGGTAACCACGATATTCCAAGACTTGCGTACAGACGAGAGCCGGGCGAAGTAAAATGCGCACTTGCATTTATATTCACGATGCCGGGTGTTCCTTTTGTATATTACGGCGACGAGATAGGAATGGACTTTATTCTGGGGCTTCCCTCAAAGGAGGGCGGATATATCCGCACAGGCGCAAGAACTCCTATGCAGTGGAACAGTGGCAAAAACCACGGATTTTCAGAGAGTGACGAGCCGTATCTTCCGACCGACAAAAGAGCAAATGCTCCAACGGTTGCGGCGCAGATAAACGACGAAAACTCGATTTTATCCTTTGTAAAGAAGCTTATAAGGCTTCACAAGGAAGAGACAGCACTCCACGCAGAAGCCGAAATACGCATAATAAACGAGGGGTATCCCTTTGTTTTCGAGAGAGGCGATGAGATTTTAGTTGCCGTTAACCCCTCGGACAAGGAATATACGGTTAACTGCAATACCGTCGCTCCGATTATGGCAGAGAATGCAGAATACTCGGACGGCAAAATTAAAATGGGCGGCGTAAGCTTCCTTATCGGACGAAAGATTAAATAAAAACGCCGTCGAAAGCGATAAATTAAAGACAAAGTATTAGGAAAAATATAAACTATCAAAGAAAAATCACAGAAAACGCAAGGTTTTCTGTGATTTTTTGTTAAAACATTTCGTTTTTTGGCTTGTTGAATGCTTCTCTCAAAAGAGCAATGAAATCCTCTTCGCTTTTGTTTAACGCTCTGCCCTTTTTGTATATTGCGTAGAGTGTGCGCCCGTGCTCTATCGGGATAAAGAAAACGTCGCGGCTTCTCTCTTTTTCGGTTGCGGCTATAATATCAGTAACGAACGTAGCGCCTATTCCCATGAGCATAAGGTCGTAATAAATTCCTCTGTGCCTTGAATTTACAACACGGCAAACGGGACGGGTTATTTTATTTACGTATGCTTCAAGCTCCCCCGATTTCGTATGGAATTCTCTTCTGAAAACCGTGAATTTATCGGGAATGATATTGTAAATGCGTTTATCCGCTACGAGCCTTTTCTCGCTTAAAACCTCGTAAATTCCCACCGCAAACGGTATAAGCTCTTCCGTGCCCGGACACTCCCTTGTAAATGCGAGGAAATAACGCTCAGTGGCGAGTGGTATTGCGTTCATAATTTTATCGTTATACGTATATTCGAGGGCGATATTCATACGGTTATGCTCAATTTTTTCGACGTTACTCAAAAGGGGCATATCATCACCGAAATCAAGCCTTAAATTTACGTCGCTATGAGATTTCAGAAATTCCTTGCAAATTTTTGGCAGCACCGTGCGCGCAACGATACCTATTGAGCCGACTATAAGCTCTTCTCTTTGCTTTTCTGCAAGCGACTCAACACGGCTAAGCATTATTCTTTCATTTTCCCGGATTTCTTCGAGGTATTCGATATATATTTTCCCCTCGATTGTAAGCTGCAAGGGTGTTGATCTGCGGTCGAAGATCAAAAATCCAAGCTCCCGCTCAAGCTTTTTGACGGTTGCGCTAAGTGACGGCTGTGATATAAAAAGCTTTTCTGCCGCCTTTGAAAAGCTTCCAAGTCGGTAAACCATATATACGTAATTCTGTGCAAGTTCCATTTTCTCTATATAAACAAACGTTTATACCCCTATACTATTATTTATATTTGATTATATCACGGTTTTGTGTTAAAATCAAGTATAATTATTTTTTTACGAGGCTTTTATGAAAACGAGAAATAAAGATTTTACCGAGGGTCCTATTTTTTCAAGAATGATACTGTTTGTAATTCCGCTCGTTTTGACGGGAATTTTGCAATATTCGTACGGCATTGCAGACTCTATAGTCGTCGGCAGATTTTCGGGTGACAACCATGCGCTTGCCGCCGTTACGAGCTCTGCCAGTATGTCTTCACTTTTCATCAGCGTTTTTATTGCCCTCTCGGCAGGCGCAGGTATTATGGTTGCGCAAAGCTATGGCGCAAGGGACTATGAAAAGGTATCAAAGACAACGCATACGGCAATAGCCCTTTCCGCGTTAGGCGGTATAATTATTATGATTATTACCGTCATTGCCGCCCGCCCTGCTCTCATTCTTCTTGGAACGAAGCCCGAGCTTCTTGACAAAGCCACGCTTTATATGGTAATTATCGCATTAGGTATTCCCGCCACGTCGATATATAACTTCGCCTCGTCGATTTTGCGTGCTACGGGTGACTCGAAAACCTCGCTGTCAATTCTCTCGGTAAGCGGTCTTGTGAATCTGCTTCTCAACCTGCTTTTCGTTATAGTTTTCAAAATGGCGGTTTCGGGCGTTGCGCTTGCGACGGTATTAACTCATTATCTATCAACAGCGAGAATTTTGCTCGTTCTTTTCAGAAACAAGGGCGAGTGCTACGCAATTTCGCTTCGCAAGATGAAAATTGACAAAAGCATTTTGCGAGAGATGCTCGGATACGGAATTCCGTTAGCTATTCAAACTCTGCTTTTATCTTTATCAGACCTTTTCACTCTCGGCGCAACGAACTCCTTTCCAACCACGGTTATCTCGGCAAAGGCTATTACCGCAAATATGGACGGAATAATCGGTACGGCAATGAGAGTTTTTGCCACGGCGGCTATGACCTTTGTCGGTCAGAACTTTGGCGCAAAGAAGCCTGACAGAATGAAAAAGTCGCTTTTCTGTTCGCTTATATCGGTTGTTGTGCTGGGCATTTTGTTAGCGCAGATTTTAAGAATTTTTGAAATCCCGATAGCAAATCTCTATATAGATGCAAGCAACCCCGACAAAGAAAACGTATTAGCGGCGGTGAGCGAGATAAACGTAATACTTTTGAACTTCTATTTCCTTCTTGGCGCAGTAAACGTTTTGACGGGTGCAATAAAAGCTCTCGGCGAATCGGTTCTCTCAATGTCAGCAAGCCTCGCAGGTGGCGGCGTAAACGTCTTTTTGCTCCTT
The DNA here is from genome assembly GCA_046156285.1 of Eubacteriales bacterium. Lineage (GTDB taxonomy): Bacteria > Bacillota > Clostridia > Oscillospirales > CAG-272 > UBA1740. The sequence goes on along the minus strand of JAZNCB010000074.1, from coordinate 8,279 downwards.
GTAATACTGCCTATTCCAAGATTTCATACGGTGAAATTCTTATATCTTGCTACCGTATTTTCAAGACTCTTTATGATTCTTTTGCTTGTTATATTCCTTATCTACGTATGGCGCAAAAAAGGAATATCCGAATTGGCAAGGGAAGAAAAGATTGACCAAGAAATTTAATACAGAAAGCACTGGGAATTCCCTCGCGGTTTTCTTGGTGCTTTTCGCTTGCTCATACGTCACTATATCAGGCAAAAATATTGCTTTTATATACTTGACATTCCTATCAATATTTGCTATAATATAGAAGTCATTTAACGAATACAAATTCGGGATGTAGCGCAGTTGGTATCCGCTTCTTTGGGTGAGCGAGCAAAAAACAATTGAGTATTGTTTTTGTGAAGCGAAGAGCACCAAGCAAGGAGTTGGCGAAGCGAGATTTGCGAGCGACAATCAACGACTATGCGACTGCTCCGGCGGCGAAGCCGAAGATGTCGCAGGCGAGATCTTGTTTATTCTCGCTTCTCTTTATCATTAATAATTTCGGGATGTAGCGCAGTTGGTAGCGCGCTTGCTTTGGGAGCAAGATGTCGCAGGTTCGAATCCTGTCATTCCGACCAAGACAGAAGGAATTTCCATTGCGGTTTTTCCTTCTTTTTTGTCAAATAGCACATTGCGTGACGTAATAGATGTGGTCGCAGGTATAAAGTATGCTTCGCATACCAAATCCTGTTTGCTATTTGTCGGTCGGACACGACAAATTACGCAATGTTTCATTCCGACCATATAAGCACCGTAATTATGATACGAAAATGTATCGTAAAAGCGGTGCTTGTTTTTTATCGGGAAGCCTTGATTTTTAAGGCTTTTTCTTGTTTTTAGGGGTTGGTTGAATGTCAGTATCAAAATTATAAAGATTCTTTCTACTGAATTTTGAGGACTTAAACTTAAAAATATCACCTTTAATGTTTATTCTGACACTTAACAAAAGATAAGTGTCAGAGTGTGCACCACATTGTAACCCATGTCCTAAACAAAACATTATAACCCAAAAGATCAAAGGCGAGCTTTTTACGGCTCGCCTTTGAGTTTAGTAACTAAATTTTTGATTCCAAGATTTTGATATGTAATTCGTGTAAGTTCCATAATACGAATTATAGTACCATTCTGTGCCCCAATTTAAGGGCTGTTCAGTTATTTCAAAATAGAAATAGTGAGTATAACTGCTTGTATTTGTAAACGCCTTGGATTCTATTTTTGTAACCTCTTTGGGAATATAGATATATCTCGTGCTCGACGAAGAATAAAAGCCGGCAGCAATTTTAGTTACGGTATATCCATTGATTGTTCTGGGAATGTAAATGGTGCTATTAGAACCAAAATATTTTGTTAGTGTGGCTCGACCATTTTCAACCCTGTACATCATTTTGTTAGTCACATCGATAAATGTGTCGCTACTCACACCATATGTTATGCCGGAACGATTTCCGTTCCAACATGTATCCCACTCATCAGGCTTTGTAGTTGCCTCTACTAAATAATACTCCGCATCGCAAACACCATAAGCTACAATTGTTTTTACACTTTTAGGGATAAAGAAAATATAAGCATCGCCGTAAAATGCATATTTTTGAATTTTGTTAACACCGCTTGAAATTCTAATAGATGCTACATCATCAATAAAATACGCCCACGACATTATTGTGTGAACTGTTTTTCCATTGTATGTTCCCGGAACAATAATTTCGTCCGGCGAATAGAATTGCAACGAAGCAAGAACTGAATACCCAAAGAGATCTTCATAAAGAAAGACCTTATGTTCTTCATCATAAACTATCTTATTGTAATTTATGCCGTTTGCATATCGCAAATCATCGTTGAACTCTGATCCGAAATACGCATCCTCAAAAGCGTAGAACGAAAAAATATGATAATCATCGTCTGAAAAGGCTATTGCTTCAACCGATTTCGGAACATAAATCAAACTCGAAGAAAGCAGGAAGGCATAGCGTTCAATTTCTGTAACGGTTTTTGGAATAACAACCTCGTCGAGCTTAATTTTCAGATACTCACTAATGTACAATTCATCATCTTCAAAGATATTTTCAGAATAAGAATCAAAGCCTGCGCCAATCTTTGTAACCTTGTGACCATCAATAGTTGAAGGAATTTGTACTCGTTTACTATTGCCTATGTATCTGTGAACGGTTGCCTTGCCGTCATTCAGCGCATAAATGTAGTCACCGGATTTCGTTGTGTTAACAATGGGACGGAACATAGAGTCGCTACCTGCAATATTGCTTCCCCAAGTTGTTGGTAGTGTTTCGTGCTCAATGAAAACAAATGTATCACTAAATGCATTGGAGCCAACATATTCAACATTTTTAGTTAAATATATATATGGCAAGCAGATAGTATTTAATGAATAACTACCGAAATAAGTAATATTCTCATAATTAATCTCAGCCAAGGAACTATTATAAAAGGCTCTTTCACCAAGTTTTGTTACGCTCTCGGGGAGAGTAATTGAAGTGATAGCCGTACCATAAAACGCACAGTAAGGAATTTCCGTCAGTTTTGCACCATTGAAATCAACACTTGTTAATTTACTGCAATTATAAAACGCTTCTTCTCCAAGCCAAATAGTATTTTTGGAAAGCGAAACGGATGTAATGGATGTGTTGGTAAATGCATCTTCGCCAATACCAATTACAGGAACCGAGCCGACACAATTAGGAATTACAACATCTTTGTCAGTGCCTTCATAATCCGTAACTATCATACCAGCCTTGCCACCGACCGTTGCCGTTACAAAGACCAAGCCATCACTTATTTTTCTGTCATCAGAGGAATAATCAGCAAGAACCCCTGTATCTTCATCACCTATCCACCAATTGCCATTTTCTCCGATATAAGGAGTATTTCCTTGCTCGCCTTGGGGACCTTGCTCACCCTGGGGACCTTGCTCACCCTGGGGACCTTGCTCGCCTTGGGGACCTTGCTCGCCTTGGGGACCTTGCTCACCTTGGGGACCCTGCTCACCTTGGGGTCCTTGCTTGCCCCGAGAACCTTGCTCACCCTGGGGGCCTTGTGCGGTGATTCCTAAATCCTCATCGCCATTCCACCAGTTTCCGTTTTCCCCTATATAAAGGTCCACGGAAGAACAAGAGGTTATAAACAAAGATAAAAGTAAAACTAATGCAATCGCTATTTTCTTCATGAAAAATTCCTCCAAATACAATTTTGGGATAAACATCCATAATTATTTTGATTATATCATAAATTTGTAAATTTTTCAAGCAAATAATAATTGTTGTCAGTATATTTATACAAATTTGTACAGTCAACCACTCTTTTAAATGATAAGTGTCACAGTACGCACCGCTTTTTGCACCGCCTTGGTGGGCGTATCCAAAATATAATCGGCATTCAAGACCGAAGGAATTGCCCTTGCGGTTTTTCCTTCTTTTGTCAAATGGCGCTTTGTGTGCTATTTGTCGGACGGACACGACAAATTACACAATGTTGCATTCGAGCGAAAAACACCAAGATTACCCTTGCGGTTTTCTTGGTGTTTTTTTGATTTTTTTATTCCACTGTGACCGACTTTGCGAGGTTTCTTGGGTGGTCGACGTCGAGACCAAGGAAGACTGCCGTTTCGTATGCGAGAATTTGAGAAAACACGACGGTGGCAAACGGAGAAAGCTCGGGAAGCACCGTTGGAATAATAAAATGGTCGTCGGAATACTCCTCAGGATTTTTGAAATCCGCACGACAAACGAGGAGAATATATCCCCCTCTCGTTCTTACCTCGCGGATATTCCCGTTCATTTTGTCGTAGAATTTCGGGTGGGTGGCAAGCGCGATAACAGGCGTGCCGTTTTCAATTAAGGAAAGCGTTCCGTGCTTTAATTCGCCTGCCGCATAGGACTCGGAGTGGATATAGGAAATTTCCTTTAATTTGAGCGAGCACTCTACTCCCGCAAAGCTATCAGGTCCTCTGCCAATAAAGTATAGGTCCTTGTGTGCGCTTATTTTCTCTGCATACACTTTTATTTTGTCGCGATTTTTGATAATTTCACCGACTACGCGCGGCACGTCTTCTCTTAAAGCTACCGTATATTCACGCGCCTTATCCTCGCTTATTTTGCCGTAGGCAAGACCGAGCTTTATGCCTATAAGAGCCAAAATTGCGAGCTGTGTTGTATAGCCCTTCGTTGTTGCTACCGCAATTTCAGGTCCTGCGTTGGTGTACATAACATTGTCCGCCTCGCGAGCTATCGCAGAGCCGTAGGTATTTATTATTGCGGCGGTTTTCAGCCCTATATTCTTTGCAAGTCTGACACCTGCGAGGGTATCCGCCGTTTCTCCCGACTGCGATATTGCAAGTGCAAGTGTTCTGCCGATTTTTGCAGGTGGCTCGTATCTGTATTCCGAGGCGGTATTTACCGTTACAGGTATACCCGAAAGTCCCTCGATAATATATTTACCGAAAAGTCCAGCGTGGGTGGCAGAGCCGCAGGAAATTATTGCGATACTGTCAAACCCTGTAAAGAAGTCCTCGGCAATTCCATCACCCGAAAAATCAGGGAGACCGTCACCGTTTACTCTATGCGCTACCGTTCTTTTTATTGCATCGGGCTCTTCGTTGATTTCTTTTTCCATAAAGTACTCGTAGCCCTCTTTATCCGCTCCGCCTGCGCTCCAATCAATATACTCGGTTTTGATTTCTGCCCTCTTGCCGTCCATCGTGAATGCAAAAGCTCCGTTTTCGGTAACTCTTATTACTATATTCTCGCTTGGACGGTAGATTTCTCTTGTATTTTTAAGTATTGCGGGAATATCCGAGGCAATATACGTGCCGTCCTTAGAAAAGGCGATAATCAACGGGTTATCCCGCCTTATTGCGAAAATCTCGCCCGGTATATCGTAAAACATAATTGCAAGGGCAAACGAGCCTGAAAGAAGCGACGTTGCCTTTGTGATTGCTATGCGAGGCTCTTTTTCCCTTTTGTATTCACGGTCAATAAGGTGTGCTATAACCTCGGTGTCCGTATCGCTCTTAAAGGAATAGCCCTCGCCTATAAGCTCTGCCTTTATTTCTGCGTAATTATCTATTATTCCGTTATGAACTAAAACAAGGCTATCCGAGGTATGCGGGTGGGCATTTTCGCCCGTTGGCGCGCCGTGAGTTGCCCAACGTGTGTGAGCGATACCGACGTTTGCCTCGACACTCTTTTTCTTGACAAGAGATTCAAGCTCCGAAACTCTTCCGCCGCATTTTGTGATATCTACACTGCCGTCCTTACAAAGAAGTGCAACACCTGCTGAATCATATCCCCTGTATTCAAGTGAAAAAAGCCCCTTGATAAGTATTTCCGTTGCTTCTTTTTTACCCGTATAACCTACTATTCCGCACATAATTTAAGCCCTTTCAGCAATATAGCCTTTTTTCTTTATCACGTTGTAAATTAAGCTTATATACTCGTCGCAAAGCTTCTCATCCTCGCACTCTATCATAATTCTTATGACGGGCTCTGTTCCGCTTTTGCGCAGAAGCGCGCGACCGCTGTCCGAAAGCTTCGAATTGATTTTGTCAACAGCTAAAAGTACGTCCGCATCGGATACAACCGCAGATTTGCTTGTAACCTTAACGTTTTTCATTTTTTGCGGCAAGAGCTTAACCGGTGCGGTAAGTGCGGAAAGCGTTTTTTTAGAGTCGAGCATTTCTTCAAGCACCATAATTGCGGTGAGTATTCCGTCACCCGTCGTTGCATATTTACGGATAATAATATGGCCTGACTGCTCTCCGCCAAGACGGAAGTTGCCCTCTTTCATTCTCTCGTATACGAATCTGTCTCCGACCGTAGTTTGCTCGTTTTTAATTCCCTCTTTTCTAAGGGCGATATTCAAGCCTGAATTTGACATTATAGTAGTGACTACGGTATCGTTATCAAGCATTCCCTTTTTCTTAAATCTCGTTGCGAGGGTATATATAATTTTGTCACCGTCAACGATGCTTCCGCGCTCGTCAACCGCAATGCACCTATCCGCATCACCGTCAAAGGCAAAGCCGACGTCAAGGTGATTTTCACGGACGAAGCAAGAAAGTCTTTCGATATGCGTTGAGCCGCACTCGCGGTTTATATTAATTCCGTCTGGCTCTGCGCCTATCTGATAGGTTTGCGCTCCGAGAGCATCGAATACCGCCTTTGCTATCATCCATGACGCACCGTTTGCCGAATCTATTCCTATTTTAAGGTTGCGGTAGGAGTTTGCAGCAACCGATATGAGATAACCGACGTAGCGGTTTCTGCCTGCAACGTAGTCTACTATCTTACCTATATTTTCGCGTCTTGCGTATGGAATGTCGTCTGCCTCAATACCAAGTCTTGACACGTCTCCGTCGATATAATCCTCTATAAGCGACGTGGTCAAATCGTCTATTTTCTCACCGTAGCGGTTTACGATTTTAATTCCGTTGTCATAGAATGGGTTATGCGAGGCGGTAATCATAATTCCCGCATCAAACTCATCCTGACGGGTTACGTAGGAAACGCTCGGCGTCGTTGTAACGTGGAGCATATAGGCATCTCCGCCCGAGGCGGTAATTCCTGCAACTATTGCATATTCAAGCATATAGCTTGAACGGCGCGTGTCCTTGCCTATAACTATACGCGCTCTCGAATTTCCTCTTCCCTTGCCGGAAAGCATAGACGAAAAATACCAGCCGAGAAATCTGCCGACACGGTATGCGTGCATTGAGGTAAGCTCCTTGTTCGCTTCACCGCGGAAGCCGTCTGTGCCAAAGTATCTGTTGCCCTGCGCACTCGAATCTGAAATCGGATTTTTCTCCGCATCACACTGTGGGAGCATTACCTCCTCGCGAAGCAAATCGTCTGCAAAAACACAAAAAAGAGAACAAATTTCAAGAATTTTATCAAGCCCCGGGAGCGCCTCTCCCCTCTCCCATTTTGAAACCGACTGCCGTGACACAGAAAGCTTCTCTGCAAGCTCCTCTTGGGAAATCTTCGCTCCTTGGCGAAGGCTTATTATTTTTTCTCCTATCGTCATAAAAATTTCCTTTCAGTTTTTTATTGGGATATCTATCAATAATATTATACAACTGCACACGTGTCAAAAACAAGCAATTAAAGTTGGAAGATTTCAGCAACCTGCGGTTGCGTTTTCCGATTATTGTGCCCATTTTTTTCATAAGTATACCAAAAAACAGAAAAATATTCATTTTGTGCCTCTTTTTTATGCGCAACTATTATTGACAAAATGCGACAAACAAAAAAGCTGAGCAAAAAATGCTCAGCTTTTTTGTAAAATTAAGTATCGAAGAAAATAATTCTTCGCACGTCAGTTGTTCTTTTGATATTTTGCTACCGTCACGGAAGCCAGGTGAAAACGCCCGTATTTGTATCCCAACGCCAAAGGTGAGGAGCTTCTCCCAATACGATTATACATATCGCCATTCTGACGGTGTCGAGAATTATGAGCGAGCCAAGAATTATGGACACCCATTTTGCCGTATTGTACTTTACCTTTGTGCGAACAAGCTTCAATGCCGGAGGCATTACAAATTTTAGAAGAATATATGCAAACAGTCCAAAGCCAAAGGTCGTTATCGGACTTGTGAATTTTGTGAAATTCAAGGGGAGCTTTGAGTAATTCCAAAGGGTTACTCCAAAGAAAACGTCCCACATATTGCCTATAATAAATTCAAGCACGAAAACTCCAAGCGAGAGCATAAGATACGTGACGATATTTGAGAGAATAATACTCTTCTTTGTATCTCCGCGGAAGCGCTTGAACATACGAATACGGTTAGCATCTCCAAAAAGGATATGAAAAATAAACGGAAGCGACATATAAGGAGCTATAAACGGCAAAATATTAAAGCGCGAATCTACAACACCGTTTCGAAAAAGCCTGAATGCGTTTTCCAAGGTCCAACCCAAAAACGCGACGGCAATACTTAAAAGCGCTATGTACGCAACCTCGACGCCAAAAATCTTTGCTCGTTTTTCTTCTGTTAAAGCTAAGCTTTTTTCATTGCTTGTAGTCATTTTTTCCTCACTTTCCAGATCTTTTCGCATTTTTCTTTATTTTTTGGCAAAATTACCACTCTATGTATATAATTTTACACGCGAATATCAACTAAAAGAAAACTTTGGAAAAAATCTCAAAAAAACTATTGACAAACAAAAAAAGTTTTGCTATAATGATATGGCTGATACGGAAGGTTAGCTCAGTTGGGAGAGCATCTGCCTTACAAGCAGAGG
>JAZNCB010000073.1:0-17031 GCA_046156285.1 Eubacteriales bacterium | reverse complement strand
TTGGCTCACAGAACGACATGGCTACGATTCGACTTGTCCCGGCGGAAGCACTATTGCCGGTGTACACGCGCTTGAAGAGGGCTCTTTCAGAGCTACTGCCGCGAGCGCTGTGCTTGCTTCCTACAAAAAGACACTGACACTTGGCAAATAAAAACGAATAGTAAAAGAGAGCAACTCGGTTTTTCCGAATTGCTCTCTTTTCGTTATTGCCATTTGTCTTCGGGGAGTGTTGTTCCGTCAGATTTTGGCGGAACGGGTTCTAAATATGCCCAAACATTTACAGTCATTTCAATATCCGAATAAACCCTATCAACCTCAAAATTCCATTCTGCATCGTTTACCGTGCATTTTCTTACATCCATATTGGTTATGTTGCTTGGGATCTTAGGAATTTCAAGAAGAGAGCCCTCCTCAACCGTAATAGGCTTCCAAGCCGCAATTAGTGTGTCGTTTGTAACACCCGTAATAATAAAGGTAACGGTGTATGTACGAAGCATATAGGTTTTTAGAGTTATGCTTGATGTGATTTTGCTATTAAAATCAAACTCTGCGTTATTCTCGGCTGTCCAGAACTTGAATACAGAGCCGGTTTTATTCGCAACCGTGGGAATTTTATCGCTCGGAATAGCAGTGTTTTCGTCGACGTAGACCGTAGTTACACTTGTAACGTCTTCATCGGGATACTGTATGACGAAGTTTACGGCATAACTCCACTTTGCTTCGAGCACCGTATCCGCGCTGATTTTTGTCGAGAGGTCAAAATCGTTGCCATCGGTTGTAACCCAACCTATAAATTTGCAGGTTTCTCTATTCGCAACCGTAGGCATTGCTGAGGCGGAAATTGTCGTGTTCTTATCTACATAGATGCTCGACAATACGTTGCTTTCCTCGCCCGGATACTGAACGACAAACGTCACATTAGGGCGCATTTCAAAATCAGCTTTAAGAACGAGGTCGCCCGTAACCTTGGTGTCGAAATTGAAGCTTCTGCCGTCCGCGGTTACCCAACCTATAAATTTGCAGGTTTCACGGTTTGAAACGCTTGGCACTATCGTGCTTGAAATGGTCGTATTCTCGTCGATGTAAACGCTTGTCTCCGTATATGAGGTATCACCGGGATACTGAACGACAAAGCTAACCGATACGAGCCACGTCCATTTTGCAGTAAGAGTAATATGTCCCGTTACAACCCTTGAGAAATCCCACTTTGCTCCGCTCTCGTCGTACCAGCCGAGGAATACTCCCGGTCTGCCGTTAGGCGTTGCAGGCTGTACTTCGGTAGCGCATGAGCCTTGAATAACGTACTGATTTTCTACCTCTGCACCGCCGTTTGAATTGAAGGTGACGGTATAGGTTACTATCGGCTCCCATTTAGCTGTGAGAGTAATATCCGAGGAAATTGTGTTCTCACTGAAATCCCAAAGCACGCCGTTATAATACCAACCGACGAATTTAGAATTTGCTTTCGTCGTAGCCTTTGGTGTGCTTAGCTTTTCACCGAGAATTATGTACTGGTTTTCAACCTCTGTTCCACCCTTGGTATCAAAGGTTACGGTATACGTAGGATACTGCTCCCACTCTGCCGTAAGAGTTATAAGGTCGCGGACTCTGTCCGTATCAAAGCTCCAAGGTCTGTTATTATAAAACCAGCCTAAGAACTTATAGTTCTTTCTTGTCGGTGCGGGTGGCTCGCTTGCAAAATCGCCTGAGGCTATCGTTTGGTCGCTTACCTCTGTTCCGCCGTTTGAATCAAACTTAACGGTGTGAATAACTCGCTCCCACTCAGCCTTTAACGTAATGTTCGCTTCAACGGTATCGGTGGAGAAATCCCACTTCTCTGCGCCAACGTACCAGCCACGGAATTCATATCCCACTCTCGTAGGCGCTTTAGGCTCGACGATATATGCACCCTTCTCGATAGCGCGGCTCTGATAGGTGACAGACCCGTTAGAATCAAAATGAACCGTATAATATTCCGGATGCTTATCTTCCTTACACGCCGTAAACACGAGTATGCTTGACAGAATTATAAGAAGAGCAAAGAAAAATCTTTTCATACTAATCTCCTGAAAATTGAGGTTGTCTTCTTTTATTATATATAACTATTTTACATTATTATAAATCTTTTTTCAAGTACAAAATGTTAAATAAGCTTTTTTTTCAGATTTTTTTCAAATATCTTGCAAAAAGCGAGCGTATGTGATAAAATAAAAACAAAAAAGGAGTAGCTTTATGAGAAAATTCTTTCAGGAATTCAAAAAGTTTGTAACACGCGGCAACGTCGTTGATATGGCTGTCGGTGTTATCGTCGGTAGTTCCTTTACCGCAATAGTAAACGGTCTTAGCAATTACGTTTTGAAGCCTATTATCAACTGGCTTCTCGCCATTCTCTTTGGCGACGGCGCACTTGAAAATGCTTTTACGTTTTTGCCGGGTGGCAAGGTTTTTGCCGAGGACGGCACTCTCGACCTTACAAAATCCATCTATATAGACTGGGGCTCGTTCATTAACGCGGTTATCAATTTCTTCCTTGTTGCATTCGTTCTCTTCTCTATTGTGAAGATAATCAACAGAGTACGCGAGGGCGGAAAAATGCTCGAAGAGGCAACCCAAAAGGAAAAGCGCACAAGAGCTGACAAACGGGAAATGAAAAAGCTCGGTATAAACCTTAAAAATCCCGACGCGGTGGCTCTTTTCTATAAGGAAAGAGCGGACAAGGCTGCGGCTGAAAAAGCGGCGGCTGAGGAAAAGGCGAGACTTGAAAAGGAAGCAAACCCCTCGACAGAGGAGCTTCTTAAACAGATTCGCGATCTACTCAAAAAAGAGGCATAAGAAAAATGGCTGTCTTTATTTAGGACAGCCATTTTTCTTATGCTAAAACCGTGTTTTAGACCGTGCCTCTGACGGTGATTATTGCTACACCGGGAGTTACGGTGGTGACACCCGTTGTGACATCCTGAGTATAGGTTGCCGCAGGAACGGTTATTTCACCGGGAATAGTTGCGAATTCACCCGTCGTTGTCGAATAGGTGTAGTTCACACCCTCGGTCCAGGTTGTACCGTTGTAGGTTACGGTAATAGGATTAAGAATGGGTGTAAAGGTATCGGTTATCGTAACGTTGTCGGTTGCAACGGCAGGTGTGTTGCCCGTATTCTGTATTACGAAGGTATAGGTTATCTCTCCGTTGTCGGTAACCGTCTCAGGACAGATAGCCTTAGCTATCGTAAGAGTGGTTTCAGCCTCTGCCCCTATCGTTGCGTTAACTACGATATTATCAAATCCCTCTACCGTCACCGTCGCGGTGTTGGTAAGCTCAGAGCCTATTGCAAGAGGGGTAAACTCGTTAGTTCTTGCTTCGTATAAGATTGTGGCGTTTGCGCCTGCGGGGATTGTAATATTAGATACAGTGAGGGGAGGTCCTGCTACTACCGTAGGCGGTGCTGCGGGAGTACCGTTTACGAAAAGCTTTATGCTTCCGTCTACGTAGGTCAAGGGATAAACCGTAGTTAGTCCAACGGTATACGCACCAAGGTCATCTGTTACGGTAAGACCTGTGAGGGCGGTCGCACCGCTATTGACTATATTGACAGCATAAACTACGTTGTCGTTTGCTCCGTATGCGCCGGTTACTGCCGTTTTCGTTGCACTGAGAGTTTCGAGAAGCTCACCGGTCGTAACGTTTGAGTTGGTCAGACGTCCGCCAAATGAAAGTGTAGCCTGGTTATAAAAGGTTGCCATTTTATTTCTCCTTTGTTTTTTATGGCAAAAATCCGTGTTATTTTTACCACACTAACATACTATGAAAAAAGGACGGTTTCGGTTAAGAAATCGTCCTTAAAAATTATTACTGTATTTTTCTCGCCTCAGTGCAGGTCAGGTATATAATCTGCTTTTCCTCTGCTATTTTCAAAACTGCCGAGCACGCGGCGGCAAGACGCGCGTCGTCAAAATATGCAAACGGGTCGTCTAACACTATAAAAGGCTTTTCATTTTCGTAAAGCGAATCAACAAGGGCAAATCTCGCGGCAAGTGAAATCAAATCCCGCTCTCCGCGGCTATATGCTTCGGCACTTTTGAGAGAGCCGTGCTCGTTTTTCATAAGTGAAAACGAGGTATCCATAACAAAATCCTCTTTTTCAAATACGGATATCAAATCGATATATTTATCGAATGCCGTCTTCGTTTTTGAAAGATATTTCGAGGTGAGGCTATCCTTTGCACTTATCAAAAGCTCGCGGGTTGCTCTCACAACGTCAAGCTCGTTTTGATATTTTTCCGCTCTTGCTCGAAGCACCTCTCTTTCAGCGACCAAATCGTCGATTTTGAGAATTCTTTCGTAAATAGCATTAAACTGCCTTTCCGAAACCGCCTTTTCCTTCAAAAGCTCTGCTATAACCTCATCGATTTTTGAAAGCCTTTCTTTGCTTTGAGTTTCAGCGGTTGGGTCGTATTCTGAAAGTTCCGCGCCGATTTCGTGCTCCTTTGCAAACTCCGCTACTCTTGTCGCAGAGGTCTCGGTTGAACGCAAAAGTGCGGAATACTCGATAAGCTTCTCTGATATTTCATCAAAGGGCTTTTGTGTAACGGTAGGAAAACGTGAAAGAAAGCTGCTGACTGTGCTTTCAAGCTGCTTTGCAAGTAAAAAGTCCTGCTCTCTATGCTTGATTTCGAGGCTTTTCGCAGAAAGAAGCGCAAGGTAAAGCTCTCTTTTCCGAAGAATTAACGAAAGGTCGGATACGGCACTTTCTCTCTTTGTTTCCATAAAGGTAATAACGAATGAATAAACCTCTTCTACGTAGTCGCTGAGTATGCTTTCCGCGGTGCGAAGCTCCTCTTCAAGTCGGGCAACTTCTGCCTTTTTCTCATAATAATCCTTTGAAATCGAGCGAAGAGTATAAAGCTTTTCAATTACCGAGGCTTCGCCGTCAAAAAGCTCAGCCCATTCCTGTAAAAATAGCTTTGTTCTGTCAGGTTGAGTATCACCCGTGTAACTTTTTTCGCCGTTTTTATGCGTTTTTACTGATACAAGGAACGCGGGGATTGCAAGAAGCGCTACCGCGAAAAGAAACGGATTGACAAGAGCGCCGAGGATTATACCGAGAACAACCGATATAAGCGACAAAAAGAAAAACGTATGTCCGCCCTTATTCTGATTTTCGGCAGGCTTATCCTTATTAAGTTTTTCGATATGCGAGTTTATTTCTTCAAGCGTCGGGGCGGACTTAGCGCGCGATTTGCCAACGCTGTCGATTTTGTATTTTATTCTCTCGCAGACCGTCTTTTGCTCTTCGATTTTTGCAAGGTCGCTTTTTGCCTTGTCAAAGCTCTCGGTTGGAATATTTACCGAAAAGAAGCTTGAAAGATTGTCAAGCTCGCTCGTATCACCGACGCTCTCCTTTGAAAGCAGATTTTCTGCTCTTGCCGCATCCTCACGGGCTTTGGCTATTTCCTCTGTTGTGGGAACACCGTTTTTGAAAAACTCTTTAAGACTTGCAAGACTTGCTTCATCTCTTTCAAGAGCTTTTTTCATATTCCGGTATTCGAGAAGAAGCGCCTGCTTCAATTTCAGCTCGCCGAGGCGCTTTGCTTCGAGAAGCTCTGCTTCTTTTTTTGCATTTGCTTCGTTTAGTTTTTCGGAAAGCGACTTTATTTTCTCTTCTTCTGCCGAAAGTGCTGACCGCTCTCTCGTGAGGTCGTTTATCTCGTAGTCAAGGCTTGCAATCTGCTTCTTTATATTTCCGATTTCACCCGAGCCACCCTGCTTATAGTAGACCTGACGCCTTTTTTCAAGAAGCGCTATGGCATCGTCCATATTGGTGAGGTCTCCGTCGTAGCCTACAAGGTCGGAGAGCTTGGCTGAAACTGTTTTGTTCTCATTTTTGCCCGAAAGATTTGCTTCGGAAAGGAATATAGTCCGCTCAAAACCGTCGGCATCTATTCCAAAAAGCTCCTCGCCGATATTGCTCGTGTAAGCCGAGCTCACACGTCCGCCGGAAAGCTCATAGAGCTTGAATTCGTCCTCGCCTGCGCGTTTTCCAAACGTGCGCTCTATTCGGTATGTCACACCTGCTGCCTCAAAGGAAAGCGAGCCTCCAAATCTGCCGCCCTGCCAAGGTGTGTAACGTTTTCTGTCGTTTTTTTCAAGCTTTGTGCTCTTCGTATCGCAAAATCCGTAGAGCATTGCCTTTATGAAAAACGTAATCGTTGTTTTTCCGTATCCGTTATCCTCGGATACGGCATTCAGTCCATCGGTAAATTTCAGGGTAAAGTCTGAAAGCTTACCGAAATTTTCTATTTGCAACTCCAAAAGCTTCATCAAAGTTCACCTGCCAATGCTCTTATTCCGCATTCGATAATCGCCGCGCGCATATCGTCAGACAATTCTTCCTTTGACATAACGAGGCGTATAAATTCACCCTTTAAGGATTTATCGTTTTTATATTCGTCGGGGGAAATTCTGATTTTCGATTTATCCTGCGCTTCAAAATAAAAGTACCGTTCCGAAAATCTTTTTTCCAGCGCATCCGTATCACGCGAAAGCGAGGATGCGTGCTCACCGACGAGCACCACTCTGACAAGGTCAAGCGCTGAAATATCCGCTATCGCCTCGCCTACAAAATCCTCAATATCTATCTCACGCACAGCGGAGCTTATATCAACCTCTTTTATATGGAGGGTTCTTTTTGCTATTTTCTTAAATTCGTAATTTACCTCGCCGCCCTCTATATCAAGAAGGACGTAGCCCTTATCCCCTGCCTCGTCAAAGCCGCGTCCCTCGGGAGTGCCCGAGTAAACTGCGGTAGAGCGGCTTGAAACCTTTGTTTCGGAGAAGCTGTGATAGTGTCCGAGTGCAAGGTAATCGACAGGAAGCTTTTCAAGCTCGCGCTTGCCTATTTTCTCTCCGTCGTCGCTCTTATCTGCAAGTATACCGTGCAAAACGAGAATGTTCGTTTCATCCTCGTTAAGTGTCAGCGAACCGAACATATCCGCGCTTATCTTGCTTCTTCCCGCAACCGTAACACCTCCAATTTTGAAATAGGTCCACTCCTCGCCGAAAACGAAAAGATTTTGGGGCATTTTTTGTCCTGATGAAATGAGCAAATTCTTCTCGTGGTTTCCGGAAAGATAGAAAAACGAGACACTCTCTGCCGCCTCAATTGCTTCAAGAATTGTGGCAACCGTTTTCATATTTGCTCTTTCGGTATCGAATAAGTCGCCCGAAATTATTATCGCTTCCGCATTGATTTTAACGGCTTCGTCTATTATTTTTCTAAACGTTTCCGTTATCTCGTTTCGTCTCGCACGACTTTCAATAGCTGAAAGTCTTGTCGTGAGAGGAGAGTCAAGATGTATATCCGATGTATGTATAATTTTCATTCTCTCATACCTGCCCTGCTTTTTCTGAATTCGCTCGGCGAAACTCCGTGCTTTGCAAAAAAGACCTTGGAAAAATACGACTGGTCTAAAAAGCCCGTGGCTATCGCAACGTCATTTATGCTCACCTCGCGAGAATAAAGAAGCTTCTCCGCCTCGCAAAGCTTTGCCTCTGTTATTGCGGTATTGACCGTCGTGCCGAATTCCTTTTTGAAAGAGGCTATCAAAGTGGTTTTTGAGCAGCCGACGTTATCGCAAATATCCTTTATCGTGATTTTCTTATCTATATTCTCGTGGATAAATTTCTTTGCCGCCTCTGCTATTGTCGGCTTCACTCCCGGCATAGCATTTGAAAGGGTTAGATATTGGGCGCATATGGTCATTATTCTAACGTATGAGTGCGTCATATCGTCGGATACGATTTTAGTTTGACTAAGCGCTTCGTTTACACTTTCGGCAGATACTCCTCGCGCTATCAGCTCGCTTTCGATTTTCTCAAAATCGGTCTTTTCATCACCTATTTGCCCCATCATAAGATAGCCGGTCAAAATGCCGAAATTGTATAGTGGGCTTACTGCCTCGGTAAGACCGTATCTGCACTTATAGATAAGTGTATCCTTTGACTGATTTACGATTTTGAACGCAACCTTGTCTCCGTTTTCACATTTTGGCGTTTCTCCGTCAAGGGAGTGAATAAGCTTACAAAGAGGTAATTCGGTGGGGGGATATGCCGCAATTTCGGCAAAATTTACGTCGTGGAGCGACATTCGGAAGCCCGTTATTTTATAAAGCTCGTACAAAACCGAAATAATTTCGTTGTTTTTCATTTTCTGCCTCTTGTTGTTTTTTGTAAAATTAAATCAAAAACGGTCAATTCTACAAATAATTATACTATTTTACATTGATTTTGTCAATATAAAAGTATATAATAAAATAAAATATCATTTTTATTACTTGAAAATTTTGGAAATCTATTGTATAATAGAGGAGAAGTATAGTATGAAGTCAAGATATTGCATAGGTGTAGACCTTGGCGGCACGAATATTGCCGTGGGTCTTGTGAATCTTGAAACGAAGAGTATTGTAAAACAGCTCAGCATAAAAACCAACGCTCCCCGTCCGTGCGAGGAAATCTCAAAAGATATCGTTGACGTTTGCAAAAAGGTATGCTCGATGGCACACCTTACGTTTGACGACATTTTATGGATAGGCGTGGCTACCCCCGGCATTGTCAAGGGTAACACGGTTATCAGCGCGGTCAACCTCGGCTGGAAGGACGCCCCGCTTGTAAAGCATATAAGCGAGATGGCAGGCGTTGCGGCATGTATTGCTAACGATGCTAATGCGGCAGCATTTGCAGAGGCGGTCTGGGGCGCAGGAGTAGGAAAGAAATCTCTCATTGCATTTACTCTCGGCACGGGTGTCGGAGGCGGCATCGTCTTTGACGGAAAAATTTGGGACGGCACTAACGGCTTTGCCGCAGAGCTCGGTCATATGGTTATCGTGCCGGGCGGTGAGGTGTGCGGCTGCGGAAAGCGCGGTTGCATAGAGGCTTATTGCTCTGCCACTGCCCTTGTGAGAGAAACCAAGCGCAAGATGAGAGAAAATCCGAAAAGCATTATGTGGAGCATTACTTCCGGTGACGTTAACCGCGTCAACGGAAAAACCGCTTTTTCCGCTATGGAAAAGGGCGACAAGGCTGCAACGGTTGTCGTAAACGAGTTTATCGACAATCTCGCGCTCGGTGTTTCAAACATCATTAACGTGTTCCAGCCTGACGTCGTTTGCATCGGCGGTGGAATTTCAAGAGAGGGTGACACACTTCTTTTGCCACTGCGTGAGCGGGTTTTACGCGATACCTTCGGTACAAATTTATCAAGAACCGAGCTTGTTACGGCAACCTTCAAAAATGATGCCGGCATAATCGGTGCTGCACTTCTTGGACTTCAAGGAGGTAGTATGAAAGAGAGAGAAATCATCGAAAACTTCTCCGTCACCGGAGACGTCGTGTCCTCAATCCCTTTCGGTTCAGGACACATAAATGACACGAAGCTTGTCACAGTAGAAAACGAAAAGAACATATCGCGCTACATTCTCCAAAAAATAAACACGAAGATATTCACGGACCCCGACAGCCTTATGAAAAACTATGCCGGTGTTACGACGTATCTCAAAAAAATTATAAAAGAAAACGGCGGAGACCCCGAGCGTGAAACGCTCAGCATAATTCCGACAAAGGACGGAAAGAACTTTCTTCTCACTCCCGACGGAGAGGCTTGGCGTCTTCTCACCTACATAAAGGACAGCACGAGCTACGATATCGTAGAAAATCCCGAGCAGTTCTATATAAGTGCGGTAGCATTCGGTAACTTCCAATACCTTTTGCGCGATTACCCTGCCGAAACTCTTTTTGAGACTATCAAGAATTTCCACAACACACCCGACAGAATAAGAATTTTTGAAAAAGCTCTCAAAGCGGACGTGTGCCAAAGAGCAAAGGACGTTCAGGCAGAGATAGATTTCGTGCTCGCAAGACGCGAATTTGCAAACACTCTTGAACGTGCTCGCGAGGAGGGTAAGCTTCCTCTCAGAGTTACTCACAATGACACGAAGCTTAATAACATTCTTTTTGACAAAAACACAGGCAATGCACTTTGCATAGTTGACCTTGATACCATTATGCCGGGTTATTCGGTAAACGATTTCGGTGACTCTATCCGCTTCGGAGCTACCACAGCTCTTGAAGACGAGGTTGACCTCTCAAAAGTAAACTTTGATATAAATCTTTACGAGCTTTACGTAAAGGGCTTTATCGAGGGAACAAAGGGCGGGCTTACCGAATGTGAGATGGAGCTTTTGCCGATAGGTGCTATTATGATGACCTACGAGTGCGGAACTCGCTTCCTCACCGACTATCTCTCAGGTGACACCTATTTTAAGACCTCGCGTAAAAATCACAATCTTGACCGCGCAAGAAACCAGTTTAAGCTCGTTTCCGATATGGAGGCAAGACTTGACGAGATGCGCGCAATAGTTAAAAAGTATATTTAATTTCTATAATAAAAAGAGACTGACAGGAGCAAAAGCTTCCGTCAGTCTCTTTTTGTATGCCGTCAAGGATTAAGCAAGGGATACCTTCTTCATTCTCACTGCAATTTTCGGTCTGTCGTTATAATCGGTGGGGATAGATGCGATTTCATCAACGGCTTCCATACCGGATACAACCTTTCCGAATGCCGCATACTGACCGTCAAGGTGGGGAGCATCGGCGTGCATAATAAAGAACTGAGATGATGCGGAGTTGGGGTCAAAGGCTCTTGCCATTGAAATTACGCCTCTCTCGTGCTTTATCGGGTTTTGGTGCCCGTTTGCTCTGAATTCACCCTTGATATTCTTCTCTGCTCCGCCCATTCCGTTTCCGAGGGGGTCTCCGCCCTGAATCATAAAGCCGGGGATAATTCTGTGAAAGGTGAGACCGTCGTAAAAGCCGCGTTTGACGAGCATCTCAAAATTCTTTACGGTTTCGGGAGCTGCCTCGGGGCAGAGCTCTATCTCAATCTTCTGACCGTTTTCCATTTCGATAATAACCATTTTCAATTCTCCTATAATAAAATATATTTTTTAAGACTATAATTAAATAAAAAAGGGAGTGCGACGATGAACAAAGAGAAGTGGGAGCATTATTCACACATCGCGGTTGCAATACTCGGTATGATACTGTTAGGATATATATTCGTAAAATATATATTCACTCTTACACTGCCGTTTTTAATTGCTTGGGGCGTCGCCTTTTCGGTAAGACCGCTCGCAAAGAAAATAGCCGAGGGGACAAAGCTACCATACAAGCTTATAAGCGTTATTTTAACGCTTATTATCGTGCTTGGAGCTATTGCGGTAATCGTCAGCGCCTGCACCTATGCTATTGGCGAGGCTTGGGATTTTCTTGCAAATCTTGAAGGCGGCGAGAAAATTTTTGATAAGCTACGCAAAATTTTGAACCCACTGAGCGAGTTTTTCAACGAGCGCGAGGACGGCGCTGAGCTCGAAAAAAAGGTGTGGGAGGCGGTAACCGGAGCTTTGACCTCGGTTCTTACGCGAGCTCTTGAAGGACTTACGAGCTTCGTCGTCAAAATTCCGAGTGCGCTAATTTTCATTCTCGTTACTCTCATCGCCTCTATTTACTTTTCTTACGACCTTGAAAGAATTAACGGGTTCGTGCGCTCGCATTTGCCGAAAAAGGCAGAAATGCGTCTTGTGAAATTCAAAAGTAGGTTTTTGAGTTCGCTTCTCAAATACCTGAAAGCATATCTTATAATAATGCTCATAACCTTTATAATAATGCTATTCGGATTTTTAGTTTTGGGTATAGATTATGCTGTGCTTCTCGCATTCGTTGTGGCACTTCTTGATGCTCTGCCGCTTATTGGTGTTGGCACAATTTTAGTGCCGTTCAGCATCTATCACGTGTTTTTCGGAAAGTTCAGCCTCGGTATAGGTCTTATAATACTGTTCGTCGCTCACGAGATTTTACGCGAATTTATCGAGCCGAAGATTATCGGCCGTCATCTCGGACTTCATCCTATTATCAGCCTTATTCTCCTTTACGTCGGCTACTTTGCTTTTGGGCTTCTCGGACTTCTTCTAATACCGCTTCTGTCGGTGATAATAAACACTTTAATGAATAAAGACGATACGCCCAAGGTCGACTAACGGCTCGTCGGAAAGCGATACGGGGATATATCCTGCATCTCTTATCGCCTTGTCGATAATCTCAAAATCTCTGTGCTCTTCAATGCTGCCGAGAAAATAGACCTTGTTTTCAAAAACCCCCGAAGCTCCGCCTATAAAGCCGTATTCATACGGTGGGAGCGATATATCGCCGTTTCGTATTTCGGTGACGTTAATGCCGGAATTTTTAAGAATTTTCGCCATACCCAAATCTGCGGTAATAGCCGAATTTCCAAACGCCAAGGTCGTGCAAGCGGGATACCCCTGCTCACACCTGATAATTTCAAGTCCGGCACACACGGCGTAATCTATAAGGCTCTCCGATACCGTATCGGTCCTCATAAAAATTTTATCGCCTATGACGAGTGCGTTAAATATTGCATCGTTTGGATATTCTTTGGAAAAGCTATCCGCGGTAAAGGTAAACTTTACGCTTTGCGACCACTCGCAAATATCCGAAAATACCCAAGGAAAGCTCTCGCAGTATTCCGCCGTGGAAATAATATTCCCGTTATGGTAAAAGGTCAGCATATCGGGGTGAGAGGAGATAGGTAGAGAAAGCTTCTCCGAGCGAGGAAACTTTATTACTGTAAATCCCTCTATTCTCAATCTGCGCTCACATTTGGCTGAAATTCTCTCGTCTACTAAACAAATCATATTTTATGACATAAGTAAAAAACTCCGCTATAATGCGGAGTTTTTTACACCTTAAGCGCGCTCAACCTTTCCTGAACGAAGGCAACGGGAGCAAACGTAAACGGAGCAGTTAGTGCCGTCTACAACAGCCTTTACCTTGCGGATATTGGGCTTCCAGGTTCTGTTTGTTTTGCGGTTTGAGTGTGAAACGTTGTGTCCGAATGCAACGCCTTTGCCGCAAATGCTACATTTAGCCATTTTAACACCTCCAAAAATCTCACCGATAGGGTGGAATTTTATATGTTTTTATTTGTTAGCACAAATTGACGAAATAGATTATACCACAAAACTTTGGAAAATGCAAGTCTTTTTTGATATTTTTTTAATATTTTATTATAATTGGTTTTTAGTATAAATAAGTTGACAAACAAGTGCTTTCGGTGATATAATTTATGAAGAAAGATTTTGCGAGGATTTATGGAAGATTTTAACTGTTTTGAATACAGCGCCGAGCAAAAAATCGAGGGGCGCTGGCTGTTTTTAAGAATTTTATTCATATTCTTCTACGTAGCGTTTGCCGCTGCGTACTTCGTCGTGATTTATACGACGAGAATTTTTACGCTTGGCGCGCTTATACCTATCGCTGTATGGATTCTCGTTTTCCTCACCTGGCGCTATACCCGACCCGATTACAAATATGAGATTTCTGCGGGTGTTCTTCGCTTTTACGTAATATACAAAAAGAAGGCTGCCGAAAAGCTGAAAATCAAAATCTCATCAGCCGAGGCTATTGCACCTCTTTCTACCCTCAGCGAGCAAATTAAAAGCTTTAAGCCAAGAAAAACATACTCCGCTCTTCCGACAAAGCCTTCGTCGGACGCTTACGCAATTTTATTTAAGGACGAGCGCGGCAATCCTTGTGTCTTCCTTTTCATTGCGACGGGCGATGCGATAAGGTTGCTCGGTATACATAATAAGAAAACCGTAAAAATTCAATTCTGATACGGAGCTTTTATGACAATTCAGGATAAAGAAAAATTAAGGCGACTGACCCACACCTTTGACCTCAACTACCGCATAACCAATCTTTATGCCACCTATCTTGAACACTTCCCGACACTTATAACGGGGGAGATGGTTGACGAGCTTTGCTCTGACGGAACTCTTACGAAAAAAGAGGCTCTTATTGCTATAATATGCGAGGCGTTCGGGCTTAACGATGAGGACGGAGGAGAGGCGCGCGAGCTTATAAGAAGCTATATCAGGCACTCGGTAAGAGTGCTTGACGCAAAAAGATATACCGAAAACCCATACTACAAAAACGTCAAAATCAAAGACGTTGTTGACGGGCGCTGGGAGTTACGGCAAGAGGTTTACCCGGCTTACAGAGCCGTAATTTGTGACGACCTTATTATGTCCGAGGATTTTTCGGAAATTCCCCCGCTTGGCTTCTTTACCGAGGACTTTCGCTTTCCTGCGGTGCTCGAGGACGGAAACGAGTGGATGACGCTTACTCCGGTTGACCTCGACACCTGCGATACCGCTATTATGCGGGCGCACGGCAAGGTGATAACCTTTGGTCTCGGTCTTGGCTACTATGCTTATATGTGTGCAAGAAAGCCCGATGTTGAGAGTATTACCGTTATAGAAAAGAGCGAAGAGGTTATAAAGCTTTTCAAAAAGCATATTCTTCCCTATTTTGAAAATCCCGAAAAGTTAAAAATCATAAACGAAGATGCAATTGTCTACGCAAGAGAGCTTATGCCAAACGAAAACTACGATTACGCTTTCGTTGACGTATGGCGCGATGCCTCTGACGGCGCTCCGATATACAAGGAAATGAAGCCTCTTGAAAAATATTGTCCCGAGACGAAGTTTGACTATTGGATTGAGAGCTTTCTCGTATCAAGACTGCGCGCTATAAAATTTGAAGAGCTATATAAAAAGGTTGAAAACGGTGAGGACGGCGCGCCCGAGACCTACAACGAATTTATAAAGGAATTAACCGATGGGAACACTTTATAATTTTGAGCCTGAAAAGCTCATTGTCGGAATTATATATAATGATAAAGAGGTGTACGAGAAAGCTATGGAGCTTCTTGTTGCGGAGTTTGGAGAAATAGACTGCGCTTCGCCCGAATTTTCATTTTCCGACGAATTTTCCACCTATTACGACGAGGAGCTTGGCGGCAAGGGTACACGTATCATTTACAGCTTCAAGGAGCTTGTAGACCCTGCAAGGCAGGTGGAGATAAAGGAGTTTACAAATTCCCTCGAAGCGAGGTTTTCGATTGATAATAACAGAAAGATTAACCTCGACCCCGGATTTATAAACCACGGACGTCTTATGCTCCCAACGACGAAGGCGGCAGGATTTCGAATTCCGCTTGCGCGCGGAATTCACACCGAGCTGACACTCTTCTATGCGAGAGGTGCGTGGCACAAATTTCCTTGGTCGTACAGAGACTATCAGTCCGAGAAGGTGCAAGCCTTTTTAACGAAGGCGCGCAAAATATATCTTGAACAAAGAAAGGCATACGAAAAAACCGAGCTTTAACTTGCACGGTGAAAGGCGAAACTATGAAACTTGAAAAAATAGCAAAAGAACTTGGAATTGACCCCGTACCGTGTCAACTTTCGGAATATATTGACCGCGAATTTGATTTTTCTATATGCGACCTTTCGAAGATAGATGAAATCGATATTCCCTTTGGAATATTCGGAAAATGTAAAGAAAAGCTCGCAGAGTGCGCCGAGCTCGTTTCAAAAAATCCGGCTCTTGTAGCCTACGGAAATGCCGCAACTGCATACATTAACGAGCACAGTTTAAGAGAGGCGCAGGCGCTTCCGCTTCCCGAATTTAACTACGATACACCGCTTCGTTTTCTTCCTCTACTTATTTATGCGGCAACTCTTCCGAACACGATAAAGACCTATCACGAGAGAGGATTTTCCGACGATGAAATCAGAGGCATTTTCAGAAACAGCGGCTCGGGCAGAGTTGCACGTGCCGAGATGAGAACCGGTATGCAGGGCCTTGACCTTAAAGGCTACCGCTGGCTTCTCAACTACGTAAAGGGCACTATATTCAGCGCCGGCATTTTCGGTGTTACACCGAGACCGTATGATGGACACGCAATAGTTCTCAAAAACAAAAATACGGGTGAGTATGCCGTTCTTTTGGCGAGCGGCAGGTACGATAAGTCGGGCGCGGCTTACGGAAGCACCGGCTATAACAATATTGAAAACACCTTTGAGACAGACTTTACCGAAACCGAAAAATCCTACTTCGGTTATCCGACGAAAAATTCAAAAGCTGCTTTTGAAAGGGTTGAATACAGAAAATCCGATTGGGAAATATACCTTAAAAAAGGCGACGGTGTCGCAGGCATACATATTCCGACCGGCTCAAAGCTGACTCCCGAAAATATTGAGCGCGGCTTCAAGCTTGTTCTTGAACGCACAAGATACGCATTCCCCGAGCTTAACATAAAGTGCGTTGACTGCGCCTCATGGCTTCTTGACCCGACACTCTCGGAAATTTTGGGCGAGGGCTCGAAAATCGTAGACTTCCAGAAGTATTTCTCAATTTATCCTATCCGCAGTAACGAAAAGAGTGTTTTCGGTCACGTTTTCCCAAGTGCGTACGAAAGCTACGAAACGCTCCCCGAGGATACCACACTTCAACGCAAGCTTAAAGAAATGTATATAAACGGTAGCTACATTTACGACTTCGGCGGATTTGTTCTTGACTGAAAATGAATATAAAAAAGCGTGACTCGCAGGTAGTCACGCTTTTCCTTTATAGAGATGAAATTACTTAACTTCAACTTCTGCGCCTGCAGCCTTGAGCTGTTCAGCGATCTTCTCTGCCTCGTCCTTAGAAACTGCTTCCTTAATTGTCTTAGGAGCTGCCTCAACGAGATCCTTAGCATCCTTAAGGCCAAGACCTGTGATTTCACGAGCAACCTTAATAACTGCGAGCTTGTTAGCGCCTGCTGCCTTAAGTACTACGTCGAACTCAGTCTTCTCCTCTGCTGCGGGAGCTGCTGCTGCAGCGCCAGCTACGGGAGCTGCTGCTACGGGAGCTGCGGATACGCCGAATTCCTCTTCAAGAGCCTTAACGAGATCAGCGAGTTCAAGAATTGTAAGACCTTTAACGAGGTCAAGAATCTGTGTTGTCTTTTCGTTCATTTTAATATCCTCCGAAATTATTAATTCAGTAATTTATGCAGAAATTAAGCCTCTGCGGGAGCTTCTGCAGCTGCTTCGCTGCCGTTTTCTTCGTTTTC
>JAZNCB010000072.1:0-3539 GCA_046156285.1 Eubacteriales bacterium | reverse complement strand
TTTGTGCGCAGTTTTTTGCAGCTAAGGCTGCGGTAGGTATCTCAACAAAGCTGCGTTCTTCCCTTTTTGAAAAAATACAATCCCTCAGCTTTTCCCAATCTGATACAATAGGAACGTCAACACTTATAACAAGAGTTACGGGGGACATCAATACTGTTCAGACGGGAATAAACCTCTTCTTAAGATTGTTTATGCGCTCCCCCTTTATCGTATTCGGCGCTATGATAATGGCGTTTACTATTGATACGAGGGCGGCGCTTTCCTTTGCGGCGGTTATCCCCTTGCTTATTATCGTCGTTTTCGGCATTATGCTGATTTCAATGTCGCTTTACAAGAAAGTGCAAACAAAAGTTGACGGTGTTGTTACGAAAACGCGCGAGAACCTCGGGGGCGTGCGAGTTATTCGCGCCTTTACGCGTGAGGCAGAGGAGCTTTCCGAATTTAAGGAAAGAAACGAGTCGCTTGCATATCACCAAAGATTTGCGGGTAAAATCTCGGCTCTTACAAATCCTCTCACCTTTATACTTATAAACCTTGCTATCGTATGGCTTATTGATATTGGCGCGATGCAGGTAAGCCTCGGCAAGCTTTCGCAGGGCGAGGTAATAGCGCTCTATAACTATATGTCGCAGATACTTAT
Organism: Eubacteriales bacterium; assembly: GCA_046156285.1. Classification (GTDB taxonomy): domain Bacteria; phylum Bacillota; class Clostridia; order Oscillospirales; family CAG-272; genus UBA1740. The sequence continues at coordinate 2,899 of JAZNCB010000072.1, read as the reverse complement.
CGAGCTTATCAAGATGGCGAACCTCATTATCGCTATTACGAAGTCTCTTGCATCTGCTGCAAGAATAAAGGCGGTCTTCAAAATCAAGCCGTCACTTTCCTACGGTGATGCTACCTCGGGTGTTGACACAAAATACGCACTTGAGCTTTCTGCCGCTACTCTCACCTACAAGAACGCATCTGAGCCGTCTATATCGAATATTTCGTTTAAGGCGCGGCACGGTGACACGGTAGGAATTATCGGCGGTACGGGCTCAGGTAAAACCACGCTTATAAATCTTATCTGTCGCTTCTACGATGCGACCGAGGGCTCGGTATTTATCGACGGCTCGGACGTTAAAAACTACACAAACGAGGCGCTTCGCGAGAAAATAGGCATCGTTCCTCAAAAGGCTGTGCTTTTCTCGGGAAGCATACGCGACAATATGCTCTGGGGCAACAAAAACGCTACCGATGAGGATATTTATGCGGCGCTTGAAGTCGCACAGGTAAAGGACGTTGTGCTCGAAAAGGGCGGTCTTGATGCTGAAATCCGCGAGGGCGGTGTTAACCTCTCCGGCGGTCAGAAGCAAAGACTTACGATAGCTCGTGCGCTTGTCAAAAAGCCCGATATTCTTATTCTCGACGACTCTGCCTCAGCGCTCGACTTTGCAACCGATGCGGCTCTTCGCTCGGCTATAAGGACATCTCTTTCAGACACCACTGTATTTATCGTTTCACAAAGAGCATCGTCTATTATGCACGCTGACAAGATTATCGTGCTTGATGACGGTGAGGCGGTTTCTATCGGTACTCACAGAGAGCTTCTTCTCACCTCTCCGATTTACAAGGAAATTTACCACTCCCAATTTGAAGAGGAGGTGGCAGAATGAAAAAGAAAAACACCTCTACTATGAAAAAGGTGCTCAGATATATCGGAAGATATAAGCTTCTTTTGCCCGTATCAATGCTTTTTGCCTTGGTTACGGTAGCTCTTACGCTTTATATTCCGAAGCTTATCGGTGATGCTATTGACCTTATTGCCGGAAAGGGTGCTGTTGATTTTGACGGTATCGGAAAAATTCTCGGCGCAGTTATAGTCCTTATTGTCATTGCGGCTCTTTCTCAATGGATTATGAGCACGATAAACAATAAAATCGCCTTTAACGTTGCAAAGGATATAAGACTTGATGCCTTTTCGAAAATTGAGAGGCTTCCCCTCTCTTATCTCGATAAAAAATCAAGCGGTGACCTTGTCAGCCGTATCGTAACCGACACCGAGCAGTTTGCTGAGGGACTTTTGCTTGGATTTACTCAGCTTTTCACCGGAGTTCTTACCATTCTCGGCACTCTCGTGCTTTTGCTTATGATTAACTGGAAGGTGGCGCTCGTCGTTATCTTCTTAACTCCAATGTCGCTCTTCATTGCTAAGTTTATAGCTTCGAAAACATATAACATGTTTGCTCTTCAATCAAAGACAAGAGGCGAGCAGACAGCACTTATAAACGAGATGCTCTCAAACCAGAAGGTTGTAAAGGCTTTCGGTCACGAGGACGAGGCGCTCGAAAAATTTGGCGAGGTTAACGAAAGACTTGGCGAGGCTTCGCTCCGCGCGGTCTTCTTCTCTTCTCTTACAAACCCGACGACAAGATTTCTTTACAGCATAGTTTATGCGGCGGTGGCGCTCGTTGGCGCACTTATGGTAATAGGTAGCGGCGGTGTATTCACTATCGGTGAGCTTTCCTGCCTGCTTGCTTATGCTAACCAATATACGAAACCGTTTAACGAAATTTCGGGAGTTATTTCGGAGTTTCAGAATTCGCTTGCCTCTGCGGCAAGAGTGCTTGAGCTTGTCGAAGAGCCAACCGAAGAGCCTGACCCGATAGGCGCAAAAAGACTTACGAACACCGAGGGCAACGTTACTATTGAAAACGTAAGCTTCTCATACGACGAGGCAAAGCCTCTTATCGAGGACTTTAATCTTCTCGTTAACAAGGGCGAGCATATCGCAATTGTTGGTCCGACGGGCTGTGGAAAGACGACGCTTATAAATCTGCTTATGCGTTTTTACGACGTCAAATCGGGAAAGATTTTGGTTGACGATTGCGACATAAAAAATATGACGAGAAAATCTCTTCGCAAGTCCTACGGTATGGTGCTTCAAGACACCTGGCTTTCCGGCGGTACTGTTAAGGAAAATATCAAATTCGGAAAACCCGACGCGACAGACGATGAGGTTATAAGCGCCGCAAAGGCAACTCACGCACACAGCTTTATAAAAAGGCTTCCCGCAGGATACGATACACCACTTTCCGACGGCGGCGCGACATTATCGCAGGGACAAAAGCAGCTTCTCTCAATAGCGAGGGTTATGCTCACACTTCCCCCGATGCTGATACTCGACGAGGCCACCTCTTCTATCGACACACGTACCGAGATGAAGATACAAGAGGCATTTCTCAAAATGATGCGCGGCAGAACAACATTTATCGTAGCGCACAGACTTTCAACCGTCAAGGATGCCGACACAATACTCGTTATGCGCGACGGACATATTGTTGAAAAGGGCAAGCACAAGGAGCTACTCAAAAAGGGCGGCTTCTACTCGGAGCTTTATAACAGCCAGTTTGCGCATTAGCAAACGGATGATTTCGCGATGCCGAAAAAAACGAATAAACAAAAACCGAGAGAATTTTCCTCTCGGTTTTTTATTTGGTGAAGTTTATCAACAACTTCGCCGCAAGGCAAAACTTCACTCACAAGTGAGCTTCACTGTCTGTGACAACTTCACTTGCCAATAGGGCAAACTTGGTTAGCGTGACTACTCACCAGTGTAGTTATAGTTTATTGTGTAATTGCCGGTGTTATAATTCCAACTGTAACCCTTTGAAACAGCGTTCCACTGTTCCTCTGTTCCGAAG
>JAZNCB010000071.1:0-25751 GCA_046156285.1 Eubacteriales bacterium | reverse complement strand
ATATTCTCTTTGTTGATTTTGACGTGGTATTAAAAGCAGACAGCTCAATGACCGCCGATCTTTCCATTTCATCACCCCCGAAGAGTATAACACATAAAAGCGCCTCTGTCAAGTTGCGAAAATATAAATTTATGTCGAATGTTGTTATTGACAAGAGCTCCTTTCGGTTATATAATGAACTCAACAATATTAAGGAGGAGTAAAATGAATACTCATAATTTTAAAGCAGCGGTGGAGGAAGCCGCAAAGAAGATCGGTATAGATATGATAGGCTTTGCCTCAAAGGCGAGGTTTGAGGGAATTGATGCTCAGCACAACCCCTTTTCGATTTTCCCCGAGGCAAAGACCGTAATTATGGTAGGCAAACGTATTTGCCGCGGCGCACTTCGCGGAGTTGAAGAGGGCACGAATTTCGGCGACTATGCTTTGTTTGGCAAGAACTGGCTTGAAGACGAATTTCTCTCGCTTGCGTGCTACGACCTCGTTAACTTTATTGAGGATAACGGCTGGGAAGCCTGCCCCCTTTTCCCCAACCCCGCAGAGCTTGGACCTCAGGGTGTTTCGGTAGCGGACGGCAGACCTGCGCCCAACGTTTACCCCGACTTTGACTATGCGGCAGTTGCCTCAGGCCTCGGTGAGATAGGACTTAACGGAATTTTCCTCTCTCCTAAATTCGGCTCACGTCAGAGATTCCATATGATACTTACCGACGCAGAAATCGAAGAGACACCTCTTTTCGAGGGCAGCGTTTGCGACGGCTGTGGCAAATGTGCAGAAATCTGCCCTCTCGGCGCAATAGACACGGAAAATCTTATCGAAATTGATATATGCGGAAAGAAAATGAAGATAGCAAGCATCAACTACGACGTTTGCCGTCTTTGCAAGAACGGTGCGTGCAAAAACCGCTTTGCAGACAATGCAAGACCGGACAGAATTGCCGCACTTTGTAACAGAACCTGCCTTTGCCACCTCGAAGAAAACGGAGCTCTCGAAAACACGTTTGAAAACGCATTCCGTCAGAGAGAGGAATGGGCGGTTGGTGAAAAAATCGCTCGTACACAGCAAAACGTAGATGCGGCAAACGTCCTTGGCGGTAGCTTTTCAAAGGACGGAAACAGGGGGAACAGATAATGAAGCTGACCTCTCAAATGATAAAGGATAAGGCGGCAGAGCTTGGTATCGACTGTATCGCAATCGGTAATATCGAGCGCTTCAAGGATGCGCCGACGCTTATGTCACCGCTCACCTACTTCCCCGGTGCTAAATCGGTAATAGCGGTAGCTATGAGAATTCCGAGAGGTACGTACCGCGGAATAGAAGAGGGTACGCACTGGCACAACTACACCTTTTATTCCTACAACAAGCTTAATTCACTTTTCCGCCCGAGACTTTCCTACGAGCTTGCCTGCTTTATAGAGGATCACGGCTGGGAGGCGGTAGCTCACTACCCCGCAGTTCCCGAGGGAAACGGCACGACGGCAGAGCCTCTTCGTGATGGAATTCCGCCCGACGTAATTTGCAGTGTGCGCGTAATTGCCGCAGGCTGCGGACTTGGTGAGATAGGCTACTCAAAGGTATTCCTCACTAAAAAATTCGGACCTCGCGTTCGTCTCGGACTTATTTTCACAGACTGTGAGCTTGAACCCGACCCGATTCTTGATACGGGCGATATTTGCATCCATTGCGGTGCGTGTGTAAGAGAATGTCCCGGAAACGCAATTCCTCCGATTAAGGAAGTGAATAAGCGCCTTACCGTAAGCTTCGGTGAAAAGGATATCTGGTACGGTGACGTCAGAATGGGACGTTGCACTCTCTCGCACCACGGAATGAATAACGAGTGCTCGCCTTTCTTGAAAAAGGAATTTCCAAACATGGCATTCGACGTCAGAAGCAGTGAGATGACCGAGGAAGAGGCGTACATATTCAGCTACACGATGGCAAACGGAAGATGGGGACGCAAGCCCGAATCCAATCGTGTTATGGGATATTACGATTACATAATCTCGCACACAGGCTACTTTGCAATTTGCGGAGCAAAAGGTTGTATCCGAGCTTGTATGAACGCGCTCGAAAAGGCGGGAAGAATTGAAAACAAATTCCACAACCAATTCTATCACAAAAAGAGCTGGACGCTTGACAATAAGCCGGATAAGGTTTCCGACGGTGTAAACCCCTACCGCGAGGAATTTCTTGACGAAAAATACCCCGGAATTCGCAAGAACGAATACAAAAAAACAGAAGATTAAAATGAGGGGGCCGGCGCGTTTTGGCGAGCGCAATAGCGCTTTTGTGTGCAAAGAGTATCTCCGTTTTCGCCCAAAATCCCCTATCCCCTGACGTATGAGAGGGTAGCTCGAGTTTTTAGACTTGAGCTACCCTCTTTTTTGCGTTTTAGATTACTTGTCGTTTATATTTATTATACCGTTCTCGGTAACTATATAATCCATTCTCTCGTCATTTTCGTCGGTTGAAAAATCAGAGAAAATCTGCAATTCGTAGCAAATTCCCATTCTTTTTGCGTCCGTCTTTTTGAGAAATCTATCATAACACCCTTTTCCATACCCAACTCTATCGCCGTTTTTTGAGAACGCGACACCGGGGACGATAATAAGGTCTATTTCCTCGGTGCTTGCAAGCTTCGCATTCTGCGGCTCGGGTATAGAAAAGCCGCCCTTTTTGAATTCGGTTTTGTCGGTTACGGAATATGCGGAAATCTCCCCCGTTTTCTCATCTGTTACGGGGTAAAAAATCGCCTTTCCGCTCTCCTCGGCATCAGCCCTTATAAGCGAGGTCAGGACCTCGCTCCCGATAGGCATATAGAGCATTACGGATTTTGCGTTTTTATAAACCTCGCTTTGAAGAACTGAAAGCGATATTGCATAGCTCTTTTCTATAACCTCGCCGCGCGACATCCCGCGCCGCTTGGCTTTTCCGTTTTCTCTCGCGTAGTTTTTGTCAACAGGCATTTATCTCACCTCATATTTCAGCTTTCACTTTATTTTATCACAAAGCGGGGTAAAAAATCAAGTTTTTCGCTAAAAACCTTTATTTCTATTGACTTTTATATATATATATGTTATAAAGGAAATAGCAATTAAAAAATTTGGGAGGTATTTATGTTTTACATAAATAAAATTTCTAATTCCGACGTTGTTGACTTTGCCGCAGAGGAGCTTAAAAAGTATCTTCGTATGATGCGCCCCGAGGCAGGCGACGTAAAAATTTCTTATGACGAAAACGCAAAAGACGGCTTCCGCCTCGGTCTTATGTCGGACTTCGGTCTTGACACAAGCGACGTTGCGGACACAGAGCTTGACGATATAATTTATATCGATACAAAGGAAAACTCCGGTATTATCGCAGGCTCAAACCCACGTTCAGTACTTATGGCGGTTTATGAGTATCTCAAAAAGCTGGGCTGTGGCTTCTACTTTCCCGGCGTTGACGGTGAGTATATCCCGATGGACGTCACAACTGATGCGCGCAAGCTTCTTAGCGTAAAGCATAGATTTGTTCCCACCTCCCGTTACAGAGGTCAGAGCGTTATGCACTCCGACCCCGACAATATCGACTTTCTTCCCAAGGTCGGCATCAACTGCGCTATGATAGAGTTCAAGCTTCCCAGCGCGCCAAGCAAATATACTCACGGTCTTAACACCGAGAATTTTCCCTCAGAGCCGATTACGTCGGAAGAGGTTTTGCAGGTTAAGCGCCGTATAGAAACCGAGGTTGCAAAGCGCGGACTTCAATTCCACGATATCGGCCACGGCTTTATCTTCAACGCATTTATAAATGCTTCGCTTTTTGCATCGAATATGTACGAAGGCGAGGTAGGCGAGGATATCTCGCAGTATCTTGCAAAGATAAACGGCAAAAGAGGACTTCACCGGGCATACAGCCACATTGACCCGAGGCGCACCTCGTTTACTAATTTCTGTATGTCTAACCCCAAGGCAAGAGCAAAGGTCATCGACTACGTTTGCGAGTATTCGGAGCAGCACCCGAACATTACCCATCTTCACGTTTGGCTCGCTGACGGACACAACAACTACTGCGAGTGTGAAAACTGCACGAAGCTTTATCCGTCCGACTGGTACGTAACCCTTATGAACGAGCTTGACGAGGAAATGACAAGACGTAACAACGATATGAAAATCGTATTCATTTCCTACGTTGACACGGTTTGGGCGCCTCTCGAAGCAAAAATTAAAAACAAAAAGAGATTTGCTCTTCTTTTTGCGCCTATCTTCCGCAATATGTCGGAAACCTACCCTAACCCGCTTCCGAAGGTCGAGCTTCCGAAATACGAAATCAACAAAACCGAAAACCCACGCTCGCTTTACGAGGTTCTTCTTCTGCTTAAAGAGTGGGAGAGAGCCTTTGGGGGCGACAAGATAGTATTCGAATACCACTTCTGGCGTCATCAGACCTACGACTTCACGGGACTTCAACACGCAAGACGCGTATACGAGGATATAAGAGCATTTGAAGATTTCAGGTGTAACGGAATTATCGAGTGTGGCTCTCCCACAGCGCACTTCCCGACAGGTCTTGCGTACTACGTCTACGCAAAGGCGCTTTACGACAAGTCGCTCACTCTTGACGAGATTATCGAGGAATATATGCTCGGTATTTTCGGCGAGGACTGGAAAAAGGTTTACGAGATTTTCGAGAAAATTAACGCAATGCTTCCGTTTGACTACGTAACGTCAAGCTCTGCGAAAAGACGTCCGAACGGCTACGTTTCACCCGAGATAGCAAAGGGGCTTCTTGATATGCCCGCTGTAATCGAGGAGGAAAAGAAATTCGTTGCAGAGCACTACACGGGCGACAGACGCGTTCGCACCCTTGCCGTACGTCTTCTTGAAAAGCATATCGAATTTATGACCTTTATCGGTGAGGTGTTCCTTGCAAAAGCTAAGGGCGAGGACGAAAAGGCGCAGACCATTTTCGACGAGGCGAGAATTAAGTTCGGTCGTCACGAGCCGATTATCAAAAAATACTTCAACCACGGTCAGTTCTTCGCATCTATCAGACATTGCACAAAGCTCGTCATAGACGATCCTATTTTCGTGCTTTAATGAGGGGGATATAATATGTTTTACGTTTACAAGGTTTCCTCAGCAGAAGCAATAGACTACGCCGCAAGTGAGCTTCGCAAGTATCTTCGTATGATGCGCCCCGAGGCAGGCGACGTCAGAATTTCTTATAATAAGGAAAAGACAGACGGCTTCCGTCTTGGTCTTATGACCGACTTCGGTCTTGACACAAGCGACGTCGCCGATACCTTTCTCGACGATATTATCTATATCGACACGAATGAAAACACGGGTATCATAGCAGGCTCAAACCCCCGTTCAGTACTTATCGCGGTTTATGAGTATCTCAAAAAGCTGGGCTGCGGCTTCTACTTTCCAGGTGATGACGGCGAGTACGTGCCCGTAAGCTTTACAACGGATGCGCGCGAGCTTCCCTCTGTTAAGCACAGATTTGTTCCCACCACCCGTTACAGAGGTCAGAGCGTTATGATAACGGCCCCCGACACCGACTACGTTGATTTTCTTCCCAAGGTCGGTATCAATACCGCACTTATAGAGTTCAAGCTCCCCGGTATGCCGTCGCACTATTCTCACGACTACAACACCGAGAACTTCCCTGCCGAGCCTATCACACGCGGAGAAATCTTGCAGGTTAAGCGCGCCGTTGAGACAGAGGTCGCAAAGCGCGGTATGCAGTTCCACGATATCGGTCACGGCTTTATCGTCGATGCATTTGCAAATTCGCCCATTCTTTCGCCGTGCAAGTTTACAAGCGATACTATACCCGAGGATATTAAACCTTATATTGCAACAATAAACGGTGAGAAAAAGCTCTTCCAAGGACTTCCCATTTACACAAACTTCTGTATGTCAAACGAGACCGCAAGAAAAAAGGTTGTAAATTACGTTGCCGACTATGCTGACACACACACAAACATAACCCATCTTAACGTATGGCTTGCCGACGGACATTGCAACCATTGCGAATGCGACGCGTGCCGCAAAAAGACACCGTCCGACTGGTATATGATTTTGATGAACGAGCTCGATCGGGAGATGACGAGAAGAGAAAACGATATGAAAATCGTATTCATCTCCTACGTTGACACCCTTTGGGCACCCGAAAAGGAAAAAATCGAAAATCCCAAAAGATTTGTTCTCCTCTTCGCTCCTATCTTCCGCAATATGTCCGAGACTCTTCCAAACCCGCTTCCGAAAATCGAGCTTGAGCCCTACGTTCTCAACGTATCCGAGAACCCGAGAACTCTCTACGAAGCTTTTTTGCATTTACAGAAATGGCAGAAGATTTTCCCGGGCGACACGATTTCCTTTGAATACCATTTCTGGCGTCACCAGACCTACGACTTCACAGGTCTTCAGCTCGCAAGAAGAATGTACGAGGACGCAAGAGCTTACGAGCAGTTCAACGTTTCGGGAATTATTCAGTGCGCTTCATCGAAAGCATTCTTCCCGTCAGGCCTTGCATACTACGTATACGCAAAAACGCTTTACGATAATTCCCTATCCTTTGACGAGATTGTCGAGGAATATCTTTTTGGTATCTATGGCAAGGACTGGAAAGAGGTATACGAAATCTTTGATAAAATCAACGACGTATTCCCCTTTGACTACGTAACGTCAAGCTCCGCAAAAAGACGTCCGAACGGCTACGTTTCGGCTGAAATGGCAGAAAAGATTTCAGGTATCGGCAAGATACTCGACGAGGAAAAGAAATTCGTTACCGAGCACTACACGGGCGATAGACGCGTCCGCACGGTAGCGGTAAGACTTCTTGAAAAGCATATCGAATTCGTTGCCCTTATGGGCGGAGTGTTCCTTGCAAAAGCAAAAGGCGAAAACGAGCTTGCTAAAAACCTCTTTGGCGAAGCAAGAATTGCGTTTGGCCGTCACGAGCCGGTTATCGGCAAATACTTTAACCACCAGCAGTACTTTGGCTCTCTTCAACATTGCGCAAGCCTTGTTTTAGAGGACGTAATATTCGCCGTATAAGGCAAAATGCAATAAGGAAAAATATGTTTTACATTTACAAAATTTCAGAGGCAGAGGCAATAGACTTTGCCGCAAGCGAGCTTCGCAAGTATCTTCGTATGATGCGCCCCGAAGCAGGCGACGTAAAAATTTCATATAACAAGGAAAGGACCGACGGCTTCCGTCTTGGTCTTATGCAAGACTTCGGTCTTGACACAAGCGACGTCGAGGATACCTTTCTCGACGATATTATCTATATCGACACGAATGAAAACACCGGTATTATCGCAGGCTCAAACCCCCGTTCCGTTCTCTTTGCGGTTTACGAGTATCTCAAAAAGCTGGGCTGCGGCTTCTACTTTCCCGGTGTTGACGGCGAGTACGTGCCCGTAAGCTTCACAACGGATGCACGCGAGCTTCCCTCCGTTAAGCACAGATTTGTTCCCACCACCCGTTACAGAGGTCAGAGCGTTATGGAGACCGCCCCCGACCCCGACTACGTTGATTTTCTTCCCAAGGTCGGTATCAACTGCGCTATGATAGAGTTTAAGCTCCCCGGTATGCCAACCTACTATTCACACGAGCGCAACACCGAAAACTACCCTGCCGAGCCTATAACGCGCGAGGAAATTTTGCAAGTGAAGCGCTGTGTCGAGGTCGAGGTTGCAAAGCGCGGTATTCCTCTTCACGACGTGGGGCACGGCTTTATAGTCGATGCATTCTCGAATACGGAAATTCTTGCGGCGGATTCCTACACTAACGAAAATCTGCCCGAGGATATAAGAGAATATATTGCCGAGCGTGGCGGAAAGCGTGACCTTTACAGAAACTCGACTATACACACGAATTTCTGTATGTCGAACCCCAAGGCAAGAGCCAAGGTCGTAAACTATATTGCAAATTACGCAGACACCCACAAGAATATATCTCATCTTCACGTATGGCTTGCAGACGGTGATAACAACCATTGCGAGTGTGCGGCGTGCCGTAAAAAGACACCGTCCGACTGGTACGTAGCTCTTATGAACGAGCTTGATCTGGAAATGACAAGAAGAAATAACGATATGAAAATCGTTTTCATTTCCTACGTTGACACCATCTGGGCGCCCGAAGAGGAAAAAATCGAAAAGCCCGAGAGATTTGCGCTTCTTTTCGCCCCCATCTTCCGCAATATGTCCGAAACTCTTCCAAACCCGCTTCCCAAAATCGAGCTTAAGCCCTACGAGCTTAACAAATCGCAAAACCCGAGATCTTTTTACGAGGCATTTTTACATTTAGAAAATTGGAAAAAGAAATTTCCCGGTGACGTCATTTCTTTCGAATATCACTTCTGGCGGCACCAGACCTACGACTTTACAGGACTTCAGATTGCAAGACGTATGTACGAGGACGCAAGAGCCTATGAGAAATTCGGCGTATCCGGTATTATTCAATGCGCCTCGCTTAAATCATTCTTCCCGTCAGGTCTTGCGTACTACGTATACGCAAAAACGCTTTTCGACAAATCTCTTTCCTTTGACGAGATTGTCGAGGAATATCTTTTTGGTATCTATGGCAAGGACTGGAAAGAGGTTTACGAAATCTTTGATAAAATCAACGATATTATTCCGTTTGACTACGTCTATTCAAGCTCTGCAAAAAGACGTCCTAACGGTTACGTTTCAGATGAGGTGGCAGAAAAGCTTTCCGGCATCGGCAAAATTCTCGACGAGGAAAAGAAATTCGTTACCGAGCACTACACAGGCGACAGACGTGTCCGCACGGTAGCGGTAAGACTTCTTGAAAAGCATATCGAATTCGTTGCCCTTATGGGTGAGGTGTTCCTTGCAAAAGCAAAGAACGAAAACGAAAAGGCCCTTGACCTTTTTGAGAAGGCGAGACTAACCTTTGGTCGCTACGAGGCAGTTATCGGAAAATATTTTAACCACCAACTGTTTTTTGCTTCGCTTCACCATTGCGCCAAAATCCTTTTGGAAGACGTAATATTCGAAGTATAAACAAAATAGTAAGGAGAGAAATATGTTTTACATTTACAAAATTTCGGATGCAGAGGCAATAGACTTTGCCGCAAGCGAGCTTCGCAAGTATCTTCGTATGATGCGCCCCGAAGCAGGCGACGTCAGAATTTCTTGTAACAAGGAAAGGACCGACGGCTTCCGTCTTGGTCTTATGCAAGACTTCGGTCTTGACGTAAGCGACGTTGCCGACACCTTTCTTGACGATATTATCTATATCGACACAAAAGAAAACCGTGGTATTATCGCAGGCTCAAACCCAAGATCCGTTCTCATTGCGGTTTACGAATACCTCAAAAAGCAGGGCTGTGCGTTCTACTTCCCCGGCGTTGACGGCGAGTACGTGCCCGTAAGCTTCACAACGGATGCGCGCGATCTTGCAAACGTAAAACATAGATTCGTTCCCACAACGAGATACAGAGGTCAGAGCGTTATGGATCCCGATCCTGACTATGTTGATTTTCTTCCTAAAATCGGTATGAACTGCGCTATGATAGAGTTTAAGCTTCCCGGAATACCTGCGAAATTCTCGCATAGCCGCAATACCGAAAATTTTAACGAAGAGCCCATAACACGTGAGGAAATTTTACAGATCAAACGCAGAATTGAAACCGAGGTTGCAAAGCGCGGACTTCAATTCCACGATATCGGCCACGGATTTGTTTTTGATGCGTTTTTGAATGCTAAAACTCTTGAAAGCAATAATTTCACCGATGAAAAACTCACCGACGACATAAGACAGTATCTCGCAGAAATTAACGGAAAACGCGGAATTTACGCGCCTATTACAAGCTACACCATGTTTACAAACTTCTGTATGTCAAACAGCGAGGCAAGAGCCAAGGTTGTAAATTACGTAGCGGATTATGCCGACGCTCACAGCAATATCGACTATCTTCACGTATGGCTTGCCGACGGGTATAACAACTATTGCGAATGCGAAAACTGTCGAAAGAAAACCCCGTCCGACTGGTACGTAATTTTAATGAACGAGCTTGACGTTGAGCTTGCGAAAAGAAAGAACGATATGAAAATCGTTTTCATATCCTACGTCGACACGATTTGGGCGCCCGAAGAGGAAAAAATCAAAAACGAAAAGAGATTTGCTCTCCTCTTTGCTCCCATCTTCCGCAATATGTCGGAAACTCTTCCAAACCCGCTTCCAAAAATCGAGCTTAAACCCTACGTGCTTAATAAATCAGAAAACCCGCGTTCGCTTTACGAGGCGCTCCTGCACCTGAATAGGTGGGACACGGCCTTCGGTGGCGACAAGGTTGTGTTCGAGTACCACTTCTGGCGCCACATGACCTACGATTTCACAGGTCTTCAACACGCAAGGCGCGTATACGAGGATATGAGAGCATACGAAAAGTTTAACTGCTCGGGAATTATACAGTGCGGAACTCCTTGTGCTTTCTTCCCGACGGGACTTGCCTACTACGTATATGCAAAAACGCTTTACGACAACACCCTTTCGTTTGACGAAATAGTCAAAGAATACCTCTTAGGTATTTTCGGTGAGGACTGGCGTGTTGTGTTGGAAATATTTGAAAAGCAGAGCGAGATTTTCCCGTTCGACTACATAACGTCGAGCTCTGCAAAAAGACGTCCAAACGGCTACGTTTCACCCGAAATGGCAGAAAAGATTTCAGGTGTCGGCAAAGTTCTTGACGAAGAAAAGAAATTCGTCGAAAAGCACTACACGGGCGATAGACGCGTTCGCACGGTTGCCGTAAGACTTCTCGAAAAGCATATCGAGTTCGTCGAGCTTATGGCCGAGGTATTCCTTGCCAAAGCCAAGAACGAAAACGAAAAAGCGAAGGAGCTCTTCGACAAAGCCAGAGTTGCATTCGGCCGTCACGAGCCCGTTATCGCAAAATATTTCAGCCACTCACAGTTCTTCGGCTCGCTTAAATACTGCGCAGACGTCGTAACCAAGGACGTAATTTTCGCAATTTAATAAACACAGGAGAAAAAAGCTATGTTTTACATTTACAAGGTTTCAGATGCAGAGGCAATAGACTTTGCCGCAGAGGAGCTTAAAAAATATCTTCGTATGATGCGTCCCGAGGCAGGCGACGTAAAAATCGCATTCGACAAGGAGGCAAAAGACGGCTTCCGCCTTGGACTTATGTCGGATTTCGGTCTTGACACAAGCGACGTCGAGGACGTTTTGCTTGACGATATAATTTATATCGATACAAAGGAAAACCGTGGTATTATCGCAGGCTCAAACCCAAGATCCGTTCTCTTTGCGGTTTATGAGTTTTTAAGACAGAACGGCTGCGCCTTCTACTTTCCCGGCAAGGACGGCGAATATATCCCGATGAGCGATACAACCGACGCGCGTGAGCTCAAAGACGTAAAACACAGATTTGTACCCACGACCCGTTACAGAGGACAGAGCCTGATGCATCAGCATCCCGACACCGACTACGTTGATTTTCTTGCAAAGCTCTATATGAATACTACAATGATAGAGTTCAAAATTCCCGTAGTTCCAACCGAGTATTCTCACAGCCTCAACACAGAAAACTACCCTAACGAATCAATCACCCGTGAAGAAATACTCCAAATAAAAAGACGGTGTGAAGCGGAGGTTGCAAAGCGCGGACTTCAAATGCACGATATTGGACACGGATTTATTTTTGATGCGTTTGTAAATTCCCCGACTCTATCCTCCAACTCATACAGCGATGAAAACGTCCCTGATGAAGTCAGACAGTATCTTGCCGAGCTTAACGGAAAAAGAGGTATTTACTCCCCTTACGTAAAATCCACCCTCTTCACAAACTTCTGTATGTCAAACCCCGAGGCAAGAGGTAAGGTTATCGATTATGTTTGCAACTACTCCGAAAACCATTCAAACATAACCCACCTCCACGTTTGGCTTGCCGACGGACACAACAACTACTGTGAGTGCGACGCTTGCCAGAGGAAGAATCCTTCCGACTGGTATATGATTTTGATGAACGAGCTTGACGAGGAGATGACAAGAAGAGGCAACGATATGAAGATAGTATTTATCTCTTACGTTGACACTCTTTGGGCTCCTCTCAAGGAAAAAATAAAAAATTCCAAGAGATTCTCGCTTCTCTTCGCTCCTATTTTTCGTTCATATTCAAAAACTCTGCCCGAGCCTCTTCCAAAGGTCGAGCTCCCACCGTACGAGTATAACAAATCGGAAAACCCGACTTCGTTTTACGAGGCTCTGCTTCATCTCAAAAAGTGGGAAAACGCTTTCCCGGGTGACAAAATTTCCTTTGAATACCGTTTCTGGCGTGTTATGCCCCAGGACATTTCGGGACTTGAAGTTGCGAGAAGAGTATACGAGGATGCGAGAGCTTATGAAGAATTCGGTGTTGCGGGAGTTATTGAATGCGGCTCACCCTGCACGTTTTTCCCAACCGGTCTCGGCTACTACGTATATGCAAAAACTCTTTACAACAAAAACCTCACGTTTGATGAAATAGTAGAAGAATATCTTTTCGGTATCTTCGGCGAGGATTGGAAAAAAATTTACGATATATTTACTAAAATAGCAGACGCATTCCCCTACGATTACATTTGCACAGGCTCTGCAAAAAGACGTCCTAACGGTTACCTTTCCAAAGAAAAAGCAGAAGCTATTTCAAAAATAGCTGACGTTGTCGCAGAGGAAAAGAGGTTCGTAGAAGAGCACTACAACTGTGACAGAAGAGTGCGCACGATGGCAATAAGACTTCTTGAAAAGCACGTTGAATTCGTTTCGCTTATGCGCGAGGTGTTCATTGCAAAAGCTGAGGGCGAAAATGAAAAGGCACTAAAACTCTTTAATGAAGCAAGAGTAAAATTCGGAAGACACGAAGCCGTTATCGGTAAATATTTCAACCACGCTCACTTCTTCGGAACTCTCGGAAATTGTGTAAGGCTCGTTTTGAAGGACTCTATTTTTACCGTTTAATAAAGAAAGGAAGCACTATGTTCTACATAAACAAAATTTCAAATGCAGAGGCAATAGACTTTGCGGCAGAGGAGCTTAAAAAGTATCTCCGCATGATGCGCCCCGACGCAGGAAACGTCAAAATTTCGTATAACGAAAAAGCAACTGACGGCTTCCGTCTCGGTCTTATGTCCGACTTCGGTCTTGATACGAGCGACGCTCTCGACACCGAGCTTGACGATATTATATATGTCGACACAAAGGCAAACGAAGGCATTATCGCAGGCTCAAATCCCCGCTCCGTTCTCTTTGCGGTTTATGAGTATCTTAAAAAGCAGGGCTGCGGATTTTACTACCCCGGCTTTGACGGCGAGTTTATTCCGACGAGCAACACAACCGACGAAAAGGACCTTGCAAACGTAAAGCATAGATTTGTTCCCACGACAAGATACAGAGGACAGAGTGTTTTCTACTACGATACCGAGCAGGTTGACTTTCTTGCAAAGCTTGGCATCAACACCGCAATGATAGAGTTCTTCAACCCCGGTGTCAATGAATATACGTTCGATTACGACAACCCCCTTGGCAGTGGAAAGGAGCTTAACAAAGACTTTGCTCTTCAAGTTAAGCGCAAGTGCGAAATCGAGGTTGCAAAGCGCGGTCTGCACTTCCACGATATCGGTCACGGCTGGATTACCGAGGCTCTCGGATTTGACAACTCTCTTGGCAGAGACGATAAGCCTAACCGTCCCAACTTCAAGTATCCCGGCTACCACACCTCGCTTTATTCCGAGGAGCAAAGAAGCTACCTCGCTATGACAAACGGTGAGCGCAAATTCATTTTCGGCAAACCCATGTTCACGCAGATTTGTATGTCTAATGAGGTTGCAAGACGCAAAATCGTAGACTTCATTGCAAACTATTCGAAAACGCACTCCAACATAGATTATCTTCACGTATGGCTCGGCGATTTGCCGAACAACCATTGCGAGTGCGAGAAGTGTCGAACGAGAATTCCGTCCGACTGGTATATGATTTTCTTAAACGAGCTCGATCTGGAGCTTTCACGTCGCGAGGATAAGATGAAGGTGGTATTTATCGCCTACACCGACACTATCTGGGCGCCTCTTTACGAGAAAATCAAAAACAACGATAGATTCCTTCTTCTCGTAGCTCCCATCGAGCGCTCCTATTCTATGACCTACCCCGAAACCTTGCACGAAGTAAAGCTTAATCCTTTCGTTTTGAATAAGTGCAAGTTCCCCGAATCGCTTTACGAGGATTTCGCTTATATCAAAGAGTGGGACAGAGCATTCGTCGGTGATAAGATTACCTTTGAATATCACTTCTGGCGTCATATGACCTACGATATGACCGGTATCGAAATCGCAAGAAGAGTTTTTGAGGACGCAAAGGCTTATGCCGAAAACGGCTTCTCGGGCTTTATTCAGTGCGGTTATCCCTGCCTCTACTTCCCCACCGCTCTTGCTTACTACGTATACGCAAGAACTCTTTACAACGACGCGCTCTCGTTTGACGAGCTTGTCGCAGAATACCTTGGCGGTCTTTTCGGCGAGGGCTTTGAAAAAATATACGAAATATTCAAGAAAATAAACGAAATTCTTCCCTTTAAGTACGTATCGTCAAGCGAGGCGCTTCTTCGCAAAAACGTTTACGTAGATAAAGAAAGAGCAGAAAAAATTCCCGAAATCAAGACCGTACTTGATATGGAAAGAGAGTTTATCGAGGCTCGCAACGATACAAAATCCCGTGCTGAAATGACAGCCCTCAAAGTGCTTGATAAGCATATCGAGTTTGTCAGCATTATGAGCGAGGTATTTCTTGCAAAGGCCAAGGGCGAAAACGATATTGCGGCAGAGAAATTCGAAGAGATGAAAGCAAAAATGGCACGTCATAAGCCGCTTCTTTCAAAATACCTGCTTTACAGCCTATATTACAGCGCGCTCACCTATTGCGTAAAAATCAAGCCCGAGGATTCAACCTACGTGCTTTAATAAAAGGAGATTTAAGCTATGTTTTACGTATATAAAATTTCAAACTCCGAGGTCGTTGACTTTGCCGCAGAGGAGCTTAAAAAATATCTTCGTATGATGCGTCCCGACGCAGGAGACGTTAAAATTTCGTATAACGAAAAAGCAACTGACGGCTTCCGCCTCGGTCTTATGTCGGACTTCGGTCTTGACACAAGCGACGTTGAAAACACCGAGCTTGACGATATTATCTATATCGACACAAAAGAAAACCGTGGTATTATCGCAGGCTCAAACCCAAGATCCGTTCTCTTTGCGGTTTATGAGTATCTTAAAAAGCAGGGCTGCGGATTTTACTACCCCGGCTTTGACGGCGAGTATATTCCGACGAGCAACACAACCGACGAAAAGGACCTTAATGGCGTAAAGCATAGATTTGTTCCCACAACGAGATATAGAGGTCACGGCGGTTTAACTCACGACCCCGATTACATTGACTTTCTCGCAAAGCAATGTATAAACACCTCTATGATAGAATTTTTGAACCCTCCCGTGTTCGAATATCTAAACGATACGTCAAAGGTTTATACAGAGCCTACACCGCTTGACCTCGGCTTTTCAAAGCAGATAAAAAGAAGATGCGAGGCGGACCTCGCAAAGCGCGGTATGCACTTCCACGACATAGGACACGGTTGGCTTGCAGAAGGTCTTGGCTTTGACTCTACGCTTGATAGAGATGACAAGCCTAACCGCCCCGGATATAAATACCCCGGATATCACGATTCTCTTTACACGGAAGAGGAAAAAAGCCTTCTCGCTATGAAGGACGGAAAACGAACGTTCATTTACGGCATGCCTCTCTATACGCAAATTTGTATGTCAAACAAAACTGCGAGAGAAAAGGTTGTAAATTACATAGCCGACTATTCAAAAAAGCACTCTAACGTAAATTATCTGCACGTATGGCTTGCCGATCTTCCGAACAATCATTGCGAGTGCGAGGCGTGCCGCAAAAAGACACCGTCAGACTGGTATATGATTTTGATGAACGAGCTTGACGAGGAGCTTTCCCGCCGCGGCGACGATATGAAAATAGCATTTATCGCTTATACCGACACGTTCTGGGCACCTCTTACCGAAAAAATCAAGAACAGCAAAAGATTTGTTCTTCTGTTTGCTCCTATCAACCGCTCTTACGCAGAAACTCTTCCGGATACTCTTTACGACGTAACCCTTAATTCGTACGAGTTTAACAACTGCAAATATCCGAGGGGTCTTTACGAAGGATTTATGTATCTTAACGAGTGGAATCGTGCATACACCGGTGATAAGGTAGCTTTTGAATATCATTTTTGGCGCAACCCCTGCTTTGATCTGTCGGGCATCGAGCTTGCAAAAAGAATTTACGAGGATGCGAGAGCTTACGAGAGATTTGGCGTTAACGGATTCGTTCAGTGCGGCTATCCCGATATGTATTTCCCGACGGCATTCGCTTGCTACGTATATGCAAAAACCATCTATAACAAAAATTTAAGCTTTGACGAAATTAAGGAAGAGTATTTCTCGGGAATTTTCGGTGACGGTTGGCGTGAAATTTACTCCGTCTTTGAAGATATCAGCGAAATTCTTCCGTTTGAATACGTGTCCTCAACAGATGCGCTTCGCCGTGATAACGTTTACGTTGATAGAAAAAGAGCAGAAGCTCTTACCAAAATGAGCGACGTTCTTAAAAAAGAAAAGAGCTTTATCGAGGCGCGGGAAAAAAGCAGCAAGCGTGTTGAAGCGCTTACCGCTATGATTCTCGATAAACACGTTGAATTCGTTTCACTTATGAGCGAAATGTTTCTTAAAAAAGCAAAGGGTGAAAACGAAGCGGCAAAAGATTTCTTTGAAACGATTAAAACAACATTCAGTCGCCACAAGGCTTTTGTCGGAAAATATTTCTCATATTATATGTACTATATGTCTTTGAAATATTGCGCACAAATAAAACCCAAGGACTCAACCTATGCTCTTTAATATAGTTGATATAAAATGAGCAAATAGTATCAAAAACAACTCTTAAAATATCGTTTTTGATATTGAATTGTATCACTAAACTATGCTAAAATAAATAAAAAAGCAGGAGATCGCTATGTTTTATATCAATAAAATCTCCGCCTCCGAGGTCGTTGACTTCGCTGCGGAGGAGCTGAAAAAGTATCTTCGTATGATGCGCCCCGATGCGGGAAACGTCGTAATTTCATACGATAAAAACGCAAAGGACGGCTTCCGCCTCGGTCTTATGTCGGACTTCGGTCTTGACACAAGCGACGTTCTCGACACAGAGCTTGACGATATTATCTATATCGACACAAAAGAAAACCGTGGTATTATCGCAGGCTCAAACCCAAGATCCGTTCTCTTTGCGGTTTACGAGTATCTTAAAAAGCAGGGCTGCGGATTCTACTTCCCCGGTATTGACGGTGAATATATTCCGTACAGCGCAACGAGAAACCCAAAAGACCTTGAAGCCGTAAAGTATAGATACGTTCCAACCACAAGATACAGAGGTCAGTCCGCAAGAACCGACGATATGGACCAGATAGACTTTCTTGCAAAGGTCGGCATAAATACGGTAATGATCGAGTTTATGGATCCGCCCGCAGCTATGTATAACCATCCGATGAACCAGGAAAACTTCCCGCCAGAGCCTGTATCAAAGGAATTTTCAAAGCAGCTTAAACGAAGATGCGAAATAGAATACGCAAAGCGCGGCTTCCACTTCCACGATATCGGTCACGGCTGGCTCACAGCGGCTCTCGGATTTGATAACAGCCTTGAACGAGATGACAGGCCCGGCCGCCCCGGATATAACCCCGGTCACAACGATTCGCTTTATACCGAGGAGCAACGAAGCTTCCTTGCTATGAAAAACGGTGAGCGCAGATTTATTTACGGCAGACCCATATTTACACAGATTTGTATGTCTAACGAGGTGGGCAGAAAAATCGTAGTCGATTATATTGCCGACTACGCAGATACCCACACGAATATTGACTATCTTCACGTCTGGCTCTCCGACCTTTCAAATAACCAGTGCGAGTGCGATGCGTGTCGCAAAAAGACGCCGTCAGACTGGTATATGATAATGATGAACGAGCTTGACGAAGAGCTTTCCCGCCGTGGAAACGATATGAAGGTCGTATTTATTTCCTACGCCGATACCGTTTGGGCGCCCCTCGTAGAAAAAATCAAAAATCCCAAAAGGTTTGCGCTTCTCTTTGCGCCTATCAGACGCTCATATGCTCTCACTCTTCCCGAAAAGCTTTACGAGCCCGAGATAAGACCGTTTGAGCTTAATAAGTGCGTATTCCCGAAAAATCTTTACGAATATCTCGCATATCTTAAAACCTGGAATAATGCTTACACGGGTGATAAGATATCATTCGAATACAACTTCTGGCGTCACCAGACCTACGACTTCACAGGTCTTGAAACCGCAAAAAGAGTATACGAGGACGCAAGAGCCTACGAGGCAAACGGTGTTTCGGGAGTTATCCAGTGCGGTGGACCTTGCGCCTACTTCCCGACCGGTATTTCCTACTACACCTACGCTATGGCAATGTACAACAAGTCGCTTACCTTTGACGAAATTATAGAGGAATATTTCCAAGGCATTTTCGGAGACGACTGGCGCGAGATTTACGAAATATTTACCGAAATGGCCGAGCTTATCCCTGCCGACTACGTTTCATCGAGCTCTGCGCTTAAAAGACCTAACGTATATATTTCCGAGGAAATGGCAGAGAAAATTCCGGAAATCACTCCTCTTCTCGAAAGGGAGAAAAAATTCGTCGAGGCTCATTACAACTCCGACAGAAGAGTACGCACCCTTGCCGTAAGGCTTCTTGAAAAGCATATCGAGTTCGTTTCTCTTATGTCCGAGGTATTCCTTGCGAAAGCAAAAGGAGAGAATGAAAAGGGACTTGAACTTTTCGCTCCCGCAAGAATTAAATTCGGCAGGCACGAACCGGTTATCGGAAAGTATTTCAGCCACTCTCTTTACTTCACCGCTCTTGGCATTTGCGCTAAAATAAAGCCGGAGGACGTAACCTACTACCTCGATTAGAAAATATACCCCAAAAGCAGAAGACGTGCATTTTGCAAGGCTTCTGCTTTTTCATTGAAAGGAAAAACCTAAATTGCTGAAATAAAAAACGAAAACAGTGACAAAAATCATTGGTTTTAGCCGTTTTTTTGTTCTTTTTGTGTAGATTTCTGCCGTTTTATATGGTAAAGTTAGATAAATGAATTTAACGATAGGAGAATGATATGTTTTATATCAATAAAATTACCGCCTCGGAGGTCGTCGACTTCGCCGCAGAGGAGCTTAAAAAGTATCTTCGTATGATGCGCCCCGAGGCAGGAAACGTAAAAATCTCGTATAACGATAAGGCAAAAGACGGCTTCCGCCTTGGTCTTATGTCCGACTTCGGTCTTGATACGAGCGACGTCGAAAACACCGAGCTTGACGATATTATCTATATCGACACAAAGGGCTGCGAGGGAATTTTAGCAGGCTCAAATCCCCGCTCCGTGCTTTTTGCGGTTTACGAGTATCTTAAAAAGCAGGGCTGCGGATTTTACTACCCCGGTATTGACGGTGAGTATATCCCGTACAGCGCAACGAAAAATCCCGAAGACCTTGCGAGCGTAAAGCATAGATTCGTTCCCACAACAAGATACAGAGCGCAATGCGCAAGAATAAGTGATCTTGACAAAATAGACTTTCTTGCAAAGGTCGGCATAAACACGGTAATGATTGAGTTTATGAACCCGGAGGCTACAGAATATAATCATTTATTGAACGAGGAAAACTTCCCGCCCGAGCCGGTATCAAAGGAATTTTCAAAGCAGATTAAACGAAGATGCGAAACTGAATACGCAAAGCGCGGATTTCAATTTCACGATATAGGTCACGGCTGGCTTTCCGAGGCTCACGGATTTGATAACAGCCTTTGGCGTGATGACAGACCAAGCCTTCCCGGCCACAAATATCCGGGATATCACACCTCGCTCTACCCCGAAGAGAAAATCAGGCTTATCGCTATGAAAGAGGGCGAACGCAAACTCATTTACGGTGTGCCTCTCTTTACGCAGCTTTGTATGTCAAACGAAGCGGCGAGAAAGCCCGTCATAGATTACGTTGCCGACTATGCCGATACACACACCAATATCGACTATCTTCATGTTTGGTTAAACGACATTGCGAACAACCATTGTGAATGCGACGCCTGCCGCAAGAAAGTTCCGTCAGACTGGTACGTCCTTTTGCTGAACGAAATTGACGAGGAGCTCACACGCCGGGGAAACGATATGAAGGTCACCTTTATCGTATATCACGACACCATTTGGGCGCCTATCAGTGAAAAAATTAAAAATCCCGACAGATTTTTGCTTCTCTTTGCGCCTATTCTTCGCTCCTACTACGAATCTCTTCCAAAAGAGCCTCACACAACCGAGATAAAGCCCTTCGTTCTTAACAACACCAAAGAGCCCGAACACCTTTACGATTACTTCGCATATCTGAAGGAATGGGACAAGGCGTTCCCCGGCGACAAAATTTCATTCGAATACAACTTCTGGCGTCACCAGACCTACGACTTCACAGGTCTTGAAACCGCAAAAAGAGTTTACGAGGACGCAAGAGCCTACGAGGCAAACGGTTTTTCAGGCATTATACAGAACTGGCTTCCCTCTTTCTTTCCAAACGGTCTTGGTTACTACGCCTATGCAAAGGCGCTCTACGATAAGTCGCTCACTCTTGACGAAATTATCGAAGAATATTTCAAGGGCGTTTACGGCGACGACTGGCGTGAAATTTACGATATATTCGTAAAAATGAGCGAAATTCTTCCCGCCGATTACATATCCTCAACGTCAGCATTCAGAAGAGCTAACGTATATATTTCCGAGGAGGTTGCAAAAGCTCTTCCCGAAATGGATGCTCTTCTCGAAAAGGAAAAGAAGTTTGTTGAGGCTCACTACAATTCTGACAGAAGGGTTCGGACGCTCACTATAAGACTTCTTGAAAAGCATATTGAGTTCGTTACCCTTATGTCCGAGATATTCCTTGCAAAAGCAACCGGCGAAAACGACAAGGCGCTCGAGCTTTTCGATGCCGCAAGAATTAAATTCGGCCGTCATGAATCGGCTATCGGCAAGTATTTTGATCACGCGCTTTACTTCTCCGCGCTTCGCATTTGTGCAAGAGTAAAGATAGAAAACCTTGTTAATTTCCTCGCATAGAATAAAGAGGCTCTGTCATTAAGAATTCAGATAAATCAACAGTTTTTTAGAAATTTTACGAAGGAAATCTGAATTCTTTGCGCGAAGCACCTTTCGTGGATCGCTTGATTTAGGAAAGAAATCAATTTCAGCCTTAAAAACACAAAATATAAAGCAAGAGCAAAGAAACTGTGTTTCTTTGCTCTTTTTGGGTTCTGCCTAAATGAAGCAGCCCCTTTGTTTATTCCTCAACTACGGTTGCAAATTCAAATATTTTATCGAGAGCCGCCTCGTAATAAACAAGCTCCTCAAAATATCCCTCGCCGTAGTATTCAAGCATTTCTGCCTTTATCTGTTCTATTTTCTGATTTTTCTCTTGCTCGTCCGTAATTTTATCAAGCTCTTCCTTATAGGAGGTTTCAATAAAATAATTAAGGTGCTCCAAAACGAGCGCATCGTATGCCGCGCTAAACGCCTCACCCGTCGGCAAAAGCTTTTCCGCCCTTGCAATGTAATAGAAAATAAGCTTTTCCGTGACGATGCTCTTCGCCTCGTTTTCCATTACCGCAGTTATACTGTCATAGGACGAGAGGTTGTATTTAGCTCTTGCGTACGCGTCTATTGAGGAATATAGGAACTGATAGTAGCTGTTATATTCCTGTATGAGAGTACCGTAAACCTGCTCGTAGACGAGCGCTACCTCGTCACTCGGAAGCTTCTTTACGTTAACCTTTTCGTTAAGGTGAGCCCATATCTGCTCGGATATAAGCGTTTCCTTTAATTCGACACTGTCAGCCTCAGCTTCGGCAAAAAGCAAGGCTCTGTGCTTTTCTATAATAGTACCGCCCTCGTATTCTGCGAGGGCTTCTGCGGTAAGCTTCAAGGTCTCGGTGATAAACGCCTCGTCATAAACCGCAGGTGTATAGCAAATCATACCGTTAAAATAAACGTCAAACTTAACCGTCTTGCCACGGAGCTCCACGGTTTCATAATCAAGCGGGAAGGTTGCGTCAAGCGTAAGCGGCGGATTTTTATATCTTACCGCACTGTTGACCGTCATATCAGCGTAAACCACCTCGCCGTCGCCGTAAGCAAAGGTCTTCGCATCAAGCGCTTTTGCTATCTCCGAGCCTACGATAAAATCGGAAAATCCCTCTCCGTACAGCCCGTCAACACCCATAGCTTTCAAATCTATTCTGTCGTTTTGGCGCTTTGCGCTCGTTCCGTCAGGATATATTGCGGTATAGGAAACGTATATAACGTCTCCGCTCTCTACAAGCCCCGAGGTAAATCTGTCGGTCTCGGGATTATAGTTATGCTCCCAGGGAATAACACCGATAAGGCTCTCTTCAAAGCCCGAAGCAAACGCGAGCGAGCCTACTCCGAGAGTAACCTTGTTACGAAGCGTATTGTCTTCAAAGGTTATTTCCCTGCCGTTTTCATCTACAACGTAGCCGCGGTAATAGATATTTACCTCGTCGCCTATTTCAATAGGCTCAGCATATATCGTAGCACCGCCAAGCACCTGCGCGCCGCGGTTTTGGTACAAGAGCCGCATTATCTTTCGCTCAACGTCAGCGTCGGTTGCCTCTTGCTTTTTGATACTCACAGTATATCCCTTGTAATCCTCTTCGGATATTTCAATATACTCTGAAAGAGCGCTTTCCGTATAGCTGAATTTTTTACCCGGCAAAAGCGAAAATACTATTCCGAGAACAAGAGCAATAATCAAAGCGCCTGCAATAGCCGAAATAATTATTATCTTCTTTTTATTCTTCGGCTTGTTTTGCTCTCGCCGCAAAAACGCCTCTATTCTTTTTTCTCTTTCGGCAGCCGTAGCAATAGCTCGCTCGGCGGCCCTTTTTTTACTTTTTTTGCTCATTTATTATCTCCGCAAATATTATCCGCAAACTGCGTTGCGAGCGCATCGCACCTCTCGTTGTAGTCGTGACCTGCGTGTCCCTTTACCCAAACGAATTTTACCTCGTGCTTCTCGCAAAGCTCGTAAATCTCTTGCCATAGGTCAGGATTTTTAAGCTTTTCCTTGCCGCGTCGCCAGCCTGCCTCGCGCCAGGAGTATATCCACCCCTCTAAGAAAGCATCAACAAGATATTTTGAGTCGGAATAAAGAGTTACCGAGCAAGGCTCTTTAAGCGCGCGAAGCCCCGAAATTGCCGCCATAAGCTCCATTCGGTTGTTGGTTGTAAGCTCCTCGCCGCCCGATAGCTCCTTTTCGTATTTGCCGTAAACTAAAATTGCGCCCCAACCGCCCCTGCCGGGATTACCTCTGCAAGCGCCGTCGGTATATAGAGAAACCTCTTTCATATTCTTCCCCATCTCTTTTAGCTTTTACAAAGAAATCCGACAGGAGCACTGCCGGATTTCCAAGGTTTAGTAGTCTTTTTTATTCTGCGTCCTTCGCTGCGTCAGATGCAGGTGTTCCGAACTCGTAGGGCTTGCCGTCCTCGTTGTTCTGGAAAATTGCGTTCGTGTACTTGTACTCTATTTTGAGGAATCCGTTTTCATCAACAGTCTCTGCCTTTACCTCCTCGAATTCAAGGAAGAAGTCAAGAAGCTTATTGAACTGAGCCGCGGTCTTAATGTTGTTAACACCGACCATCTCTTCAATATCGAAGTTCTTGTAGTAGAGAATGTAGTAGTAATAGTAGTCTTCAAGCTTATCCTTGAACTCTTCATAATCGTTATCGTTTATTACTACTTTGTATTCCTGAGCTACGAGGAAGATCTTAACGATAGCCTCTGCGCTCTCCTTAGCCTTTTCGGTTATAGCAGCCTTTGCTTCCTTAACGGTTGTAACCTCCTTAATATCGGTGGTTACGATATCGATAAGGAACTTATCAAAGCTTCCGCCATAGAGCTTGTAGTTGGTTATCTTGGTTGTTGAATCAGAGCCTGTGTAGAAATCGCTCTCATACTTCTCGAAAATCTGGTTGTATGCGTCCTCAACGAGCTCCTCAGGAAGCTTGCCGTTAAGAGTTACCTTCTCGCCGATGAAGTAGTAGATTTCTCTTGCGATATTTGTCTTGATTTCGTTGTTGTAGGAATCTTGAAGAGCATTGTACATAAGGATTTCATATCCGTCGTAAAGCTTTGTTTCAAGAGTTACGTTCTCATCACTGTTTGCCTTGGTTATAGAAAGAAGAGCTTTGAGGTTGTTCTTCTTATTCTCTTCGATTTCGTCGTGATTCTTCTGCGCTCTGTCCTTGTCAGCCTTTGCGCCGGTCTTCTTGTCCTCAGCCTCGTCAGCCTTACCGTTGAGCTTTTCGTTTGCGGCATCAAACTTAGCCTGAGCCTCTGCTATCTTAGCTTCGTCACCGCTTGCCTTTGCCGTTTCAAGCTCGGTCTCTGCCGTGTTGTACTTTGTCTGTGCATCGGAAAGTGCGGTCTCTGCGTTTGTAAGCGCCTTCTTAGCACTCTCTATATCCGTGTAATACTTTGCAATCTTGTCTGCAAGGTCAGCGATTGTAAGGCCGCGAAGAGTTGCAATCTCGTAATCCTGGCTTACCTTGTAGTCTGCTGCAAGCGCCTTAACCGCATCTTTTTCCGCATCCGTTGCATCGTCGTCAAGAGCTGCAAACTCGTTTGCGAAGATTATCTCGATAAGAGTGTCAGCATCAATATCCTTGCCAAGAATCTTGTCTACGAGAAGTTCCGCCGTATAATCGGGAGTTTCCTTGTAGTAAACGGGATAGATGAAGTACTTGATAGCCGCACCGTTAAGGTCTCTTTCAACACCCTGGGTGTCCTTAACAAGCGTCTCTTCATCAAAGGTTACGTCAACGAAGCTTCCAAGCTCCTTGCCGTCGCCTGCCTTCCACTCGATTTTGATATTCGAATAAACGACAGCCTTACCCTCATCGTTTGTGAATTCGTAAGTAAGGTTAACGTCGGTATCGTCCTTTTTAAGTGTCTTGTTGATAGCCTTGCCAAGAAGGAAGTTGGCAAACGTTCCCTCCTCGCCCGAGATTACGATTTCCTCACGGGAAACGTCGACAGCGTCAGCATCTCCGACCTTTTTCTTGTAGGTTACGTAAACCTTATCGTCAAGCTGCGCCGTGCCGTAAGTAATTCTCGAAGAAACCCAGTTAATCTTGATATTTGAGTAGGTGTTAACAAGGGTGCCCTCAGCATCCTTTTCCTCATACTGAGGAATGTTACCGTACTGACCGATACCGTTGCTGCCTGTGGAGGCAAGGTACTTAGAAAGCGCCTCAAACTTAGTATCGTTGCCGATTATCATCGGGTGGTTTGTATAGGTTACGGGAACGTTGTCCTTACCGGTTACGGTAAAGGTTACGAATGCAAGGTCGCCGTTAACTGCGTTTCCGCTCGTTGTGCTCTGATAGTAATTGTCCGTGAAATCGTGGTCGCCAACGATGTCAAGAACGTTTATCGCGAACTTCTCGTCCTCCTCGTCGTACTTAATACCGAGCTGGATTTTGGTTGCGCTGTCCGTCTTCATCGTAGAGGTGTAAACGTAAACGTCTACCATCTCTTCGGTAAG
>JAZNCB010000070.1:0-2308 GCA_046156285.1 Eubacteriales bacterium | reverse complement strand
GTGAACTCAAGCGAGCACGCCTGACTCATTCCGTCCTCAGGACGACCGCTCTCGGTTTCAGCTCCTGAATAGTATGCAAGGTCGGAGTCGCCCGTAGCATCAACGAATCTCTTCGCGAAAACACATTTTCTGCCCGTCTTGGTCTGGATAACAACGCCCTTCAGCGTATCGCCGTCCATAATTGCATCAACTATGCTCGTTACGAGAAGCACCTCCACGCCATATTTCTTGATCATATTGTCAAGCACGAGCTTGTTCTTTTCGATATTAGTGTTTCTGTGCCAGTGCCCTTCGATCTTTTCGAGCTCGTCAAGCATCTCCTTGCTGATGCCGGAAATGAAATCGAGAGGAATATTGACGAGTCCCATAGTAAGAAGACCGCCAAGCGCCGAGGTTGCCTCAATTAGAAGAACCTTGTAGCCACGCTTTCCGACCGCGATAGCCGCGCCGACACCCGCGACACCGCCGCCCGCGACGATAACGTCGTATTCTCCGTAGCAGGGAATCTCGACTTCTTTTTCAAAAATTTTACCGTTGTTGTAATTAAGCATATTATGTACCTCCTAAAAAGTTTTTCTTACTATTGCCTCGGACGCGCAATTTTTCGCGCACTTTCCGCAGCCTATACATTTTCCCTCGTCAATGTGTGCCCCCTTCGAATCCATCGAAATTGCACCGACGGGGCAAACATATTGACACTCCTGACAGAAGCAGCAGCCTGCTTCAACGCTGTATTTGACCATAATAGCCTCCTTTCATCCACATTATATCACCACCCCCAATTAAAAGTAAAGGAAATCCCTTTACTGTTTATAGCACAATTTTTACTTTTTCGCTTGACAAGGCAACCTTTGGGTGGTATTATTTATTAGAGGTGAACGAAATGCAGGCTAAAAAAATAACGGAATTTATAAATTCGATCCGCGAGCTTTCGGGTGTAGGTCTTTGCTATTACGATCTGGAAACCTTTTTTAATTACGGTCTTGACGGAGTAAGGAGCAATAAAGGCCATTATTGCGAATTTTGCAATCGCACGAGATCTTTATTGAATGGAAGAAATCTTTGCCACGAGAGCGACCGCGTACGCGCAGTAGCTCTGGCAAATGAGTATAAAGCCCCCTTCTTCTTTGAATGTCATATGGGAATGCGCGAGCTTATCGTGCCGCTGATTCATTTGGACAAGCTGGTGGGCATAATTTTTGTCGGTCAGTGCCGCATCGAAAACGAGGATATGATTAAAACGGTACTCCAAAGCGCACAGCGACTCGGCGGAGATGCGGATGAATTCGCAAGGCTTTATCTCGCTCTGCCGACGGTGGATAAAAACGTGCTTATTACTGTTGGAAACGCGCTTTCGCTCTATTTTGAAGCTATGATGCAGAAAAACGACGTGCTCAGAATAAACGGAGAGGAGGAAATCTCCCAAGCCGACCTTTCCGAGAGAATGAGAAATTACATAGATATCAATTATTACAGAAATATAACACCGACCTCTGTTGCAGAGAGGTATTTTGTAAACTCATCCTATGCATCGCGCATATTCAGCAAAAACGTCGGTATCACAATGAACGAATACATAAATCAAAGAAGAATCGAAAGAGCAAAGCTCCTTTTGGCATCTACAAGTATTCCGATAGGAAGCATTTCGATCAACGTCGGCTTTTCGGATGCAAATTACTGCGCCCGTGTTTTTAAGCGCATTACGGGTGTTACGCCGAGAGAATACCGAGAAAAAAATCAAAAATAAGAAGCAGCGTCGCATAATTTCTGCGACGCTGCTTTCACTGTTGCGTATATTTTTGTAATCAAGCCCGCCCGTCGGCGTATCCCTGATAGGTGTCAAGGAAGTCCTCGGCGGTCTTATTCATATAGATTCCGACGGTATTTTCGTCCTTGAACACGAAATTAATATTGAGAATGCCGAAGTAGGTATCGATTATCTGCACGCGGACGAAGAACTTGCTTTGAGTTACCCAAGCACCGGAAGCCGCACACTTGTAGTAGTTACCTGGCGCAGGCTGCGATCCCACGTCCTTCGAGTAGCCTTCCTCGGGGAAGAGCCCGAATGCGTTCTTGCACATACCGATCGTGAGCGATTTTTTTCCTTGCGCGTTGACGTAATCCATTACGCACTCGCCACCCTTGAAGGTAAGAGTGATCTCCGAGATACCAATCGGGTTGTCTGCCAGCTTGAAGGTTCTGCCGCTGATCTTGCCCTGAATAGCTGAGCTTGCCTCGCCTCCTACCGCGTAGAGCTTCAGTCCGCCGACATAGTCGGCAAGCGACTTCTCGGCAGCCTTATCCTCGG
>JAZNCB010000069.1:0-5973 GCA_046156285.1 Eubacteriales bacterium | reverse complement strand
TTGAGTCAGCCTCTTCGGGATTTGTCGCAGGTCTCAACGCGGCAAGGCTCGCACTTAAAGAAGAGCCTATCGTATTCCCGAAGGAAACCGAGATAGGCGCGCTTTCGCACTACGTCAGCGAGGGCGGTGTCAGCTCGAATTTCCAGCCTATGAATGCAAACTTTGGTATTATAGCGCCTTTTGATAAAAAAGTAAAAGGAGGAAAGAAGTGCAGAAACGAGGCGTACTCCGTCCGTTCTCTTGAAATTATCGAAAATAATTTCGACTTCTTACTTGTATAATGAAAATACTTATTGATGTTATGAGCGGCGACCTTGCTCCTCTTGAAATGATAAAGGGTGCGGCGCTTGCCCACCGTGAATTCACTGAGGATATCGCTATTATCGGTGACGAAAATATCATATCCGACGTAGCTATCAAAAACGAAATCGACCTTACGGGAATTGAGATTTTTCCCGCAACGTCGGTTATCACAATGGAAGACAAGCCTATGTGCGTCGTCCGAGAAAAGCGCGACTCATCAATGAGTCTCGGTCTTAAAAAGCTTGCTGACGGAGAGGTTGACGCTTTCGTATCGGCAGGTAATACGGGAGCACTTATCACGGGTGCAACTATTATAGTTCGCCGTATTCTCGGTATTAACCGCGCGGCTATCGCAACAGTTTTGCCTCTTTCAAACCCCGTTTTGCTTATGGACTCGGGTGCAAACCTCACGGTTACCCCCGACAATATCTCGCAGTTCGCCTTTATGGGTGCGAAGTATATGGAAAAGATATACGGCATTGAGCGCCCGAGAATAGGTCAGCTTAACAACGGTACTGAATACAACAAGGGAAATCAGCTTCAGGTTGATTCCTATCAGGTCCTTTCAGAGTCAGGACTTGAATTTGTCGGAAATATTGAGTCAAAGGAATTGCCTTTTGGTGTGTGTGACGTTCTTGTTACCGACGGATATACGGGCAACATACTCTTAAAGAGCATTGAGGGAATGGGCAAGTTTATGCTCACACTCTTAAAAGACGTTCTTAAAACAAATATCGCTACGATGGTTTCTGCTCTTACAATGAAGGAAAAGCTTGGCGATATCAAGCACAGATTTGATTCCGCAGAGCACGGAGGAGCACCGCTTCTCGGTATCTCAAAGCCGGTTATCAAGGCGCACGGTTCATCTGATGCAAAGGCTATTAAAAATGCGGTAAGACAGGCTATAAGCTTTGTTAAAACCGGTATTAACGCAGATATTACTGCGTTTGCAAAGGATTACGACGATAAGAAGCTCCTTGCAGAAGCAGAGCGTCTTTACGACGACGAATAAATAAATTTTTAGGAGGTGCTATATGGCTATCGGAAAAGAAATTTTCGAGCTTGAAGAAAAAATCGGATATAAATTCAATGATATAAAGCTTCTTGAAACAGCCCTTACGCACGCCTCCTACTCAAACGAGAAAAAGAGTCGCGGAATGAACTTTGAGTCTAATGAAAGACTTGAATTTCTCGGAGATTCGGTGCTTGAGCTCGTTATTTCAAGAAACCTTTACGACAGCTACAAAAATCGCGCGGAGGGGCAGCTCACGAAAATGCGCCAGCACCTCGTCTGCGAAAAAACGCTATCTAAAATTGCAACAAGCATTTCTCTCGGTGATTATCTTAATCTCGGAAAGGGCGAGGAGCAGACCGACTGCCGCAATCGTAAAAAGGTTTTAGCAGATGCTATTGAAGCTCTTTTTGCAGCTATTTATCTTGACTCGGGCGAGGAGCTTTCGGAATGTAAAAGAGTAATTCTCACTCTTATGAAGAACGAGATTGAAAATGCCTCGAATATGCAAAAGGGCGATTATAAAACAATGCTTCAAGAGCTTATCGAAAAGGACGGTTCAGGCGAGCTTGTCTACGAGGTTACTGACGAATCCGGACCGGAGCACGATAAAACCTTTACCGTAAAGGCAAGTGTCAACAACAACACTGTCGGTGTCGGTACTTCAAAGAGTAAAAAGGACGCGGAAATGATAGCGGCAAGGGAAGCGCTCTTGCTTTTCGGTGTTTCAATATGAAAAAGCACGCAAATATTCCCGTATTTATCCCTCATCTCGGTTGTCCTAACCAATGTGTTTTCTGTAACCAGCGGTTTATCTCGGGAGTTTCGGAGTTTTCTTCCGAAAGGGTTATTCCGATAATCGACGAGGCACTGCTCACAATAGACGAAAACACAGAAACAGAGATAGCTTTTTTCGGCGGCTCATTTACGGGCATTGACCGTGCTCTTATGATAGAGCTTCTTGAAATCGCAAAGGGGTATATCGACAGAGGAAAGGTTTCAAGCATAAGGTGCTCGACGCGCCCCGATTATATAAGCCCCGAAATACTCGAAATTTTAGGAAAATACGGTGTTAAGATAATCGAGCTCGGACTTCAGTCTACCTCGGACGAGGTTCTTATTAAAACCAAGCGCGGTCATAGCTTCGAGGACGAGAAAAGGGCGGTAAAGCTTATTGTCGAGGCAGGTTTTTCGCTTGTCGGACAGATGATGATAGGTCTTCCCGGCGCAACGGCGGAAAGTGAAGAGCAAACTGCGGATTTTATAATAAATTCGGGTGCTGTGGCCGCAAGAGTTTATCCAACGGTTGTATTCCGCGATACCGAGCTTGCAACGCTTACAGAGCTTCGGAGGTACGAGCCGCTCACAATTGATGAGGCAGTAGCTCGCACGGCGAAAATTGTCAAAAAATTCAAAGATGCGGGAGTTTCGGTCATAAGAGTAGGACTTCACGCCAGTGAAAACCTTACGGGCGAGGATACCTATCTCGCAGGACCCAACCACGCCGCTCTCGGTGAGCTTTGCGAAAACGAGATTTACTTCTCGATAATAAAAGAAAAGCTCGAAAAAACAAAAATTAACGAAAACAAAACCGTCAAGGTGTTAATACCGCGAGGCGCAACCTCAAAGGCGGTAGGGCAGAAGAAGAAAAACAAGCTTCGCCTTATAAACGAATTCTTACTGAAAGACGTAATTTTCAGAGAGAGTGATACTCTTTCGGATTACGAGGTATCAATATGTACTTAAAAAAACTTGAACTTCACGGCTTTAAGTCCTTCCCGAATAAGACCGTGCTCACCTTTGAGCGCGGAGCGACGGTAATTGTCGGACCTAACGGAAGTGGAAAATCGAATATTTCCGATGCTATG
The DNA here is from genome assembly GCA_046156285.1 of Eubacteriales bacterium. Lineage (GTDB taxonomy): Bacteria > Bacillota > Clostridia > Oscillospirales > CAG-272 > UBA1740. The sequence continues at coordinate 2,790 of JAZNCB010000069.1, read as the reverse complement.
CGTTGGGTTCTCGGTGAGCTTTCAAGCCGTAATATCCGTGCGGCAAAGAAAGAGGACGTAATTTTCGGCGGTACGGACGGAAGAAAACAGATGAACTTTGCCGAGGTTTCGGTTACGTTTGACAATACCGACCCCGAGACTCGTCTCGACTCGGATTTTGACGAGGTAACTATTACCCGTCGTCTTTTCCGCTCAGGCGATACGGAGTATTACATAAACCGCGAAAAGAAAAGACTTCGTGACGTATACGAGCTCTTTATGAATACCGGTGTCGGCCGTGAGGGTTATTCCATAATCGGTCAGGGAAAGGTTGCCGAAATTATATCTAAAAAGAGCGACGAGCGCCGTCAGATTTTCGAGGAAGCGGCAGGTATTTCAAAATTCCGTCACAGAAAAGAAGAAGCGGAGCGCAACTTAAAGCACACCTGTGACAACCTCGACCGTGTAAACGATATTCTCTCGGTTTTGCGCGACAGAGTAGTTCCGCTTGAAAAGGAAGCGGAAAAGGCAAGACGCGGACTTGAAATATACGAGGAAAAGAAGAGAGCGGACGTTTCTCTGTGGCTCTTTGATACAAAGAAGATTATCGACGATATCGAGGAAGCCACAAACGTATACAAACTCTCAAAGCACGAGCTCGAAATAATCGACCAGGCTATTTTGGACCTTGAAACACAGGGCAATAACCTTTATGAAAAATCTCAGTCGAACCGTCTTATGTATGACCGACTTAACGAGAAAATCCGTGAAAATGATACGAAGCTTCACGAAATCGACAGCTCGCTTCAAATGGCGGACTCGGATTTCAGACATTCCGCAGAGCTTATCAAAAACGCACGCGACAGAATTACGGCGATAGATATAAATATCGAGAACCTTATTAGTTCAAGACGTGAGTACGACGTTAAGAAAGAGGCTCTTGACGGCGAGGAAAAGAAGCTTTCGGACACAAGGCTTGAATATCTTTCCGAAATTCAGATACTCAAAGAGGATATTTCAAAGTTAAAGGAAGCTCTTTCCGAGGCTCTTGACGAGCTTACCGTTGAGGAGGGCGCTGCAACCGATCTCAAAATCAGAATAGACGTCCTTAAAAACTCAAAGGTCAGCGACACAACAAAATCCGAGGATATCGAGCGTGAAATCGCAGGCTACGAGACCGAGGGTGAGAAGCTTTTCAAGGAAGCCGAAAGGTGCGAGGCTGCGGCTGACGAATTCAGAGTAAAAATTTCCGCAAAGGAAGAGATAATAAAGACGGCAGGCGAGGCGGTAGAAAAGCTTACCGCAGAGCGCGAGGAGCTCTCAAACGACCTTAATTCGCTTACGGTTGAGTATGATACTCTTACTCAAAGAGCAGATGCGCTCCAACGCATGACCGATCACTTCGAGGGATATGCCGAGAGCATAAAATTCGTTATGCGTGAGGCGCAGGCGGGTAATATCCGTGCGGGCGGCAAGGTACACGGCCCGATTTCCTCACTTATTAACGTTGATAAAAAGTATATTACGGCAATAGAAACCGCCCTTGGCGCAAGTCTTCAAAATATTGTAGTCGATAACGACGAGGTTGCAAAGGCGGCAATCAAGGCGCTTAAAGCGGCAAATGCGGGCAGAGCTACCTTTTTCCCGATAAGCGAGGTTACAAAAACTGACGAAACCGAGGAAATCCGTGCGGCGCGCTCGCTTTCCGGCTACGTTGGCAGAGCTGATACTCTCGTTGATACCGACAAAATATACAGACCGGTCGTTGAAAGGCTTCTTCTCCGTACGGTAGTTTTCGATAATATCGATAACGCAACCCTTGCGGCTAAAAAGCTTAAATATAAGGTTAAGCTTGTAACGCTTGACGGTCAGATAATCAATACCAACGGCTCGTATACGGGCGGAAGCGCAAAGCGCGATAGCGGCATTCTTACAAGACTTACCGAGATTACGACACTTCGTGAGAAGGCGGCGGAGCTTGATAAAAGAATTATCGCCCTGCGCGACAGCCTTGCAAAAACCAAGGCAGAGCTTAGCAAAAACCAAGAGACGCTTCGTGACGCAGAGCAACAAAAGGAGCTTCTTCTTACTCTCTCCCGCTCACAGTTTGCGGCTCTTGATACGGCAAACGCAAATCTTTCTGCTAACCGCAGCATAATTGAAAAGCTTAAATTTGACTATAATAACCTTATTGGCAAGAGCTCTCTTGCCGAGGAGGAAATCAAGAGACTTATCGCTGAGCACGAGGCAAATCTTGAACGCATTGAGGCACTCAAAGCTTTCAGAAGCGAAAAGGGCGCTGAAATGGGAGTTCTTGACGAAAAGGCGGATGAGGTCTCAGAAAAGGCAAACGAGGTATTCGTAAAGATTACCGAAATTCGCAAGGACGGCGAAGCGGTTTCTCTTATGATAGACAATATCAATTCGAGAATTGACGAGTTCACAAGCGAAAAGGAAAATCAAAACGAGAAAATCCGTGAGCTTAACGATAAGCGCTCTAATATCGACACGATAAAGGCTGAGGGCAGAGAAGAATACCGTCAGCTTGAAGAAGAAGCAAAGAAGCTTATCGAACAGCGCCGTGCAGTTGAGCTTGATAGCGACGAGTACGAGCGCGAAACAAATCTTATAAAAGAGAAAACCAAAGAAAAGAACGCGAGCCGTCAGACTTTCTTCGAGGCTATGATTAGAAACGAAAACCGTCTCAATCAGCTTGAAGAAAAGCAGGATAAGCTCGGAAGTGCTCTTTGGGACGAGTATCAGCTCACCTACGAGGATGCAGTCGGTCTTGGCAAGTCGGAGGCCAAGCGG
>JAZNCB010000068.1:0-3201 GCA_046156285.1 Eubacteriales bacterium | reverse complement strand
TCGTGCTTGTCCATAAGGATAGCCATTTTTACCTTTGTACCGCAGCCATCTGTTCCCGAAACGAGAACCGGCTCGCTCATACCTGTCGGGAGTCCGAAGCAGCCGCCAAAGCCGCCTACGTCATCAAGACAGCCCGAATTTTTAGTACGGGCGATATGCTTTTTCATAAGTTCTACCGCCTTGTAACCTGCGGTAATGTCAACGCCAGCCTTTGCGTAGCTTTCTGATTGTGAGTTTTTCATTTTATATATACCTTTCGTTTATTATTTCAAATTGAATTAACGTTTGTCGGATATTTTGAAGTCGTATTTGTTCTGAACGGGAGCCTTGGGTACTTCGGTCGGATATTTTCCGTCAAAGCACGCAGTGCAATAACCCTTGCAGCTTGAACACTCGGCAAGCTTGGTTACGTCTTCAAGGAGAAGATAGCCAAGCGAGTCTGCACCGGTAAGCTTCGCAATTTCTTCAACCGTGTGCTTGCTTGCGATAAGCGATTCCTTTGAGTCTACGTCCGTGCCGTAGTAGCAAGGATTTACGAACGGAGGAGCGGAGGAGCGGAGGTGTACCTCTTTTGCTCCTGCACTTTTAAGAAGCTTTATAAGCTTTGCGCAGGTTGTTCCTCTTACTATCGAGTCGTCAACAAGGACCACTCTCTTGCCTCTTACCGTTGAGCTTATGGGGTTAAGCTTTATTTTCACCTTATCCTCTCTGACGTCCTGACCGGGAGCGATAAAGGTTCTTCCAATATATTTATTTTTGATAAGTCCGATGCCGTAGGGGATACCGGACTCCTCGGCGTAGCCTATTGCAGCGTCAAGTCCCGAATCGGGAACTCCAACGACGACGTCTGCTTCAACCGGGTGTGCTTTCGCAAGGAGCGCTCCTGCGCGCTTTCTTGCATCGTGTACCGAGCAGCCCGCAATACTTGAATCGGGGCGTGAGGTGTAGATATATTCAAATACACAAAGTGATTCGGGGGATTTATTGCAATGATCCTTTATGGATTTCACTGCTCCGTCTCTTGAAAAGAGAACTATCTCGCCGGGCTCGAGCTCGCGGATAAGTGTTGCACCGACGGTGTCAAGCGCACAGCTCTCTGTTGCTACAACGTACTGACCGTCCTCGCGTCTGCCGTAGCAGATGGGGTGCAAGCCGTGCTTGTCCCTTGCGGCAATAAGCTTCTGCGGTGACATTACAAGAAGTGTGAGACCGCCGTCGAGCTTTTCCATTGCGCGGCTAACCGCTTCCTCTATCGAGCCAGAATTTATTCTTTCCTTGGTTATAATATAGGATACTATTTCCGCATCGCTCGAGGTATGGAATATCATACCCATGAGCTCAAGCTCGCGCTTCAGTTCGTATGCGTTTACGAGCTTGCCTGCGGTTGCGATAGCAAGCTTACCTTTCATATGATTTACTACGATAGGCTCTGCGTTTGATCTGCCCTTTGTGCCGAGAGTTCCGTATCTCACGTGACCTATCGCCATATTTCCGTGACCGAGATTGTCAAGATCTGCGTGAGTGAAAACGTCGTTAACTAAGCCGGTATCCTTTTTCATTGCAAAAAGGCCGTCGTCATTTACAACGATACCGCAGCTTTCCTGACCTCTGTGTTGAAGAGCAAAGAGACCGTAATAGACGCTTGATGCGACGTTGGTTCTCTCATTTCCGATAATTCCAAAAACACCCATGTTATTTTAATATTCCTCCGATGCGCAACTCACGCATTATATTTTTCTTCAATAGCCGCGTTCTTTTTGAGAACGTTTTCTCTTCCTGCCTCGCGAAGAGCTATAAGCTTCTCGCGGAGTGAGGGCTCGGAAAGAGCGAGAATTTCTGCGGCAAGGTGAGCAGCATTTGCCGCACCGTCAATAGCTACCGTAGCAACGGGAATGCCCGACGGCATCTGCACTGTCGCGAGCAGCGCATCCATACCGCCCGTATTCTTGCAGGAAACGGGAATGCCAATTACCGGCAAAACAGTGTTTGCCGCAACCGCACCTGCGAGGTGAGCCGCCATACCTGCGGCCGCGATAATTACGCCGAAACCGTTGTCGTATGCTCCGCTGACAAAATCAGCCGCTTCCTTTGGCGTTCTGTGTGCTGAATACACGTGAACCTCAAACGGAATGCCGTAATCACGAAGAACGTTAATTCCCTTTTCTACGATTGGAAGGTCGCTGTCGCTTCCCATTAAGATAGCTACTTTTTTCATTTTCTATATCTCACTTTCAAAAAAATTACAAACACAAAAGGGCAGTTCTGCCCTATAAAGGTAGACTGCCCAGACGGTCGACTAATTATGATTTTTGCTCCTTTGCGGTTCTTTCCGCTCATCCGTCAGTTACAAAAACCTTTACCGATATATATTTTATCACAATATATATATAAAAGTCAAGTAAAATCTCGCGCGTGTGCATAAGATTTTTGACGAATTTAGGTGGTGTTTTTAGTGTTTTTTACCAAAAATATTTTTCGCGTTTTCGCGCCCGCTTCACCCACTCTCAAATTTATGACAACTTTTATTTGCATTTTCGTAAAATCGAGTTAGAGAAATTTGACACGGGGCTATATTGGAACGGTTATTTTACTCCGCTCGTTTTGAAACGACAGAAAGGCACAAATCTTTATATTGACTTTTGGTTAAATTTGTGGTAAACTATTTCTCGGTCAAGAATAATAGTTTCTGTTGTGAGTTCGCATACCGCTCCTGCGGTATATTGCGTCGTGCGGAGATGTTAGCTCCCCGTCGTATTCAGGGAACGTTCAGATGAAATCCACCCCGCACAGCAAATTCCTGCTGCGGAGCAACATATAAAATTTGATACCAGCCTGCATAGTTAAATGCGCACTAAGTGAAAACGATTGAGTATCGTTTTCACAACGTGGGACGGCACAAAGCAAGGAGCCGTAGGACGCGAGTGTACCGAGCAACGCACGGCGACTATGCGACTGCCGCGGAATATAATAAACCACACCTTCGGGTTAGTTACAGGTTCGCATACCGCTTCCGCGGTATATTGCGTCGTGCGGAGATATTAGCTCCCCGTCGTATTCAGGGAACGTTTAGATGAAATTCACCCCGCACAGCAAATTCCTGCTGCGGAGCAACATATAAAATTTGATACCAGCCTGCATAGTTAAATGCGCACTAAGTGAAAACGATTGAGTATCGTTTTCACAACGTGGGACGGCACAAAG